>VAYG01000161.1:0-492 GCA_005885015.1 Actinomycetota bacterium | reverse complement strand
GGTCGTACCGGCTCTGCCACAACCTGGTCCCGGTCGCCGCTTCGTAGGCGATGGTCTCGAAGTCGAACTCGTGGTTCAGTCCCCGCGAGGCACCGATCACGAACACTCTGGAACCATCGGGGCTCACCCCCAGGGAGCCAGCGATGTCCTCACCGCTCCTCGGGCCGTCATACCGCCTCACCCAGAGCGTGTCCCCTGTGGCTGCGCTGTACGCAAGAGTGGCAAAGTCGAACTTGCCGGTCGACCCCACGCTGGACCCAGTCACGAAGATGGTGGACGCGTCGGGGCTAACCGCGACGTCCCCGGCGACATCGTCGAGGCTGGCGGGCCCGTCGTAGCGCCTGGCCCACAGCCTCTCTCCACCGGCGGTCGGGGCGTTGATCGTCGACCTCGTGGAGCCGCCGCCGCCTGATCCCGCTAGAGCCGCCGGCAAGGACACGAACAGAAGGACGAGCGAGACGAAGGAAGGGAGGATGACTCGGCGGGGCACCG
>VAYG01000160.1:1336-4777 GCA_005885015.1 Actinomycetota bacterium | reverse complement strand
TTCTGATCCTCTGCGGTCATGGGGGCCTCCCTTCCTTCCAGCTTTCCTCTACCCGGCCTCTGTCGGCGCAAATCGGACAGAACGAGCCGGGTGGAGTCAGTCTGAGAACGCCACCAGCCTGAACGTGGCCACGGGTTCCGACCTTCCCTTCAGTTCGAGGTCCCCGATCGGCTCCGCCCGAGCCTCGGGCCCGAGGCCGGCGAGGGTCGATCCGCTGATGACGATCTCGCCGGTGCGCGCGACTGCCTGGAGGCGGGCGCTCACGTTCGTGGTGTCTCCGATGGCCGTGAAGCTCCGCATCCCGCTCGCCCCGACGTTGCCCACGACAGCCGGTCCCGTGTTCACCCCGATCCGGAAGCGTGGCCAGTCGGGATGCGTCCGCGCGATCGCGTCGGCCTCGTCGCGAAGCCCGATCGCCGCCCGGGCCCCCCGGGCAGCGTGGTCCGCCTGCTCGGCCACAGCGTTGAACACCACCAGGATCGCGTCGCCGGCGAAACGCTCGATCAAGCCTCCCTCCCGCTCCGCCACTACCGGCACGGCCGCTGACCAGTAGGTGTTCAGCATCGAGATGACCTCGTCCGGCTGGTGTCGCTCCGAGAAGGAGGTAAACCCCTCGAGGTCGGCGAACAGCACGGTGACTTCCCGCTGCTCCCCTCCAAGCGAAGCCAGCTCGGGTCGTTCCTCGAGCCCTCGCGCCAGCTGGGGCGACACGTAGGGACGGAACAGCTCGTCGACCCTCCGAAGCTGCCGCGCAGAACGTTCCAGCAGAGCGGCCTCCTCCGCGGTTGCCCATTCCCGGCGAGCTCGTTCCAGGATCGGGGAAAGGGGCTCGTCGGAGCGGAGCGCAGCCACCAGCTCGCCGAGTGCGTCCGCGTGCCGGCGGTCGATCCGTTCGAGCGTGCTCTCCAGGTAGAGCCCGCCGAAGGCGCCTCCGAGGGACCTCTCCCGCCGGTACTCGAGGCGCGCTCCCAGGGCGATCGTGGCGAAGGAGGCCGCCATGAGGACGTGCCACTCCCACCACGTGACGTGCCAGGTCCGGGAGAAAACCACTGCGGTCATGGCCTCGGCGAGGAGGGCGTAGGCCACGGCGACGGCGAGCAGAAGCGTCCGCGGCCTCCTCCGGTACAGGAGCACGTAGCGAGCGCAGGCGAACCCGTACAGCGCCAGGGCTGGGATGCCGATGAGCCCGATCCCCGCCGGGAGGTGCTGAGAGGGAACCGTCTCGCCCAGAGGAGGCAGGCCGGCCAGCGACACCGCGGCCCACGCCGCGACCACGAGTCCGAGCGCGGCCCGAATCCATCCTCTCCATCGGAGCACGGCCGCCCCGTGTCGCTCCAGGCCGAGCGCCGATCCGGCGGCGAAACCCGCGGCCAGGAACAGTCCGATGGGATTGGCGACGACGAACCCGGTGTTCGATCCGGGGAGCAGGACCCTCGGCGTGGCCAGCGCATGGAGTCCGAGGAAGCCGGCGCTGGTGAGAAGCGCCATGGACACCAGGAAGAGCCGTGGATCGCCCCATTTCCGGGCGGTCTCACTCGTGGCCAGGCCCAGCCCGACGTTGATGGCGGCGGCCAGCAGAACGATCCAGAAGTGGATCGGATCGTCTCTGTACATCACGTCCCACCGAGGGCGGGACACCAGGAGGGCTAGGCCGGCGAGCGGCAGGGGCAGGATGACGATCAGGGCAGCGGCTCGGACGGGAATTCCACGCGCCAACTCCCCGCCTCGCCCCGATGTGGTCGCTTCGCCCATCCCCTCCGACCCGGTTCGTGGCGATGCTAGCGAGCGGCCGATATCGCGGCTGAAGGGTTCCTCAGGCCTCGACCTCGCCGGTCACGACATCGTTGGTGGATTCGTCTCGATCGCGCTCAGTGGCGAGGGGGATCCCTTTCCGCCGTTGACTCCGCGCGGTCCGTCGGTCCTCCCGAGCTGCTGCCTTCCTCGCCTTGGTCTTCTCTCGGTTCCGCTTCCCGAAGCTGTCAGGCACGGTCCCTCCCTCTGGCACCCCTCGGCAGAGCCAGGCAAGTGGCTGGCGCGACGACGGCTCGGGGTGCTGAACAAGGGTCTGCCGAACGCCGGTGAAACCCGCCGGTACGGGATCCACGGTAGCAGGCGCGAGTCCCGGTCCGGCGCATCCTCGTCGGAAACGCAGGCGATAATGGCACCGATCCATGGCAATGCCGGTTCTGACTCCTAGGCTCTTCCCATGCTGACCTGTCCCAACTGCGGCGAGTCGAATTCCGATCGGGCCCGGTTCTGCCAGGCCTGCGGACGGCCGCTTGCCCCCCAGCCCGGCCCGACCCAGGAACGCAAGGTCGTCACGGTGCTCTTCGTGGACCTGGTCGATTTCACTGCGCGGGCAGAGCGGCTGGACCCGGAAGACGTCCGGGCCATCCTCTCTCCGTACTACCAGCGGGTCCGGTCCGAGATCGAGCGGTTCGGCGGCACGGTGGAGAAGTTCGTCGGCGACGCGGTCATGGGCATCTTCGGGGCGCCGGTCGCTCACGGGGACGACTCGGAGCGGGCGGTCCGAGCCGCCCTCGCCATCCGCGACGCCCTGCAAGGAATGAACGAATCGGATCCCGCCTTGGACCTCCGGGTTCGCCTCGCGGTGAACACCGGCGAGGCCATCGTCACACTGGGAGCCCGGCCCGGCCAGGGCGAGGGGATGGTCGCCGGCGACGTGGTCAACACCGCCGCCCGGCTCCAGTCCGCGGCCCCCGTGAACGGGATCCTCGTCGGCGCCGAGACCTACGGGAGCACCCGCGCCCTGATCGACTACGAGGCGGCCGAGCCGGTCGAGGCCAAGGGCAAGGCGCTCCCCGTCCCCGCCTGGTTGGTGGTGTCTCCGCGGGCCCCGGTGGGCGAGAGGGCCTTCGCTCCGGTCCCGATGATCGGCCGAGGTGCCGAGCTGGCCGTCCTGCGGGGGATCTGGGAGCGAGTCTCCGAGGAATCAAGGCCTCACTTGGTGACCGTGTTCGGCCCTACCGGCATCGGGAAATCCAGGCTGGCCCACGAGCTGGTGCAGCGGGTGACCGTGAGCGGGGGAAAGGCCCTCCGAGGCCGGTCCGTCCCTTATGGAGAGAGCGGTCCGTACGGTGCCTTCGCCCAGCACGTGAAGCAGGTCGCCCGGATCTTCGACAACGACCACTTGGCCGGCTCCTACGACAAGCTCCGCCGGTCGGTTTCGGAGATCACCGGCGACGCGGAGGCGGAGGAGACCACGCGGCACCTTGCGCTCCTCGTCGGGCTCGGGACGGAGGGCTCCGTGTCCGATCGAGAGACCCTGTTCTTCTCCGCCCGGCTTCTGGTGGAGGGCCTGGCCGCCCAGCAACCGACCGTGCTGGTCTTCGAGGACATCCATTGGGCCGATCCGAGCCTGCTGGACCTGATCGAGTTCCTGGCCGCCAGGGTTCGGGAATCGCCGCTCCTTTTGCTCAC
>VAYG01000160.1:0-1252 GCA_005885015.1 Actinomycetota bacterium | reverse complement strand
CTGGGCGAGCCGCCGGAGCGCGCGGCCGTGCTGGCCTCGACCGCCGAGGGGAACCCGCTGTTCATCGAGGAGCTCGCGGCCTCCCTCGCCGAGCGGGCAACGTCCGAGACGGCCGACCTGCCCACGAGCATCCGGGGCATCGTCGGCTCGAGGCTGGACGCCCTGCCCGCCGCCGAGCGGGCCCTCCTCCTGGACGCCGCCGTGGCGGGGAAGGTCTTCTGGCGGGGAGCCCTCGCTCGGCTCCAGCCGGACCAACAGGACCTCTCCGCCCTGCTGGGCTCGCTGGAGCACCGAGACCTGATCCGGCGAGAGGCCGTGTCACGCATCCGCGGCGATCAGCAGTTCAGCTTCAAGCACATGCTGATCCGGGACGTGGCCTACCAGACCCTTCCCCGGGTCGACCGCCGCCAGCGCCACGCCATCGTCGCAGGGTTCCTCGAGGAGGCCACCTCGGAGCTCGGGTTCTCGGCCGCCGCGCTCGCCCACCACTGGCGCGAGGCCGGGGACACACCGCGAGCGGTCGGCTACCTGATGAGCGCCGGCGACCAAGCCGGCCGGGGGTGGGCGAAGGAACGCGCCGTTCAGCTGTACCGGGAGGCGCTGGGGCTCGTGTCTGAAGACAGCGGGGACCTTCGGCAAGAGATCCTCCGGCGCCTTGCCGTTGCGTCCCAGGCCGCGTGGCACCTCGCCGACATGGAGCACCTACGAGCGCGGCCCGACGAGGCCGCTAAACGGGCTCCGGAGTCAGGGGGAAGTCCTCCGGCGTGACGTCGCCGGCGACCTCGAAGATCCCCACGATCTTGTGCCATCCGAGGAGCCTCGAGTGCTCCCGGACTGTCTCCTCGTCCGGGGCCTCGTACACGCAGAACGAGCGCACATGGCCCTCGCTGTCGACGGTCACGTGGCTGTGGAGCCAGGTGACCGTGGGGAACTGCTCCTCGATGATCTGTCGCGAGCGGCGCCCGACCTCGGGCATCCGCTCCTCGCCGATGCTGAAGTCCCGCTCGATAACGTATTTGGGCATCGCAAACTCCTCGTTCGGCGATGGATTGTAGACCCTACCGGGGTGGATGTCCGAAGAACCCTCCCTCCGGCCGGGCGTGGGCGTGCCAATGGTCGGGGATCCGCCGGCGGACGGGGTCGATCCAGAATCCGCCGGTCCCGTACCTGGCAGAGGCGGTGTCGGCAAGCCTTTCCAGCAGCAGACGCTCGAGATCCGGTTCGGGAAGGCCGTGCTCCCTCCAGACCACCA
>VAYG01000162.1 GCA_005885015.1 Actinomycetota bacterium | reverse complement strand
CGTCGCGGCGCAGTGGTTGAAGGACCAGGGCCTGACGTGAAGGAGCGCTGATGGCAGACATCCTGGGGAGCGCGCCAACCGGGCCCGCTGCCGCCGTGGAAACGGTCACGACGGTGCCGGACTACGTTCCCGCTACGATCCGGCGGACCCGCAAGCGACGACGCCCGACCGGAGCTCCAGCGCCGCTCCCGCGAAAGCTCGGTCTGAGTGGGTCCCTCTGGCTGGGCATGATGGCGTGGGTCGCGATCGTCACGGTCCTTCTGCTGCGCTTCGACCCGGTCCTGCACCTCTCCGACCACATCGAGACCTGGTGGATGGTTCGAGTGGCGAGCATCCGCACCGGCTGGCTGACGCACCTCATGCGGATCATCAAGGTCGCCGGGTCCGGTTGGGGGGTGACGGTCCTCGGGCTCGGGCTGGTGGCCCTCCTCATGGTCTACCGCCGATGGCGCCACCTTCTGGTCTTCCTGGGAAGCCTGTTCGTCATGGAGATCGTGGGCGGCATCGTCTACAACGCGCTTACCCGCCCTCGTCCATACGGTGTGACCATCATCAGCGGGTGGGGCGGGTTCGCCATGCCGTCACCCCCGGTGGCCACGCTGGGGGCGATCCTGATCGGCATCACGTACACGCTCCTCGTCGCGGGGCGGCCGCGCTGGTACGCGAAGATCGCGACCGCCGGCGCCCTACTGCTGTTCGTGTTCGCCAGGGAGTACCTCGGGGTGGACGGTCCCGGCGACGCTCTGTACGGCGTGGTCCTGGGCGTCGCCATACCGCTCACCGCCTTCCGCTTCTTCACTCCCAACGAGGTGTTCCCGGTCACCTACCGGAAGGGCAAGGCGGCACACCTCGACGTCTCCGGACGGCGGGGCCAAGCCATCCGAGACGCCGTGCGGGACCAGCTCGGGCTCACCGTGCTGGAGATCAAACCGGTGGGCTTGGAGGGCGCCGGGGGATCGACGCCCCTGCGGCTGAAGGTCCAGGGCGACCCCGATACCTATCTGTTCGCCAAGCTCTACGCCAAGAGCCATGTTCGGGCAGACCGCTGGTACAAGCTGTGGCGAACCATCCTCTACGGGGCGCTGGAGGACGAAGCCTCCTTCCAGAACGTCCGTCGTTTCGTCGAATACGAGGATTACACGCTCCGGCTGATGAAGGACACGGGGGTCCCCGTGCCGAAACCCTATGGGATCGTCGAGATCACCCCCGAGCGTGAATACATGATCGTGATGGAGTTCTTCGCGGGGGCGGTCGAGATCGGGGAGGCGGAGGTCGACGACCAGATCATCGACGAGGGGTTGCGACTGATCCGCAAGCTGTGGGACGAGGGACTGGCTCACCGCGACATCAAGCCAGCGAACCTCATGGTTCGTGACGGAAAGGTGCTGCTGATCGACGCGTTCTTCGTCCAGGTGAAGCCCTCGCCGTGGCGGCAGGCCGTGGACCTGGGGAACATGATGCTGGTGCTGGCGGTCCGCTCGAACCCCGAGGACGTGTACGAGCACGCGCTGAAGTTCTTCACCGAGAACGAGATCGCCGAGGCCTTCGCCGCGACTCGCGGTGTAGCCAGCCCCACCCAGCTCCGAGCCTTTATGAAGCGGGACCCCCGCGATCTCCTGGCCAAGTTCCGGTCGCTCGCTCCGGAGCGACGGCCCATCGCCATCCAGCGGTGGAGCGTCCGCCGCGTGCTCATGGCCGCCGGGATGTTGCTGGTCTTCCTCATCGGCACCCAAGCAGGAGTGAAGGCGTTCTTCCCCGCCCAGAACCTGTCGATCCCGAAGGCACCGGAGTGCGGGCCGAACCACACGACCATCCTCGCGGCTCAGGCGGTTCCCTCGGCGGCCGCCCTCCCCTGTCTGGCCGCACTGCCCACGGGCTGGATCTACGGGGGCGGAGACATCCACAGTGGGCAGGCCCAGTTCTGGCTGGATTCGGACCGGGCGGGGATGCGCGCGGTCACCATCACGCTGACCCAGAGCTGCGACGTATCGAGGGCTCACGAGGTCCCGTCGGACGAAGCGGGTACCCGTCGGTTCGAGAAGCCGACAAGTCTCACCCCCCAGCTGACCGACGTCCGCTCCTACGTCTTCCCGGGTGGGTGCGTGACGTACCGGTTCGCCTTCGCCTCGGGCGCGTCGACCGCGCTCGTCTTCGACGTGGATGCCGCCGTTTCGTTCGTTCCGCGGGCCGACCTGGTGGCGTTCGTCAGGGACAGCGAGGATCTGGCGCTGTGCGGCCGAGGTGCGCCCTGCCTGCGGTGAGCGGCCCGGCGAACGCCGAGGCGCTCGCGGCAAGGGATGTGCGACTGCACGAGCATCCGCTGCTCGGGACTCCCCGTCGCGACACCATCGTGACGGTGCTGCCTGATGGCGAACCACGGCAGCCGGGAAGCCGTCCAGCGCATGGACGACGCCTTCGTCCGGCGGATGGTCTCGATCCGCACCGGGTGGCTCACGGTCGTGGCGAAGTTCTTCAACGTGTTGGGGCTGGTGTACGTGACGCTTCCCGTTCGACTGGCCATCGCCGGATTCCTGGCGCTGCGCCGACGGTGGTGGCATTTCGCGGCGTTCGTCTCCGCCATCGTCCTGTCCGAGGTCTCCATCGGTGCGCTCAAGTCCCTGTACGACCGAGCCCGCCCGGCCGGCTCGCTGGTGCACACGAGCGGAGGGTCCTTCCCTTCCGGCCACGCCGTGGCCGCCAGCGTGACGGCGGTGGCCGCGGTGATCGCGCTGTTCCCCGAGGGAAAAGGACGGTACGTCTGGGGCGCGGTGGCGGTCGCCTTCTCGCTGGTCATGGGCCTCTCCCGCGCGTACCTGCTGGCTCACTGGTTGTCGGACGCGGTGGCGGGCGTTCTGCTCGGCACGTCCTTGGCCCTGACAACCGCCCTGGTGGTGCACGCCATGTGGCAGAGAACGAGGGCGCGGGCCGGCGACCAGGCGTGGGAGTCTCGCGCCCATCCCTGACCCCGGATCGTTGCTCTCCTAGACTGAGCGGATGCCGCAAGCGAGATCGCGTGCCTCCCTGGCCGTGTTGGTCACCGCGATGCTGGGCCTCCAGGGCTGCCACGGAACCTCACCGACCACTCCCGTAACGCTTCGGCGCACCTCGACCGGGACGTCGATAGCCGCCTCCTCTGCGCCGGCGGCCCTGCAATTCCACCGGGCACCCTTCCACCTCCCCTCCGCGATCCAGCGCGAGGTGGGGGTGGCCGAGGGAGGAACCATCTACCTCGTCGGCGGGCTGAACGGCGCGGACGCCTCCGTCGCCACCGTCGACAAGGTGGACCCCGGCCGCGGCCTCGTCCAGGTGGTCGGGCAGATGCTCCACCCCTTCCACGACGGAGCAGGAGCGTGGATCGGCTCGCGACTGTTCGTGTTCGGAGGCGGGACGGGAATGGGCTCCGACGTCGTGCAGTCCTTCTCTCCGTCGAGCGGTCGCGCCGACGTCGAGGGGTCTCTGCCGCGGGCCCTGTCGGACCTCACGACCGCCGCCCTGGACGGCGTCACGTACCTGATCGGCGGCTACGACGGGGTGGCGCCCCAGCGGATCATCTACGCCACGTCGGACGGTCGTCACCTCCATCGGGCGGGCCTGCTGCCCGTGGGGTTGCGCTACGCCGCGGCGGCCGCGGTGGGATCAACGGTCGTGATCGTTGGCGGCGAGACCACACGAGGCCCGTCCGCCGGCATCCTGGCGTTCGATCCTTCGACCGGGACCGTGACGACGGTGGGACATCTTCCGTACGGCGTGGGGCATGCGTCCGCGTTCGCCGCGGGCGGCGTGGTGTTCGTGGTCGGCGGCGTGGACGCGTCGGGTCGAACCGGCCGGGTCAGGTCAGCCGGCAGGCTTCCGGCTCCCTTGTCGGACGCGGCGGCCGTGGTCGTCGGTGACCAGGCATGGTTGTTCGGCGGCCTGCGAGGAGGTCCCGTCTCGGAGATCCTCGTTGCGTCGATCGCTCCAAGGTAGAAGGCCATCGATGGATATCGTCAGCACCGCGACGCGCCTCGCCGACGAGGTGTTGTTCCCTGCGGCTCTGGCCACCGACGCGGCCGACACCCTGCCGGTCGAGCTGCTCGACGCGCTTGCGAACGCCGGTCTGTACGGCCTCTCCGGACCGGCATCGTCCGGCGGGCTCGGGGCCGACTTCCCGATGGTGTGCACCGTCGTGGAAGCGCTCGCCTCCGGTTGCCTCACCACCACCTTCGTGTGGGTGCAGCACATCGGCGCCGTCCTCGCCGCCGCGGCCAGCGAGAACGAGGCGATCGCGGAGTGGGTCGCTCCTCTGTGTCGGGGAGAGCGCAGGGCGGGGCTCGCGCTCGGAGGCGCGTTGCCGGGGCCGCCGCTGCTCCGCGGGGTCGAAAAGGAAGGAGGATGGATCTTCACCGGCACCTCGCCCTTCGTTTCGGGCTGGCGCCGCATCGACGTCATCCACACGGCTGCCCGCTCGGACGACGGGAGACTGGTGTGGGCATTCGTCGATGCGCGGGAGAGCGACACCCTCTCCGTCCAGCGACTCGACCTCGTCGCGCTGAACGCCACCGCGACGGTGCGGGCCGACTTCGTCCGCCACCCGGTTCCCGCGACCCGCGTGACGTCCGCCTTGCCATACGGGGAGGGGCCGCCGCCGCCCGAGCTCTTGCGCATACACGCGTCCATGCCGTTGGGCGTCGCGTCGCGATGCTGCCGCCTGCTCGGTCCGACGCCGCTCGAGGAGGAGCTGACGCGAATTCGCGACGAGCTCGATCGGCTCGACCCGGCCACGATCCAGGCGACCCGCGGCGCGGCCGGCGAGCTCGCGCTGCGCGCCTCTGCCGCCCTCGCCGTTTTCACGGGCAGCCGCTCTCTCCTTCTCTCCGACCATGCTCAGCGGCTTGCGCGGGAGGCGCTGTTCAGCATGGTCTACGCGCTGCGCCCGGGGTCGCGCGAGGCACTCTTCGCGCAGCTCGGGGCCGCCCAGCGTGCCTAGAGGGTCCAGGTGTCGTTGACCACCGAGCCGTTGACCTGCCCTCCGAACATCACGATCCGGTGGACGGCCGGGTCGAAGGTCATACCCTGAGACTCCCGCTTGGCGGGCGGCGTGCCCGGTTGGAGCTGCTTCCAGTCGCTCCCGTTCCATTCCCAGGTGTCCTGAAGGTCACCGTCGCCGCTGCCTCCACCGAAGATCACCACCGCTCGCAGCGTGGGCTCGTACGCCGACGCGGAGTAGAAGCGAGAAGGGGGCTGATGCACGGGAGACTCGCGGGTCCACGTCGCGCCGTCCCAGGTCCAGGTGTCGTACGCGTTGAGGCTCGCTATGCCGCTGAACATGACCACCGTGTGGTCGGCCTGGTCGAGCTGGGCGATGGCCGCGCCCCGCGCGGTGGCCGAATTCGCCGGATGCAAGTCCTGCCAGTCGGTGCCGGTCCATTGCCATGTGATGCCTTGAAAGAGCCGGCCGTCGAACCCGCCGAACATGTCCACGTGACCGGTGACGGGGTCGGTGAACAGCATGGGGCCACTCACCTTGGGTGGTCGCGTGGGCGTGTTGCGGCGGGTCCAGCTGGAGATCGAGCCGTCCCAGGTCCAGGTGTCGCCAAGATATCCCGACCCCGAGAAGCCCCCGAACATGACCAACTGACGGGTCACGCGGTCGAACGCGATCCCGGAACCGGCCCGGGGCGCGGGACTGGTTGCGGGTGCCTGGTGTGTCCACGTGGTCCCGTCCCAGGTCCAGGTGTCGTTGCGGTAGGCGGCGTCGTCGTACCCTCCGAAGACCAGCACCTGCTTGCTGACGGGGTCATAGGCCATCGCGTGCCCGGCTCGGGCGGGCGGGGAGGTGGAAGGAGTCGTGAGAGTCCACACTCGGGCGTGTGGCGCGGCACCGGCAGCTGGGGCGAAGCTCACCGCCGCCGCGAACGAAGCCGCGAGGACCGCGACCGCCAGGCGGCGGAGTTTTGAGCTGCCCCTCATCCCAACTCCTTCTTCCATAGGAGCGGAGAACCTACCCTCCTCGGGTCTGGAGCGCAATGGGTTTGCCGCGCTCCACCTGCAACACTTCCGTCGACCGGCATCGGATCCGTTCTTCGGGAATGGAGTGCCATGCTGCTATCATTAATGACACAAGCCACGGATGTCCTTTCGGGTTCCCGGCCTCGACCTGATAGACGTGCCGAAGTCTGTATCTCCCGGCCCCGAGTTCGCCAGAGCGTCCCTTCCAGAAAGTGCCCGAGATGCTCAGACTTAAAGACCCGATCCTCACCGACGCACCAGAGCCGGACGGTATCGAGCTCCAGCCGCTTCGAGAGCCGGAAACGCTCGAGATGCCTGACTCATACGTGTCTTCAGCCGGTGCCACAGTGATGACGTCCGAAGAGC
>VAYG01000152.1:4958-5358 GCA_005885015.1 Actinomycetota bacterium | reverse complement strand
GGCCCGGGGAGTTTCTCTGGCAATACGTCCACAGCACCCCCTTGGCGGCGGCCGTCGCCCAGATCGACGACGTGGGTCGCGCCGCGTTGGAGCACGATGTCGTGGCCGGATGGCGGTCGTTCATGAAAGACGGGACCCTCACGGCCGACCTAAGCGTCGTCCTGACGACTGCGCGGAAGTGATTAGCCGTTGGTGTGACAGCCCTGTACCCGGGCCGGATGGCGATCAGCGCCAAGTCCATCAGGCCCTGATGGAAGACTGATAGCACCGGCTCGCCCGCCGGGACCAGCAGCCTCGCCATAAGCCGGGCCAGCGCCAGGCTCAGCGCCTCAGCGCTCCAGCGGGCAGCCGAGAAGAACCGGTGCGCCCGGTCGTGCCTCCACACGCCCGCCAGCCCCGC
>VAYG01000152.1:0-4929 GCA_005885015.1 Actinomycetota bacterium | reverse complement strand
CCTCCGTCACCTGCTCAATAAGGCCGGCCCGGAGGTGGTGCGCGACCACTGGCGGGGCGATCCGGCCACGATCGAGCGGCTGCTGAGCGCATCCGGCCTCGGTCGCGGCCTCAGCGCGGGATGAGTCTGGGGCCACTCCTCGCCAGAGCGAACGGTGTTCGTGCATCAAAGCGCAATCCAGAGCGAGGGGTGCCAGAGCCAAGGGTGCTGAGGTTCTGTCCTCCGGAGACAGGAGTCCTCGTGGGGAAGCAGAAGCACGACAGCGGCCGCCAAAAGATGGACCAGCGACGATCGAAGGAGAAGAGGGAGCGAGGGGGCAGGCGGGGCGACCGCGCCGAGTTGGGCAAGGGCGGCAGCAGAGGGAAGCGGTAGCTGCGTAGCGGTCTCGCCGGTCGCTATTCGAGCTGGGCTTCGGAGTCGTTTCTCGCTCCCGAGACCGCGGTGGGCGGCTTCAGAATTGCTGAACGCTCTCGATCGGAACTCGGACGCCATTCGCACTCTGTCCTTCCGAGGACAAATGGGCGTTATCGCCACTGTCTTTGGTGTTGTCGTCTCTCATCGGCTTTGGTGTTTGTCGTTCGAACCGGAGAGCTCGCTGCGCCGGCAGGGCGCTCCTGCACGACCTCGGGTACTGTGGCGGGGTGGCGTCGCCGATCCGACTCGTGGAGTTCCCCGCCGACGAGCCGGCCCGGGCGCGCCGCTTTTGGACCGTGCTCTTGGGGGTGGAACTCGAGGACCGTGCCGACGGCGAGGGGGACGGCTGGCAGACCGGCGGAGACGGTCCCGCGCTGGGCCTGCACCCGCGGGGAACGGGCCCTGGGGACCGGGTGTCGCTCCCGTACTTCTCCGTCTCGGACATGGAAGCGGCGCTGAACCGGGTCCGCGAGCTCGGCGGAGAGGTCATCCACCCGGGGGAGCGGTGGAGCGTCTGCCGGGACAGCGAGGGAAGCCCCTTCGGACTCGCCCTCGACGCGCCGCGCTAGGCCACGCGACCCGCACTAAGGCCCCCGATCGGCTTTACCTCGTGGCCTTCGCGGCCGCGCTCCGGTGGGTGCCCGCTCCAACCGTGTACAGTCTTGATGAGGGTTCGGCACCATTCGCGACCGTGCATCTTCGAGCAGTTCCCTCTCGGCCTTCGGGCCGGCGCCCACCGAGCAGCGGTCAGGTTCGAGACGGGCAGGAAGGGAGGGATTGTTCGTGAGCACAGGTACCGTGAAGTGGTTCAGCGGCCAGAAGGGTTACGGCTTCATCACCCAGGATGACGGCCCCGACGTCTTCGTGCATTTCAGCTCGATCGCAGGAGAGGGCCACCGCAACCTGGACGAGAACCAGAAAGTCGAGTTCGAGGTGACCCAGGGCCAGAAGGGCGCCCAGGCCTCCAACGTGCGGGTGATCGTTTGATCGCCGTCAGGTGAGATCCGAGAAGGGCCGTTGCGCATCGGCGCAGCGGCTCTCCTCATCTCTGGATCCGGGTCTTCGAGCACGCGCCCGCGTGGCGATGGAGGGTCCTGAGTGGTCGAAGATGCGGAGGTGAGGCACCGGGCAGTGCTGCTCCGAATCCTGGGGGACTAGGCCCAGGCGCTGCGACACACGGAGGCCGCCCTTGAGAACGCGATTGAGAGCCACCGGCGGGTGATCGAGCGGGTCTACGAGGCCGGGGCGACCGATGAGGAGATCGCTGTGGTCATGGGGATCTCGGTAGAGGAGCTACGCACTCGCTGGGGACCGCGGGCATGAACCTGACACCTTGGTAGAGGCCCTTGGGGCTCTGATCTAGCCGGGGTCACATACGCGGCCCCTCTTGTGTGAGCCCGAGTTCGTCGAGCTTACGGCCGAAGACGAGCGGCGCGCCATCCAAGCCCTCGCGGAGTTGCTCGCTCCGTTGTTCCTCGACGAACCGCCGAGGGACTCGAACGCCGAAGGATAGATTCCATCAGGTTTCCATCAAGCCTGATGGATGTTGATGGACGCCTCGGAGATCGGAGCGGTGGGCCCCACGACCCCATCAGGGCGCGGCACTCTTCCGGTATCCCGCCCGGCAAACCCTGCTGTGAACCGAACCAAGGCATCAGGGGTCCGGCCTTCTACCAGCGGGTTTGGGTTCGTATTGTGTAACGCCAAGTGCACGACCCTGACGGTGTGCGAGAGAGTTCATGGAATGGTAAGCGTGAGGCGGTCCGGTCCTGGGCAACACGTCCTAGCCTTTGGCGCCGGGAGGTGGCGCATGAAGCCCAGGACGATCCTGACATTGCTGACTGCCCTGGTGGTCGTGTTGATGTCCGACGGGGCCGCCGTGGCTCTGGACGAGAGCGCGGCGTGGGGCCAGGTCCCCAGCCCGAACCGCGGAACCAGGCAGAACGAGCTGGCCGGCCTGGCCGTGGTCGGTTCGGACGACATCTGGGCGGTGGGACGGTACAACTCGGGACGTCAGCCCACGGAGACCGGGCGCGACACACTGGCGCTGCACTGGGACGGCACGCGCTGGGTCCTCGTCCGTACGCCGAACCCATCCTGGTCGGGCGCCGACTTCTTCACCCTGGAGGACGCCGACGCCGTCTCCTCCACCGAGGTCTGGGCGGTGGGCTACGCGGAGGACTTCGCCAGCCTCAAGAGCACCACGCTCATTGACCGATGGAACGGCTCGAAGTGGAAGATCGTCCCCAGCCCCAACCCGGGTGGGTCCGACCTCCCGAACACCCTGGCGGCGATCGACGTCGCGGCCCCCAACGACATCTGGGCGGTCGGATCGATGGGATATCCGGAGGGCCCGCTGATCCTTCGCTGGAACGGGAGCCGGTGGCGATCGAAGAGGAACGCTTGTGGCGTATCGCTGTACGGCGTCCATGCGGTTTCGCCGACCGACGTCTGGGCCGTGGGGGACTCGACCACCTGCCACTACAACGGCACCAGGTGGTCGATCATCCCCAGTCCCCAGCCGCGAGGACAGTACAACGAGATCGCCTACGTCTTGACGGACGTTTCGTCGACCGGGCCCGGCGATGTGTGGGCCTCCGGGTACCGGGTCATCGAGCAGGGTGAGTACCTCGCCTTCCAGTCGATCGTGGAGCACTGGAACGGAGCGGAGTGGACGGTGAACTTCAATGTCAGGGGAACATCACTCTCCGGGATCCAGGCCTTGGCGCCAAACCGTCCACTTCGACGGGAGCGCCTGGAACCTGGTGCCCAGCCCCACCCCGGGCGACAGCGGGTCGCTGGCGGACGTCGAGGCGGAATCCGCCGATCACCTGTGGGCGGCAGGCACCGCCCAGGAGCGGACGTTGATCCTGGAGGCGCCGTCCAGGTTCGAGGGCACGGTGGTCGGCGATACCGATGTGGCCGGGGCCACCGTCTCCTGGTTCGGACCTGAGAACGGGTCCACGGAAACGGACGTGGGCGGTGAGTACGCCATCGCCGGGCTCACGGCCGGGAGCTATCAGCTGATCGCGACGTATCCGGGATGCGAGCCGGCGTCCGCCCAGGTCGAGGTGATCGCTGGCGAGACCGTGGTGCAGGACCTGCACCTAACGTGCTGACCGGGATCCGAGAGACGGCACCAGTGGATTCGACGTGCGGAAGAACGGAGCCGACTATGGTCTAACGGCCGGCCAGTGCACCGCCAACACCGATGGCGTCGAACACGAGAACGGGCTGAATTGGCCCCTAGTAGGAACCGCGAGTAGCGACACATATCAGTCCGGGACGACGACATCTGATGCTGTGATCTATCGATTGAACAACCAGAGTGCCGCGACCAACGAGATCATCTCAGGAGACATCTACCGCCACGTCATTGGCACCAAGGTTGAAGGTGAGGGCGGGAGAGTCTGCCATTCGGGCGTCATGACCCACACGGACTGCTGGGAGCTAATCATTGAAGTCGGCGATGAACATCTGGTATTGGCGCACAGCCTTCAATATGGCTACCCGTATTGGGTTCGGTTTAAGAACAATTTTGCGTGTGTCGCATTTGCGACCGCTAACGGCGACAGCGGCGCTCCGGTATACACGCGATCCAACTTCTCTCCGCCTTACAACGCCTACGCAGCCGGCATCGTGTCGTATTGGTGGAGCGACGGGGGTGCATACTGCTTCGACTTGATTGCCAACGCCCTAAATTGGACCGGAACGACTATTCGAACCTCGGGCTGACCAGGAGGCCCGTCGACATCAGGGGGTGAACCGGCGGGGGGAAAACTGGCGCTGCGGTTCAATCAATCCAATGATGCTGGGGTAACCGTCCGAGGTTTCGGCTCCGCTGGGGACAGGGAACCGAAACCGGCTTTTGGCTAGGAGCTCACAAACCGCATGCCGGGGCGAATATCGATCGCTAAGGCGTCCGAGGGAACAATTGCCAGTATTCTCTCGAGCACCCCTTGATCGCGGCCATTCATCTGAACGTGGACTTTGCCGGGCGCAAAGAGATAATCCGGTGCAACTCCGATCAACGGATTGTCGGGGAGAGCGGGGCCCAGGAGCTCCTTGGCAATCCGCTCCTTAAACTGGATCAGCTCAGCCATCGAGTACCGCATCGACACCACCGTCGCGTGCCAGCCTACCTCGGCCGATCGTCGCTCGACATAGAGCACATCCGCGGCAGTTGGCTCAACAAGTCTGACGAAGAGTTCTGCCGGTCGTATGCGGTGCTCGATCCATACTCCGGCCCACCGTTTGGTGAGGCGGGCTTCCAGCTCTGGAATTAGGGATTCCCAGAGATCATGTTCAAAGTAGGTGCTTGTATTGCCAGGGCATCAATCCTCCTCGGAGATCAAATTCGACCCTGCTCTCTCCCAGCTTCTTGGACCCCCAAAGAAGCCGGGCGCCCGCGCCCTCCGATGGAAACGCTCGCCCACCCCTGGCCTCGGCTCCGCCGGGCAGGAGCTGATCTTCGCACGTCTCGACTTGTTCCAGCGAGGTTCACCTTTCACAATC
>VAYG01000151.1 GCA_005885015.1 Actinomycetota bacterium | reverse complement strand
AACTGGCCAGCGGAGACCTGAAGGTCCGCACGGCCACGCTGCTCCTGAACGAAACGGACACTGGTTCGGACACCGTTCGACTTCCCCAGCTGACTCTGGCCGAGCTCCTGGGGGCCTCACGCTCCAGCGTGAACCGGGTCCTGAAAGACCTGGAGGCCAGGGGCATGCTGCGGATCAGGTACCGCCGCATCGAGGTCCTCGACCGCGCCGGCATGAGGGCGCTGGCGGCGTGAGCATCGCACCCGCCCAGACGAACGAGAAGGCGGGCACCAACGTCCCGCCTTCTCATGAAACCCTCCGTGCCTACGAGTGGACCAAGTACCACTCGTTCATGTTGTAGAACATCCCGAGGTTCGACGGGATGTAGGCGTCGACCGGGCCGCCGATCTTGTCCGCCCGCCAGGCCCCCACGTTGGGAAGCACGTATAGGGGGAGCGAAACGAAGTCTTTCGCCTCGAGCTGATAGATCTGGTCGAAGAGCTTGAGGCGAGCGGCGGGGTCCAACTCCTGATCGCTCTGGTGCATCAGGCTCGTGGCCTGCGCGTCGCACCAGTGGTTCCAGTTCCCACCGGCGAACTGGTTCTTCGACGTTGGGATGTTCTCGCAGGCGAGGGTCGACGTATCGCTGGGATCGACGGAGCCACCCGTCGCGTAGTCCGCCACGGTGAACTTCCCGTGCGGGCCGACGTCCCCGAACAGCACGCCAGCCTCGTAGTTCTTGATGCTGAACTGGAATCCAGCTGCCTTGGCCTTCGCCTGGATGAGCTGCTGGGTGGTAGTCCGGCGCGTATTGTCGGCCACCGTGGAGTACTGCACGGTGAGCGGCGCGCCGTTCTTGGTGCAGGGGCTGTTGGGGACGCCGGTGCACGTGTACCCATCGGCTTCCAGGATCTGCATGGCCTTCTGTGGATCGTAGGTGAACTGCGAGAACGGCTGGACGTCCTTGCACCAGTTCCCGATGTTCGGGAAGGCGACGAACCCGCAGTTCAGGACCTGGGCGTTCGGGTTGTTCAGCTTGATGATCGTGTTGACCACCGACTGGCGGTCGATCGCGTACATCAAGGCTTCCCGGACCATGGGGTCGTTCAAGGGCGCCGAGTCGTGGTTGAACCACAGGGCCTCGAAGTACGCCCCGTCCGTTCCTTTAGCCGTCACCCCCGCCGTGCCCTTGACCTGGTCCAACAGACTCACGTCCGAAGGCTGGGGATAGATCGCGTCCACCTCACCGGTCAGCAGCGACTGGATCTCGGTGGGCTGGTCGGTCCGCGGGACGATCGTCACCTGGTCCAGCCAGGGGATGCCACCCCTCGCGGAGCTGGCCGTTCCGTACCACTTGTCGTTCCGGGTGAACACGGCCTGGTCTTTGGTCCACGACTTGAGGATCCACGGACCGCCCGAGAACGGGATGCTGTCGAGCATCTGGTTCTGGAGGTTCGGCTTGGCGCTGTTGGCGAACTTGGGGAAAGCTGCCTTCTCGATGAGGCCCTGATACACGCCCCCGAAGAGGTCCGGCCAGTCGACGAACACCTTGTTGAACCGCATCACCACGGTCTTGGGGTCGGTGGTGACGATCGACTTGATCTGGTTGTACCCCGTGGTGGTGTAGGCCCCGGTCGTGTTCAGGATGGCCCGCCACGTGAAATCGAAGTCGGACGAGGTGATGGGGGTGCCGTCGGACCAATTGGCGTTGGGGTTCAGGTGATAGGTGATGGTGAACGGATTCTGGGTGATCCCGCCGTTGTCGAGGGTCGGCGCCTCGGTCAGGAGCGGGGAGGCCACGAAGTTCCCGTTCAGGTCGAGGACCATGGCATAGGGCAGGACCTGCTCGAGCACCGAATACCATGTCCACGTGGCAGAGGAGCAGCTCGTGATCGGATTGACACATTCAGGCCACTGCTCGGCGCCGAGGACGATGGACCCGCCCCTCGTCGGTCCTCTGGTGGGGCTGGCCGAAGCGCCGCTCGGGGTCTTTGCCCCGCCGCAAGCAACGGCAACGAGGCCGGCCACGGCGCTGAGGGCGATGACCCGAACCAACAATTGCAACCGCATCTCCTTCCTCCTTCCCCGCGCCCTCGAGGACGCGGCCCACTGGTTGCGTCCCGTATCCGGCCGCTACTTCCCTGTACGGGAGGCCGACGAGGAGTCGAAGGATCCTCCAGGCGCGAGTGTCGCCTGGGCGACACAACTGGTCTGGAACGGGCGGCGGGACCCTCCTCCCGCGGGCGCATGCCGGGTGTGAGGCTCTCCCCCTCGGACCGGGCCATGTTGGATGGCGGCCGCGGAGAAGCGGCACGCCTGGCGATGCACGGGGGCGGAGCACCTCATCGACGTGGCCTCGGCGCACGTGGACGGCTGCCTTTATCACGGGCAGGCGAGCCTCGACTTCGCGGAGCGGCTGGTGGCCGGAGGAGCTCGGGTTGCCATCCCGACCACGCTGAACGTCGGTTCGGTGGACCTGCTCCACCCCGACCTCTATCGGGGGGACGCGCAGATCGGCGCCCGGGGCCGCCGGCTGATGGAGCTGTACGCGTCCATGGGGTGTCGCCCCACCTGGACGTGCGCCCCCTACCAGCTGCCCGAGCGGCCGTCCTTGGGCCAGCACGTAGCGTGGGCCGAGTCGAACGCGGTGGTGTTCGCCAACTCCGTGCTGGGAGCCCGCACGGATCGCTACGGAGACTTCATCGACATCTGTGCGGCCATCACCGGCCGGGCGCCCGCGGCGGGCTTCCACCTCGACCGGAACCGCGCCGGGCAGATCCTGTTCCGCCTGGACGGTGTTTCGAAATCCCTCCTGGCCGAGGACGTCCTCTTTCCGGTCCTCGGCCACCTGGTTGGGAGCGAGGCCGGGACGCTGGTCCCCGTGATCGAAGGATTGCCTGGCTCGGTCACCGAGGACCAGCTGAAGGCCTTGGGAGCGGCGGCCGCGTCCTCCGGGGCGGTGGCGCTGTTCCACGCCGTCGGCGTCACACCGGAGGCTCGCTCCCTGGAAGCGGCGTTCGGCGGAGTCGAACCCCGGCGCGTGGTCGAGGTGACGCCGTCGCGGCTGGCGGAAGCCCGGGATTCGCTCTCCACCGTCGCCGGAGATCGCATCGACGCGGTGAGCGTGGGGACCCCCCACTTCTCGGTGGCTGAGTTTGCCAGGCTGACACCATTGCTCGAGCGGGCGGCCATCGCTCCAGGTGTGGACTTCTTCGTGTCGACCAGCCGCCAGGTCCTGGCCGAGGTCGAGTCGCGCGGATGGCTCAGGGTCTATCAGCGGGCCGGGGTGAAGCTGGTCGTGGACACGTGCACGTACGTCACGTCGATCCTGAAGCCGTCGCATCGGGTGGTGATGACCAATTCCGCGAAGTGGGCGTATTACGCGCCGGCCAACGTGGGCGTCGACGTGGTGTTCGGCAGCCTCGAGGAATGCGTCCGATCGGCCGCCGAGGGGAGGGTTCGGCGTGACGAAACGCTCTGGCGACGTGGCTGACGGGCGCACGTTGGTCTCCGGGTCGGCTCGGGGGCAGGCACTCCGCCTGGACGAGCCGCTGTCGTTGTGGGGCGGCATGGACCCCACCACGGGCAAGGTGATCGACCGACGGCATCCTCAGGCCGGGGAGGAGCTCGCGGGCCGGGTGGTGCTGATGCCGTCGGGCAGGGGGTCCAGCTCGAGCAGCAGCGTGCTGGCCGAGGCCGTGCGGGCCGGGACGGCGCCTGCGGCGGTGGTCCTCCTGGAGCCAGACACGATCGTGTCGCTGGGAGCCGTGGTCGCCGCCGAACTGTACGGCCGCCGAGTGCCGGTGGTCGTACTCGACGAGGCCGCCTACGGTGCGATCCGGACCGGAGATGAGGTGGTGGTGGAGGCCGACGACGAAAAGGCCTCCGTCAGCGTGACCGGACGCTGAGAACCGGGCCGAACCGCACAGCCGTTCCGAACGTCTAGCGGTTGAACCGCTGAATCCACCCAGTTGTCAGACGGATCGGATCGGAAGTGGTGCGCAGGACCCTGCTGGCTGCCGTGCTCCTCATGCTCTCGGGTCTGCTGATCGCCGCAGTGGTGGTCGCGCTGCACATGCGCTCCGAGCGCGAAAGGGAGGAGGCGAGGGTTACGCACCTTCAAGCCAGCATCGTGCAGCTCAACAGGCGGCTCCGGACAAGCGACCAGATCATTGGATCGCTTCAGAGAGAGATCGACGCAGGCAACAAGATGGTCGACGGGCTTCGCAGTCAGATCGATTGGGACAAGTCACACTTGCTCGACTGTTGGACAGCGATCGCTCGAGGCGTTCCCATCGAGTCCATCCCGGTCTCGCTCCGGTCGCTCGTCGGCGCGGCGCGTTCGGGGGCAACGTTGAGCAACTTCATCACCAGCTGCGCGAGTGACGCCGTGCCATAACGGCTTGAATCGTGAAGCGCCTCTACCCCTTCGCGAGCTGGGCGAGGCGCTCCCCGATCAGCGGGGCGAACTTGAACCCGTGGCCGCTGCACGCCGAGCCGACGACCACGGGACCTCGGCGTTTCAGGATGAAGCTCTCGTCGGCGGTGTTCGTGTACAGGCAGGTCTCGGCGTGGTGCGGTTTGGGGTGGGCCCCCGGGAACCGTTCCGACACCCAGGCCGACATCCGCTCCACGACGCGCGCCTCGACCCTGCCGCGCTCATCCGGATTGGCTGGGGCCCCGGAGTGATGCCATCCGGTCTTGAGACCTTCCCCCGGACTGGGGAGCGCATAGAGCGGCCCAGCCCCGTCTATCCATTCGACGAACACGGGGAGGGCCGTCCCCGCTTCCACCGCGAAGAAGGCCACGGTCTCGCGGCTGGGAGTCACGGGCAGATCGATCCCGGCTCCTACCAATAACGGCCTCGCCCACGCCCCCGCCGTGACGACGGCCACGTTCGCGTCCCACGTTCCCTTCTTGGTGACCACTTCGACTCCCGCGCCGGCGGGTCGGACCGCCGAGACCCTCGTTCGCTCTCGGAGCTCCACGCCCCGCGCGGTCGCCACCTGGACCATCGCGCGGAGGGCTCGGTCGGCGGCCAGCACCCCGGCGTCGGGCTGGAACAGGACCTTCGCGTCCGCCGGCGGGGCCACGCCCGGGAATCGTCGGGCCACCTCGGCACCATCGATCAGGTCCCACACGGCCCCTCGGGCGTCGAGGGCATCCTGGTGAGCCTCCAGCCTGGCCGGTGAGCCCACATCGAACCCTCCGGTCAGCGTGAGCAGCGCCTAACCCGAGTCTTCTTCCAACCGACGCCACAGGGGCAGCGCCTCCATGGCCATCGCAACCTACCCGGCCTCGTCGTACGAGAACCGGAACACGCGGGCCGCCCCGTGGCTCGACCCGTGATCGTGGCCGACCTCGAACTGCTCGAGCAGCATGACGTCGCGTCCGGCTCGGGCAAGGCGCCAAGCCGCGGCCGCGCCCATCACGCCCGCCCCCACCACGACCACGTCGGCCCGGGGCATGGACCTCAGACTACGTGGTGCTCCGGGACGACACGGCCCTCGACGAACCGTTCCAGCCCGAGCGAAGACACGTCGACCGTCCTGGCCGCCCCCTCGACGATCAGCTCTGCCAGGAGCTTGCCGACGATCGGGGCGTGCTGGAACCCGTGCCCGGAGAAACCGTTGGCCAGGTAGAAG
>VAYG01000159.1 GCA_005885015.1 Actinomycetota bacterium | reverse complement strand
GAGGAGTTCGTCCGCTACATCTACCGGGTTCAGCTCATCCGGCAGGACGAGCCCGCCCGGCCCCGGCCGCAGCGCGTCCAGATGAGCCACGGCCAGGAGGGAGGCGGTCCAGGCGGCGGGGCGGTCGTCAGCGTGAGCGACAAAATCCCCCGGAACGCGCCCTGCCCCTGCGGATCCGGCAAGAAGTACAAGAAGTGCCATGGGATGAGCGCCTAGGCCGCTGCAGGGCGATGAGCGACTACACCGATCGGATCGAGGACCTTGCTCGCCGGGTGGAGAGCGCAAAGGAGTACCTTTGACGTCGATCGGAAAGGCGAACGAGCCGCCCAGCTTCAGCGAGAGCTGCTCGAGCCGGGGGTGTGGAACGACCCCGCTCGCGGTCAGCGCCTGACCACCGAGCTTGCGCGCCTGAACGACGACATCGATCGCCACGCCCGTCTGTCCCGGCAGCTCGACGACGTCAAGGTCCTGGACGAGCTGCTTTCATCCGAGAACGATCCCGATCTCAGGCGGGAGCTTGACCAGAAGCTCTCCGCGCTCGAGTCCGAGCTGGACCGCCTCGAGCTCTCCAAGCTCCTGTCTGGTGAGTACGACCGCGGCGACGCGGTGGCCAGCCTCCACGCGGGGGCCGGTGGCATCGACTCCCAGGACTGGGCCGAGATGCTCCTCCGGATGTACCTGCGGTGGGCCGAACGCGAGGGACTGGAGGCCGAGCTCGACGAGGTCGGGCCCGGAGAGGAGGCTGGGATCAAGAGCGCCACGTTCACGGTGAAGGGGCCGAACGCCTACGGGCTCCTGTCCGCAGAGCGAGGCGTGCACCGGCTGGTCAGGCGCTCGCCGTTCGACCAGGCTCATCGGCGGCACACGTCGTTCGCATCCCTCGACGTGATCCCGCTCCTGCCGGAGGAGGACTCCGAGGTCGAGATCGATCCCAAGGATCTCCGCATCGACACCTATCGCTCGTCCAGCGCGGGCGGGCAGCACGTCAACGTCACGGACTCCGCCGTTCGCATCACCCACATCCCCACGGGGATCACCGCGGCGTGCCAGAACGAACGGTCCCAGATGCAGAACCGAGCGGTGGCCATGCGGATCCTGAAGGCGCGCCTGGCCGAGCGGGCGCGCCGCGAGCGAGAGCAACGGATCGAGAACCTCCGGGGCGAGCGCCGGGACATCGAGTTCGGGTCCCAGATCCGCTCCTACGTCCTGCACCCGTACCGGATGGTGAAGGACCACCGAACCGGTGTGGAGAGCAGCAACGTGGACTCGGTGCTCGACGGCGAGGTCGAGGCGTTCATCGAAGCGGAGCTCCACCGCCGCGCCACTCCGGCAGGGGGATCGGGCTAGGCCAGCGGCACGTAGCTGGTCCAGGTCCCGGACTCGATCGAGAGGATCATGACATCTTGAGGTAGCGAGCGGTACAACTCCTCGATCAGGGATCGGTCAGGCTCTCGAAGCACGACGTAGATCTTGTTGGTCGAGGGATCGGGTCCGGCCGAGATCAGGGCATCCGGCTGGCGACGCGCGATGAGAGCCGTCGCCCTCTTCGTGAAATCCTGCAACTCCGATGCCGTGTGGCGAGCTGGCACGATCCTCGCCTCCCAACCGATCTCTGCGGCCTCGCGAGACAGGATGGACACCTCGTCCGCGCTCGGTTCCCGAATGGCGACATTGACCGTTGGCGATCGCCACCATTCGAGCCAGTCGCCTGCCAGTCGATCTCCCAAGCTCGCCCGCCATCGCTCGAGCACCGGATACAGGCGATTCTGCGCCAGTTCCTCCTCGCTGATCGGACCTTCATCCGTGTAGGGGCTCATTGATTAGAACGTTAGCTGCGGGCGATTCGCAGCGCGGGGCGCGACGCAGACTTCTGCTGGGTGGGCTTGACGGCCTTGAAGATCATCTCGGAGCCGCCCACGTACTGGACGTCCAGGACGACGAGGCCGAGCTTCTCGATCTCCATGCGGAGCTCGCGCCTGGTGTAGGGATTGATGTGCTCGGTCGCGTACCCCTGGGGGAAGACCTTCTTGTACAGGCTCTCGAGCGTCCGCCAGATCCACCGGCCGTAGTCGGGCGTGCCCAGGACGAGCCGCCCGCCCGGCGCCAGCACGCGGACCATGTCGGTGAGGTCGATCCGGTCCCTGGGGATGTGCTCGATGACCTCGGAGCAGATGACCGCGTCGAACGACTCGTCGGCGAAGGGCAGGTCCGAGAGGGACCCCTGGACCAGCTGCCGGCCCGGCGCCCGCAGCCACCGAAGCTTCCGGATCTGCATGTCCAATCCGACGGCCTGCGGCAGCGTCTGCACGATCCGGCTGGATCCGCACCCGATGTCCAGGATGCCGGTCGCGCCGTCCACCATCCCCCGGATGACCCGGAACCGGGCGCGCTGCCAGTACCGTTGCAAGGGGATCCACGAGTCGAACGCGCGGTGGTCGTAGTCGGCGGCCTTCACGGAGTTGCGCAGGGCGACGAGCCGGCCGAGCGTCGTGAGGTAGCCGGCGGACAGCTCGGCGAGCCGGCCACCGGTCCATCCCCGGAACTGCCGGTAGAACAGGGGAACCTCGAGGATCTTCCATCCCTGGCTGAACGCCTTGACCAGAATTTCCTGGAGGGCGTCGAGGCCCTCGGCCGTGGCCGGGCCGACGTCTTCCAGAACCGCCCGCCCATACATGCGGAAGCCGCTGGACAGGTCTCGATGGGGAAGCGCGAGCACCGTGCGATACAGGCGGTTCAGGGTTCGGCTGAGCACGCGCCGGGACAGAGGCATCTCGGCCACCGCCCCGGGCACGTATCGTGAGGCGATCAGGACGTCGGCCTCGCGCCGGCGGAGCCACAACGTCCGGACGAACTCCGGGCTGTGAGTGAAGTCGGCGTCCATGGTGATAACCCACCTGCCGCGGGCCGCGGCGAGTCCGGCGTTGAGCGCCGCCCCATACCCGGCGTTCTTGAATGGAACCACGTGACCACCCGACCGCTCTACGAGCGCAGCCGCCGGGTCACCGTCCGGAAGAGCCACGATCACCTCAGATTGTCGGGGAACGGTGGCCTCGATCACCGTGGAGAGCCGGGGGAGCAGCTTGCCCAGGCTGTGCTCGCCATTCCACACGGGGATCACGACGGAGAGTTCGGGGGGATCGGTCCTTCGGTCGGTCACGTCGTCTCCTTGGGCGGGGTGAGTGTATCGAAACGCCTCGGTTCGTTTCCTCGAGCCTCTCCCTTTGCTAACATCCGGGAGCCGCTCAAACAGAGGATTTCTTCAGCCATGACCCGTTCGCGTCGAAGTGACGAACCATGATCAGCCTGAGCCGTGTCAGCAAGGTCTACAAGGAGACGGTGGTCGCCCTTGACGACGTTTCCGTGGAGATCGGCAAGGGTGAATTCGTGTTCGTGGTGGGCCCGTCCGGATCCGGCAAGTCCACCCTGATCCGGCTGCTGCTCAAGGAAGAGGAGCCCACCCGGGGAGACATCTACGTCGCGGGGAAGCACATCGGTACCTCCGACGGAACCTGGGAACGGTGTTCCAGGACTTCAAGCTGTTGTCGGACAAGACGGTGTTCGAGAACGTGGCCTTCGCCCTGGAGGTGATCGGGAAGCCGCGCAACGTCATCCACCAGCGGGTGCCGGAGATCCTGAACCTGGTTGGGCTGGGGGACAAGCTCCGCAACTACCCCGACGAGCTGTCCGGGGGCGAGCAGCAGCGAGTGTCCATCGCCAGGGCCTTCATCAACCGCCCGCTGATCCTGCTGGCGGACGAGCCGACCGGGAACCTCGACCCCGGGACATCGGTGGACATCATGAAGCTGCTGGACCGGATCAACCGGACCGGGACGACGGTCTTGATGGCGACGCACGACAACGCGATCGTCGACGCCATGCGCCGGCGGGTCATCGAGCTCGACTCGGGGAAGGTCATCCGAGACCAGGCGCGGGGGGTCTACGGGTATGGCGCTTAGGGTCGGCTACTTCTTCAACGAGACGCTCCAGGGCCTGCGGCGCAACGGACTGGTCGCCTTCGCCGCGATCTCCACCGCCTTCATCGCCCTGTTCCTCGTGGGCGGGGCGCTCCTGGTGAGCCGCGAGGTCAACCTTCTCATCGACTTCACCACCCGGGACGTCGAGGTCTCGGTCTTCCTCCAGAAGGACATCAGCCCCTCGCAGCAGCAGCACATCGGCGACCTCCTGGGCCACATGCCCGAGGTCGCATCGGTCCACTTCGAATCGCAGCAGGAGGCCTACCAGCGATTCAAGGAGATCTTCAGGAACCAGGAGGTACTGGTCCAGAACATCACGCCGGATGCCCTCCCCGCGTCCTTCCGGGTGAAGCTGAAGGATCCTCAGCAGTTCGCCGTGGTGGCCCAGCGATTGGTCGGGCAGCCCGGGATCGACAAGATCGTCGACCAGCGGCAGATCCTGAAGCGGCTGTTCGCCGTGATCCGTGTGTTCCGCATCGGGGTCCTCGCCGTGGCGATCGTGATGCTCGTGTCGGCAGCCGCGCTGATCGGGAACACGGTTCGGCTGGCCGTGTTCAACCGGCGCAAGGAGATCGGGATCATGCGGCTGGTCGGCGCGACGAACTGGCACATCAGGCTGCCGTTCCTCATCGAGGGCGTGATCGAGGGGTTGCTGGGGGCGGGGGCTGCGGTCCTCGGGCTGTTCATCATGAAGGTCGCGTTCATCGACAGCCTCCGGGGGAAGGTCGGGTTCCTGCCGCTCGTGGGGACCCCCGACGTCCTGTTCGCCGTGCAGTTGGTGATCCCGCTCGGCGGGCTGGTGGCGGCCGTCGCCAGCCTGTTCGCCATGCGGCGGTTCCTCGAGGTCTAGGTGCAGCGCCGGCAGAGCCGGCAGCCGTCCGGCGAGACCGGCCAACGCTCCGAGCCCCATCGAGGGGATCGAACGGTCGCCACCAACCGCCGGGCCCGGCACGACTACGCCATCGAGGAGACCTTCGAGGCCGGCTTGGTCCTGACCGGTGCGGAGGTGAAGTCGCTCCGGGCCGGGCGGGCCACGCTGGCCGATGCCTACGCCCGCGTGGTCGGCGAGGAGGTGTGGGTGGAGAACCTCCACATCCCTCCCTACGAGATGGCCTCGGGACCCAGCCGGCAGAGCCCGACCCGGCCACGCAAGCTCCTCCTGCACCGCGACCAGATCCGCCGGCTGATCGGCAAGACCGCGGAGCGGGGACTGACCCTCGTGCCGCTGAAGATCTACTTCACCCGGGGACTCGCCAAGATGGAGCTCGGGCTGGGAAAGGGCAAGCGCAAGTACGAGAAGCGGGAGGCCATCGCCGCCCGGGAGCACCGCCGCGAGATCGAGCGCGGGTTCGCCGCCCGGAACCGTGGCCGCTCCTGACCCGGCCCCTGGACCCTTCGGCCTAACCCGGACCGCCGCGGATCGAGTCCAAGGGGGGATGCCCGGGACCTTAGTCCCGGCGCGAACCGTCCGATACCACCTGCAGGAGGCCACGATGCGCAGGATCAGG
>VAYG01000158.1 GCA_005885015.1 Actinomycetota bacterium | reverse complement strand
ATCAACTGGAGCGATCCCGGCATCGGCATTCCTGCCCTCCTTACGATTGGCGTGATGCCCTTCACGTACAGCATCACGAATGGGGTAGGTGCTGGATTCGTGTCCTATGTAGTCGTCGCAATGCTTCGGGGCCGAGCGAGAGAGGTCCACTGGCTCATGTACGTGGTTGCCGCCATCTTCGGGTGGTACTTCTTCCACGGGGTGGTGGGCTGACAGTACTAGACCAGAGTTCGAAGGGGGCGCCTCCGGGCGCCCCCTTCGTCTAGTGTCTGTTTCCACCATGGGGACGCTGGGGCTGGAGCGAGAGCTCGTCGACCGCGACGTCTACCGCCGGTCCGTCGCCAGGTTCCGCGAGGCGGGCATCCTCCTACCCACCTTTGCCCAGCTCGCCGACCCGGCGAAGCTGCCCGATCCTGTGCGGACCCGGCTCGGCTCCGTCGACCCCGACGCTCCGCACCCGCTCAACCTCTTCCGGGTCCACTGGTTCAACGCCGGGGACCGGCGCGGCCAGGTCCCCGTCCCGGACCACATCGTGCTCCCCGAGGAGCTGACCGGTGTGCCGGCCCCGATCTTGGTGCTGCTTGGAGACCGATTCCCGATGATCCGCGCCCACAAGGTCCTGGCGGCGTACGGTTGCCTGGCGCCCCGCATCGTCACCGGCCAGTTCGACCCCGGCTCCCATCGGGCGATCTGGCCATCTACGGGGAACTACTGCCGGGGCGGGGTGGCCATCTCCCGGATCATGGGCTGCCGCGGGGCGGCAGTCCTCCCCGAAGGGATGAGCCGCGAGCGGTTCGACTGGCTGGAGCGATGGGTGAGCGATCCCGCGGACGTGGTGCGGACGCCTGGGACGGAGAGCAACGTCAAGGAGATCTACGACCGGTGCAAAGAGCTCGCCCGCGATCCGCGGAACGTGATCTTCAACCAGTTCAGCGAGTTCGCGAATCACCTCGTGCACTACCTGTGCACGGGCGAGGCCGTCGATGCCACCTTCGAGTCGCTTCGGTCGGACCGGCCGGAGCTCCGTCTCCGGGCGTTCGTGGCAGCGACCGGATCGGCGGGCACCCTGGGAGCGGGCGATTTCCTGAAGGAGCGGCATGGGTCGCTGACCGTGGCGGTGGAGGCCGAAGAATGCCCGACCATGCTGTACAACGGCTACGGCGAGCACAACATCCAGGGGATCGGCGACAAGCACATCCCGCTCATCCACAACGTGACCAACACGGACGTGGTGACGGCCGTGTCCGACCGGGCCACCGACCAGCTCGGGGTTCTCTTCGGATCGGAGACGGGACGCGAATATCTGGGACGCCGCCGGGGGGTTCCGTCCGGGACGCTGGCCGCCCTCGACTCGCTCGGGCTGTCATCCATCTGCAACGTGGTGGCGTCGATCAAGGTGGCCAAGCATTTCCGTATGGGGCCGGGCGACGTGATCGCCACCGTGGCCACCGACGGGGCCGACCTCTACGCGAGCGAGCGCGAGAAGGTCCTCGCGCGCGACCACCCCGGAGGCTTCGGCGAGCTTGCGGCTGCAGAGGTCTTCGCCGAGCACGTCCTGGGGGCGGCGCCGGATCACTTGCTGGAGCTCACCAGCGTCGACCGGGATCGAGTGTTCAATCTGGGGTACTTCACGTGGGTGGAGCAACAGGGGGTCTCGCTCGAGGACTTCGAGCGGCGGCGGTCACAGCAGTTCTGGCGCGGTCTTCGAGACCTGATCCCGGTGTGGGACGGCATGATCGAGAAGTTCAACGCCGCGACCGGCGTGCGGCAACAGGGCTGATCCTCGGGTGAGCGACCCGGGCGGGCGAGCCCCGGACATCCTGATCCGCGGCGGGACGCTGGTCGACGCGGCCGGCGCTCGGCCGGGAGACGTGATGATCGTGGGCGAGCGCATCGCCGGCGTCGGGGCCGGCTTACCTGACGAGGGGGCGGACGTCGTCGACGCCTCCGGGGCGCTGGTCGTCCCCGGCGGGATCGACGTCCACACGCACTTCGACCTTCCGGTCGGCGGCGTGCGGTCCGCGGACGACTTCGAGACCGGGACCATGGCCGCCGCGTGCGGCGGAACGACGTGCGTGGTCGACTTCGCCGGGGCAGGACGGGAGTCCCCGGAGGAGGCGCTCGCCGAGTGGCACGCCAAGGCCAGTCATCGGGCGGTGGTCGACTATGCGTTCCACGTCACGCTCACGGCCGTTCCCGAGGAGGACGATCGGGCGCAGGAGATGTTTCGGTGGTTGCTGGGTCAAGGCGTGAGCAGCGTGAAGCTGTACATGGCCTATCCGGACCGATTGATGGTCGACGACGCCACGCTGGCCAGGGCCCTCGCCACGGGCGCGGCGACCGGCGTGCTGGTGTGCGTCCATGCCGAGGATGGCATGGCTGTGGAGCGGGCCGTCGCGGAGACCTTTCGGGACGGACGGACCGACCCGCTCACCCACGCTCGGGTCCGGCCCCCCGAGGTCGAGGCCGAGGCGGTTCGGCGGGCCGGCGACCTGGCCCGAGCCGCACGTGCTCCCATCCACATCGTGCATCTGTCCAGCGCGGCCGGGCTCGAGGCCGTGCGCGCGGCCCGGTCACGAGGTGCCCGGATCTTCGTTGAGACGTGCCCCCAGTACCTGTGGCTGACCGAAGACCGCCTCGCCGGGCCCGCGGAGACGACGCAGAACTTCGTGTGCGCACCGCCCCTGCGGACCGAGCAGGACACCCGGGCCTTGTGGGATGGGCTGGCGGACGGCTCGATCGACCTCGTGGCCACCGACCACTGCCCGTTCACCACCGCGGATCGCCGGGAGGGGGTCCGGGGCGGCGGATGGTCGAACTTCACGGAGATCCCCGGGGGGCTCCCGGGAGTGGAGACGAGGCTCGGCTTGATCTACCAGGGGGTGCGCGACGGGAGGTACTCGGCCGAGCGCTGGGTCGAGCTGTGCGCCGGAGCGCCGGCTCGCGTGTTCGGCCTGTCTCGGAGCAAAGGCCAGCTGCGAGAAGGGTTCGACGCCGACGTCGTGGTGTTCGATCCGGAGGCGCACCGCAGCCTCGACGCGGGCCACCTGCACATGGCCACCGACCACAGCCCCTACGCGGGGATGGACGTGACCGGCTGGCCCGCGCTCACGTTCGCCCGAGGGAGGCTCGTGGCCAAGGGCGGAGACCCCGCCGACGCGGAGGGAGGCTGGGGGAGGTTCGTCCCGAGGTCCGCGCGCCAATCGGGCTGAGCAGCCGAACACTTCGGCCTGCCCGCTAGGGTTCGGGCATGGAGAGATCGAAAGGACCCGGGACCCACACCGATCCCGGATGGTCGCTTCGGGCTGCGGGCTTCGTTCTCATCCTGGGAGTCCTGTTCGGGCTGCTGAGCTTCGGCGTGACGTTGGCAGGATGGGTCGGGGCGATCGACACGCACGTGGAGCGATGGATCGTGGAGCACCGCACCGGCTGGGCGACCGCGTTCCTCCGCGGATTCACGTGGCTGGGGTCGGGGGCCGTGTCCGCGAACACGAGTGGCGGGCGGGGATCGGCGTCGTGGTGGCGCTGGGCAGTTCCGTCCTCTTCACGAACGTGGTGAAGGCGCTCACCGACCGTTCACGACCTCCGGCCTCCCACTGGCTGGTCAACGCCACCGGATCGGCCTACCCCTCCGGCCACGCCATGGACTGCCTCGCCGTGTTCGGCGCGCTGGCCCTCCTCCTGGCGGCGCGCCGGTTCCCCGGCCGGCACGTGGCCATCCCAGCCTCCGCCGTGATCGTCCTTGTCGTGGGGTGGTCGCGCCTGTATCTGGGCGTGCACTGGCTGACCGACGTGGTCGGCGGCTATCTGCTCGCGGGCGCGTGGGTGGCGGCCGTGGCCGCGCTCCTGATCAAACCTGGAGCGGAACCAGCTCGAAGCGAACCGTATCGACCAGGCCCCGGTCCGTGATCTTCAGCTCGGGAACCACGGACAGAGCGAGGAAGGACATGGCCATGAACGGCGCCGGGATCCTCACCCCCAGGTCTCGCGAGGCCTCCTCCATGCGCGTCACCGCGGCGGCCACCTCCTCGACGGGCCGATCGGAGAGGAGTCCCCCGATCGGGCAGGGAACTTCCGCCGCGGGCCTGCCTGCATCCACGGCGACCTGGCCACCCCCGAGCTCCGCCAGCCGGTTCACCGCCGTCGCCATATCGGCGTCGTCGACGCCCACCACGACGATGTTGTGGGCGTCGTGCGCGTGGGTGGAGGCCAGGGCCCCCCGCTGAAGCCCGAAGCCCGAGACAAACCCCAGGCCGATCCGGCCGGTCCGGCGGTGCCGCTCGATCACCGCGATCTTGGCCAGATCTCGGCCGGGGTCGGCCACGGCGCGGCCGTCGCGGATGGCCGGCTCGGCGACGAGCGCGCGCGTGACGATCTGCCCCGCCTCGACCCCGATCACCCGGATGCTGCCGTACGCTCCCTCGCATCCAGTCGGGTGCGGCCACGCTCGGGATGCCGATGGCCTTCCCGTCGGCGGCAGCCAGCCGCCCCCGCTTCCACACCCGGACCGGTCTGAACTCCTCCAGGTGGGGGACGGCGACGATGTCGGCCAGGAAGCCGGGGGCCACCGCGCCGTGTTGGTGCAGGCGGTGATACCGCGCGGCGAACAGGGTGGCCATCACGACCGCCCAGTAAGGCTTGCAACCCAAGGACACGGCCTTGCGCATGACGTGGTTGATGTGGCCCTCGAAGAGGAGTTGGTCCGGCTCGCGATCGTCCGTGCACAGGAGGCAGTTGCCGGGGCCGAACTCCTGCACCAGCGGGAGCAATGCTTCCAGGTTCCGAGCCGCCGAACCCTCCCGGATCATGATCCACATACCGAGGCGTCGCTTCTCCAGCGCTTCCTGGTACGTCGTGCACTCGTGATCGCTGCGGACACCCGCCGCGAGATACGCGTTCAGGTCTCGACCGGAGAGCCCCGGGGCGTGGCCCGAATCTTGCCGGCGATCGCGGGATCTCTTGCCAGAACGCCTGGGAAGTCCATCATCTCGGCCAGCCCGATGGCCCTTGGCTCCTCGCGCAGGAATCGGGCGATGTCGGCAGCGTCCACGGTCGCCCCGTTCGACTCGAACGGGCTCGCCGGGACGCAGGATGAGACCATCACGTAATAGTCCAGCGGGATCTGGCCGGCGACCCCGAGCAGGGCGCGTACCCCATCCAGGCCGAACACGTTGGCGATCTCGTGCGGGTCGATGACGACGGTCGTGGTCCCGTGCGGGAGCGCGGCCCTGGCGAACTCGTCGACCATCAACTTGGTCGATTCGAGGTGCATGTGGCCGTCGATGAATCCCGGGAGGATCGTCAGGCCGGTGGCGTCGAAGGTCTCCTGCCCTTCGTAGCCGGGCCCGACCGCAGCGACGTGCTCCCCGGCGATGGCGACATCGGCGTCGAGCAGCTCACCGGTGAACACCGACAGGACCCGGCCGCCCTTGATGACCAGGTCGGCCGGCTCGTGGCCTCGGGCCACCGCCAACCGTCGGGTCAGGTCCGACTCGAAACTCACGTCGCTCACGTCTTCGCCGCCACGGTTGGCGTTGAAGTGTAGCGCCGCCGCTCGGGAGGAAGTCCGCCTTTCAGCTCTCTACCGGCCCATGGCGGCTAGGCATACCCGCCCATGGTCAGGGCCATGAGCGCCTTGCCGGTGTGCAAGCGATTCTCCGCCTCGTCGTAGATCACGGAGCGCGGACCGTCGATCACCTCGTCCGTCACCTCGTTGCCCCGGTCGGCGGGGAGGCAGTGCATGTACAGCGCGTCGGGCTTGGCCAGCGACATCCGCCGGGCGTCGCAGATCCAATCCCGATAGCGCTTCGACGCGGCCAGCGCTGCCTGCTCGTCGCGGAAGAGGTCGAGGTTCCCCCATGACTTGGGGTAGACCACGTCGGCCCCCTCGATGGCCGCGTCCATGTCTTGCGTAGGGGAGATTGAGCCACCGCCGTCCCGGGCGGCCTGTTCGGCATTGGCCATCACCTCGGGCATGAGCTCCCACCCCGGCGGGTGGGCCAGGATTACCTGGATGCCGAATCGCGGGAGCAGCGTGCACAGTCCCTGCGGGACTGAGAGCGGCTTGGCGTAGGACGGGGCGTAGGCCCACGACACCGCCACCCTGAGGCCGGCCAGGTCCTCGCCTCGATGCTCTCGCATGGTCATCAGGTCGGCCAGCGTCTGGGTTGGATGGTCGACGTCGCACTGGAGGTTGATCACAGGGGCCTCGGCGTGCCGGGCCACCTCGCGCATGTATGCGTTGCCCTCGTACGGGACGAGGTCGTGACGGATGGCGATCCCGTGCCCGTACCGGGACAGGATGACCCCCATGTCCTTCGGACTCTCCCCGTGGGCCACCTGCGTCTTCTCGGCGTCGAGGTAGTGCGCGTGTCCGCCCAGCTGGGTCATCCCCGCTTCGAACGCGTTGCGGGTCCGGGTGGACTTGTCCAGGAACAGCATGAACAGGGTCTTGTCGGGGAGGAGCCGATGGGGCTCGCCTCGCCTGAACTTCTCCTTGAGCTCGGCGGAGACGGCTAGGGCCTCCTCGATCTCCTCGACGGGCCAGTCCAGACTCTCGATGAAGTCCCGCCCGGCCAGCGCCTTCCTATCCACCGTTTGCCTCGTTCTCCAATCGGAACGTGACGTCGACGACGGCCGCGACTTCCAGTTCGCCCGCGTCGATCGGCATATCCGGCTCCGGCTCGGCGAGAGCACTCGTCGCAGCGAAGCGGACCGGCAACCGATGAACTTGTCCCGAATGGATCTCGGGCTCGGCGATCGCAACGACCGGGCCGAGCCGCAGATCAAGAGCTTCCGCGTAGGCCTCGGCCTTTGACCTCGCCTCCCGGGCGGCTCGGTGGCGGGCCTCCGCCCACGCTGGGTTGTCGGGCGCGACCCTCCACCATGGTCCTTCGACCCTCGCCTGGGCCCGGGCCGTGGCCTCGGTCATGAGCCGCCCGACCACGGATGGATCCGAGAGTCGAACGAGGACGCGGCTCGCCGCGCGATAGCCCTTCAGGATGTTGCGCTGCCGCTCGTACTCGTGCTCCTCGCGGATCGAGAGCCCGGTGTTGACCCTGCGAGCCGGCGGGACCTGGAGCTGCTCGAACACATCCCGGAGGAGCTGTCCGCGGCGTGAGGCCTCGGCCAGCGCCTTCTCCGGGGTCGCTTCGAGGGCTGAGACCTCGACCCACATTTGAACCTCATCGGGCTCGACCTGGACCGTGGCGTGGCCGCGCACGGTCACTGTTGGATCGTCGCTCGTCCCCGCGCTCATGCGGCGACTATCTCATAGGGGGCCGCCTCCATAAGGGGCCCATGCGTCGGCGGTTCTTGACATGTTCGGTTCGTACTCCCCCGTTCGAACGAGGGAGGATTGATGGATCTGAGCGCGACACTGGTCAATACCTTCGTGGTGGTCGCGGTGGGTGCGACCCTGACATACCTCACGAATGACCGATTCAAGACCTTGCGGCGAGAGATCGACGGCGTCCGCCAAGAACTGACCGGGCTCAGGGGCGAAATCACGAGGGTCGACGCGCGGCTCGATGCCGGCATAGCCGCCGTTCGGTCGGACATCGTCCAGATCGCCTTGGCAGTTGGTGCCAGACCGAACGCAGCCGAGCGCTAGATCTAGCCCTTCCCCCCTTCGCCCCCCAGCTCCTGCTGGCCCGCGCCCAGGCCAACGTATTTCGGCACGGGCTTGGGGCCGGGGACGTCCGGCGCCGCGGGCCATGGCTGGCGCGGGTGAATCGCTGGCGTCAACCCCAACAGGTCGTCGGGACGCACCGGGATGCGATTCAGGTCGCGACCGGTGGCGGCCCGGAGGGCGGCGGCGATGGCAGCCGGGGCCACGATCGTCGACGGTTCGCCCACGCCCTTCGCGCCGAAGGGGACGCCGGGCTCCGGCGCCTCGACCAGCTCGGAGACCACCGGGGGCATGTCCAGGATCGTGGGGATGAGGTAGTCCGTGAACGACGCGTTCTTCACCTGCCCGCCGCTGACCTGGATCTCCTCCATGAGCGCCAGCCCCAGCCCCTGCGCCGTCCCTCCCTCGATCTGACCCGAGACGCTCTGCGGGTT
>VAYG01000149.1 GCA_005885015.1 Actinomycetota bacterium | reverse complement strand
GTCGCCAAGAGCCTCCACTCCCTGGCGAAGCGCCTGGCTGTGCCCTCATCGGTGGCACAGTCGCGGCGCCCCGCCGGGAAGAGAAAGCGCTGAGGGGGGCGGAGACGGTGTCGCTTGCCGAACGACTGGCCAAGACCGAAGGGAACGATCGGATCGCGGACGTCCAGGCCCGGATCCAGGTCGCGCTGGTCGAGGGTCTGGGGCCGAAGCTGTACGACGCTTCGATGTCGGACGACCAGCTGCAAACGCTCGTGCAGCGCCGGCTGGGGGAGTTGCTGGAGGAGGAACAGGTCGCCCTCACCAGCCAGGAGAAGGCATACGTCATCCAGCAGATCGGCGATAGCGTCCTGGGCCTGGGGCCGCTCGAGCCCTATATCCGAGACCCCAGCGTGACTGAGATCATGGTCAACAATGCCTACACGATCTACGTGGAGCGAGGAGGAAAACTCTACTGGACCGGAGCCAAGTTCCTGAACGAGGAGCAGCTGCGTCGAACCATCGACAAGATCGTGTCGCGGGTGGGCCGCCGCGTCGACGAAGCTTCGCCGTACGTGGACAGTCGGCTCCCCGACGGATCGCGTGTCAACGCCATCATCCCGCCGCTCGCCCTGGACGGTCCGACCTTGACCATCCGGAAGTTCTCCAGCGATCCCTACGGGGCTGAAGACCTCGTCTCGTTCGGCACGTTGACCGCCAGTAGCGTCGAGTTCCTTCATGCGTGCGTGCAGGGACGGATCAACATCCTGGTGTCCGGGGGAACCGGCGCCGGGAAGACGACGACACTCAACGTCCTCTCCTCGTTCCTTCCTGAGGACGAGCGCATCATCACGATCGAGGATGCAGCAGAGCTCAGGCTGCAGCAGCCGCATATCGTTCGGCTGGAGGCCCGCCCACCCAACATCGAGGGCAAAGGTGAGGTCAGCATCCGCGACCTGGTCCGTAACGCCCTCAGGATGCGACCCGACCGCATCGTCGTCGGTGAGGTCCGTGGCGGGGAAGCGCTGGACATGCTCCAGGCCATGAACACCGGCCACGACGGCTCGATCAGCACCATCCATGCCAACTCTCCTCGTGACGTGCTGTCCCGGCTCGAGACGATGACGCTGATGGCCGGAATGGATCTGGGAGGGCGGGCCATCCGGGAGCAGATCGCGTCCGCGATCAACTTGATCCTGCATCAGGCTCGCTTGAAGGACGGCACGCGACGTCTCACGCACATCACCGAAGTGGTCGGGATGGAGGGCGAGGTCATCACGATTCAAGACCTCTTCGTGTTCGACTTCCGCGCCGGTGTCGACGAGCACGGACGGTATCTGGGCGAGCTGCGGCCCACTGGCCTGCGACCACATTTCCTGGACAAGCTGCAGGACCGCGGCATCGTGGTCCTGCCGAGGGTGTTCATGCCCGTGGTGGGGGCGGCGGCGGTCCGATGACTCGGAAGATGCGGATCGCATTGGTAACCGGGCTCTTCCTGTTCCTGGTGTCGGCGATCGGCGGGAGCCTGGGCCGGGCCGCGCTGCCCTCCGATTCGCCGGTCCAGATCAGGAAGGTTGACACGAGCGCGTACCCCACCGTGAGCGTGACCGTCGCGGTGGGTGGAGAGGTCTCGCAGGGAGACATCCGTGTCACCGAGAACGGGTCACCATCCACGATCATCACCATCAGGCCACTGCTGGAGACCGGCAGGCGAGTCGACGTGGTGCTGGCCATCGATACCTCGCGGAGCGTGGCGGGCGCGCCCTTGACGCAGGCCGTCGCCGCCGCTCAGCTGTTCGTCCGGAGCCTGCCTGCTGGTGTCTCGGTCGGTGTGCTGACCTTCTCCAACAAGCCGCGGGTCCTTGTCCCGATGACCGGCGATCACGAGTCCGTCCTCTCCTCCCTGGATTCCGTCACCCGGACGCAACCGGGCACCAAGCTGTACGACGGGGTCGCCGCGGCCGCGGCAATGTTCTCCGGCCCCGCCCAGCACAACATCGTGCTCCTGACCGACGGGACGGACGTGGGAAGCGCGCTCTCCCTGGACCAAGCAATCAAGGCAGTCTCCAAGGTCTCCGCCGCCGTCTTCTCCGTGGGCCTGCAGGGCTCCCATACGGACTTCGCCGGACTGAACAAGCTGTCCGAGGCGACCGGAGGCAAGCTCCAGGCGGCCAGCACGGCCGATCTGGCCAGGCTCTACCAGAACCTGGGCACGCAGCTGGGCCGCCAATACCTCGTGCTGTACCGGTCCAAAGGCCCGGCCGGGGCCCAGGTGACCATCGGCTTGACCACCCCGGCCGGACAGGACCTGTCGATCGTGCTTATGCCCCGGCTGTCAGCGCCCGGTTCCACACCGGGAGAGCCCGGACGGCTGCTGTTCGGGGTCTGGGGGCTGGCGATCACCCTTTCGCTGTCGTTCCTGGCCGCGTTCCTGCTGAGCACGATGATCTTCGGCGCACGCTACCGATCCCGCCGCGACCGGGAACTGGCCGTGCGGCTGTCGGCTCCCAAATGGGCGCAAGAAGAAGGAAAGCGCCAGCAGGAGAGCCCGGCCGCGTGGGTCCCGGGATCCCTCGTGCAGCTGGGAGAGGTGGTCGCTGAAGCGAGCGGATTCAAATCGTCGCTGGATCGGAAGCTGGAGCGGGCCGGGCTTCCCGTAACGCCGGGGGAGGTGGTGGGCGCCGCGATCGTGACCGGCCTCCTCGGGATCGTCATCGGGGGGCTGTTGTTCCGGAGCCTCCTCATCGCGCCCATCGTGGGTGTATTGGGGGCAGCGCTCCCCTTCCTCTTCGTCCAGAGGAAGCTGCGCAAGCGGCTGGACATGCTGCAATCTCAGCTGCCGGACGTGCTCATGATCCTGGCCAGCTCCATGCGCGCCGGGCACAGCTTCCAGCAGGCCCTGGACGCGGTGGCCCAGGAGATCGGGGAGCCGGGCGGTCCCGAGTTCGCCCGAGTGGTGACCGAGATCCGCCTCGGACGCCCGTTCGACGAAGCGCTGAACGCGCTGGCCGAGCGGGTCGGGACCGAGGAGTTCAAGTGGGCCATCATGGGCGTCAACGTACAGCGCGAGATCGGCGGCAATCTGGCCGAAATCCTGGACACTCTGTCGGAGACGGTGCGGGAACGTGACGCCGTCCGCAGACAGGTGCAGGTGTTGTCGGCCGAGGGACGGCTATCGGTGAAGATCCTGATTGCCATGCCGTTCCTGATGGCGCTGTACCTTGCGTGGATCAACGGCGATTACATGCGGCTGCTGTGGACGACCAGGCCGGGCATCATCTTTCTGGTGACAGGCGCGGTGTTGATGGTGGTCGGCACGATCTGGGCGAGGAAGACGGTGAAGATCGATGTCTAGCATGTGGATCTCGCTCGCCCTGCTGGGCACGTTCGGCGCGGTCGTCGTTGCCGGCGTGGCCCTGGACGCCGCAATGGCCGATTCTCGAGATCCTTCGCTCCCAGGTGAAAGAGATCGATCTCCGCGGGAAGGAGCTGGCCGAGCCGTTCCTGGAGCGTGCGCTGATCCCCCTGGTGGCCGGACTGGGGCGCACGGCCAAGAGAGTCACGCCGATCGGGATGCGAGAGCGGATCGCCCGCAAGCTCGTCCTGGCCGGAAGCCCCTCCGGGATGGACGCCGAAAAGGTGGCGGCCTTCAAGATCTTTGGCTCCCTCGGCGCCGCGCTTCTCTGCTACGGCCTCGTCGTCATGGGCGGCGGGAACAGGTTGCTGCTCACGGCCGCTCCGATCTTCGGCGCGGCGGTCGGATATCTGATCCCCGGCGGGGGACTCGGGCAGAAGGCCATCAACCGTCAGGAGGCCATCCGCAAGGCGATGCCCGACACCATGGACCTCCTCACGATCGCCGTCGAGGCGGGGCTCGGGTTCGACGCCGCCATGGCTCATGTCCGGCGCAACGTTCCCGGCCCACTGTCCGACGAGATCGGCCGGATGCTCCAGGAAATCCAACTCGGAATTCCCCGAGTCGACGCTTTCCGCGATCTGGCAGCCCGCACCGATGTCGAGGAGCTGCGAGCCTTCGTTCTGGCCATGGTCCAGGCCGACACCTTCGGGATCAGCATCGCCAAGGTTCTTCGGGCGCAATCGAAAGAGCTGCGGATGAAGCGCCGGCAGAGGGCGGAAGAGAAGGCTCAGAAGATCCCGGTGAAACTCCTGTTCCCGTTGATCTTCTGCATCCTGCCCTCGATGTTCATCGTGCTCTTGGGCCCGGGGATCATCCGGCTCGTGAGGACGTTCTCCGGGCTCAATTTCTGAGCCCGAGCACCAGCGCCGAACGGGGCGAGCGCGACGATGGGAGCTATTACGAGGTCGCCCTGGGTCCCTGGGGAGATGGCAGGGTCCGAATCCTCGAGGGATCGACGGGGGCCCTCGGAGGGATCCGGCCTCGTCATCGGTCGCAGGCAACTCTCGCTCGCGGAACTCTGGGCATTCGTGGCCGTGGCCATCCCGGTCCTGGCGCTCATGGTTCCGAAACTTTCTACGATCGACCTGGCGTATCAGGTCCGGGCCGGCAACATCATGCTGCATACGCATCGTCTGCTCTCAACGGACCTGTTCTCCTTCACCGCGCGAGGCGAGGCGTGGCTAAACCAGCAGTGGGGAGCGGAAGTCTTGTGGGCCCTCCTGTACCGGGTGGGGGGGTGGCCCATGTTGATCCTGACCCGAGCCCTGCTGGCCGGGGCCGTGGCGGCCTGCGTTTTCCTGGCATGCCGCGCGCGAGGCGCGGGGACCAAGCCGGCCGCCTGGCTGACAATCGCGTCCTTCGCCGTCTGGTTGCCGGGCGCCATCCTGCGCCCCCAGCTCCTTGGGCTCCTCCTATTCGCTCTGACTCTGTGGCTGCTCTCTGACCGGGAAAGGCATCCTGCGCGTCTGTGGTGGATCCCCCCGATCGTCGTGGTGTGGGCCAACCTGCACGGAAGCTTCTTCCTCGCCCCAGTACTCGTGGCCCTGGCCTGGCTCCAGGCCAGGGCCCGGTACGACGACCGGACCATGGCCGGTCGGCTGGTCCGAGTGGGGTTCGCCTCGATGCTGGCGGCGAACGTCAATCCATACGGCCTTCGCGTGTGGCGCTACGCCGTTGGCATCCCGGCGAACCGGGTGATCTCCGACACGATCGTGGAGTGGAGGCCTCCAACGGTGCGGACGGGCCCGGGGCTCGTGTTCTTCTTGTCGGTGGCCGTCGTCGCGCTCCTCCTGGCTCGGCGGGGGCACCTGGCCCCGTGGCCGACGTTTGTTTCCCTCGGTCTGTTCTT
>VAYG01000058.1:9445-22930 GCA_005885015.1 Actinomycetota bacterium | reverse complement strand
CCGTCAACGCGCTGCACTACGCGGGCAACATTGCCCTGGGAATCCTCGGGGCCATGGCGTGGACGATCACGCCGCCGGGGGTGCTGCTGGTCGGGTTCCCGCTGGCCGTCTTCTACACCGCATACCGGACGATGGTCCGAAGCCTCCGGGAGGGCGACCGGCTTCGCGAGCTGATCGTGGAGAACGCCTCCGACGGGATCTTCGTGGCGGCGCCGGACTGCAGCATCGTCTCCTGGAACCCCGCGATGGAGCGCATCACCGGGCTCTCCGCGGACGAGGTGGTCGGGAAGAGCTGGAGGGACGTCCTCTCTCCGGCCAACGGGAACGGCGACGGGATGGTTCGCCAGAGCGCGAGCCCCTGCCAGCCGCCCGCCGAGGCGTGGTTCGCCCCGATGACCCGCAAGGACGGGACGAGCGCGTGGATCCTGTGCTCCTCGAACATCATCGCCGGCCGCGAAGGGAGGACCAAGGCGATCGTGATCGTGGTCCACGACGTCACCGCGGAGCGCGAGGCAGAGCAGCTGAAGGCGGACTTCGTGGCCACCATCTCCCACGAGCTGCGAACCCCACTCACCCCGCTGAAGGGATTCCTGAGCTCCCTCATCGAGGGCACCATCGACGACGGCAGCGACGCCCGGCGCGAGTACTACCGGATCATGCTGCGCCAGGCCAACCGGCTTGAGCGGCTGGTGACGGAGCTCCTCGAGGTGTCCAGGATCGAGTCCAACAGCGGGCTGGGCACCACCTATCCGGTGGACCTGAGCTCGCCGCTGGTGGAGCAGATCCGGACCTTCGCCGAAGAGCACCCGGCCCGGAGCATCGAGCTGGAGGCGCCGGAGCGTCCCGTTCTGGTCGACGCGGACCCCTCCCGGATCGGCCTGGTCTCGAGCAACCTGATCGCCAACGCGCTGAAATACTCGCCCGCCGACAAGCCGGTGCGGGTGAACCTGAGCGTCGAGGACCACCGGGCCACCGTCTCCATCCGAGACGAGGGCCCGGGGATCCCTCCCTCGGAACACGAGCGGATCTTCGACCGCTTCTACCAGATCGAGAACCACCTCACCCGGCCGAGCGGCGGGGTCGGGCTGGGGCTCTACATCTGCCGCCGGCTGGTGGAGGGAATGGGCGGACGGCTCTGGGTGGACTCCAAGCCCGGCCAGGGCTCCACGTTCTCGTTCAGCCTGCCGCTGGCCGACGTGAACGCCCTCACGAACATCCTGGGCTGATCCCCGGCCCCCGGCGCGGGGTGGGCTGCGGCCCGTCGCTATACTCCCATCCGTCCGGTAGCCGATCGATCGAGGACCCGGAACGAACCAGCCGATCCACGATCCCGTCGCTCGCTCGACCACGATCGCCGTTCTCGGGGCGGGCAGAGTGGCCACCGCCCTGGCCGTTCACCTGGAGCGGGCCGGCAACCGTGTCGTGGCCGCCACCGGCGGGAGCCGGTCGGAGGAGCGCGTCCGCCGGTATCTCCCCAGCGCTCGCTTCTACCCAGCCTCCGAGGCGCACCTCGCGGCCCGAGCCGCGCCCATCGCCCTCATCGGTGTCCCCGACGACATGATCGAGCCCCTCTGCTCGAACGTCGCCGGGCACGAGGCGTTCGGTCGTGGGAAGTGGGTCGTCCACCTGTCCGGATCGGTGGGGCTCGCCGCGCTCGAGGCGGCTCGTCGGCTGGGAGCCCATGTCCTTTCCGTCCACCCCCTCCAGGCCTTTCCCACGGTCGAGTCGGGGATCGAACACGTCCCGGGAAGTCCCATGGCCGTCACCGCCACCGACGAGGACGGGTATGCGTTCGGGGCCACCTTGGCTGAGCAGGCGGGGGGAAGGCCCTTCCGGCTCCCCGATGAGGTCAAGCCGCTGTACCACGCGGCGGCGGTGTTCTGCTCGAACTTCCTCGTGACCGTCGAGGCCGTGGCGGAGGGGCTGTTCCGTCTCGCCGGTATGGACGATCCGGTCTCGATGTTCGCGCCCCTGGCTCGCGCCACTCTTGATGCCACCCTCTCGCTGGGACCGGAGGATGCGCTGACCGGTCCGGCCGTCCGGGGGGACAGGGGGACCGTTCGGCGCAACCTGGAGGCGCTCGCCCGGGCAGCCCCTGAGGCGATCCCGGCGTACGTGGCCTTGTCCCGGATGGCCGCTGGTCTGGCGGCGCGATCGGGACGCCTGTCCGCGGAAGATCAGCGCCGCGTCACGGAACTGCTGGACGCATGGAGCTGATCCGCTCGCCGGACCGGTTCCGCGACGCGCTGGAGCTGGCCCGGGCCGGACGGCAGGTCGTCGGCTTCGTCCCGACCCTGGGGGACCTGCACGAGGGCCACGCGCGCCTGATCCGGACCGCCCGGGAGGAGTGCGGGGTCGTCGCGGTGTCCGTCTTCGTCAATCCGCTCCAATTCGAGTCGGCGGCGGATCTGGCTGCCTACCCGCGCCGCCTGGAGCGGGACCAGGCCATGGCGTCCTCCATCGGCGCGGACGTCGTCTTCGCTCCGGCCGAGGAGGACATGTTCTCGGGAGGGCGGCCGGAGGTCACCGTCGATCCGGGGCCGCTCGGCGATCGGTTCGAAGGGGACGCCCGCCCGGGCCACTTCCGGGGGGTGCTCACCGTGGTCGCCAAGCTGTTCGGCCTCGCCGCGCCCTGCCGCGCCTATTTCGGAGAGAAGGACGCCCAGCAGCTCCGGCTGGTCCGGGCGATGGTGGGAGACCTGAGCCTCCCGGTCGCGGTGGTTGCCTGCCCGACGGTTCGGAAGGTCGACGGCCTCGCCGTCTCCTCGCGGAACGCCCGCCTGTCGTCTGAAGAGCGCCGGGCGGCGTCGGTGCTGTTCGAGGCGCTCTCCACGGCGGCGGCCCTGGTTCGACGGGGGGAGGGTCGGGCCGACGTCCTGAAGGCCGAGATGGCTCGCAGGATCGGGGCCGAATCGCTCGCCCGGCTCGACTACGTGGCGGTGGTGGACGACAGGACGTGGGAGGAGCCGGCGATCCTGGACGGTCCGGCCAGGGCCCTGGTGGCCGCCAGGTTCGGCCAGACGAGGCTCATCGACAACCTGCTCCTTCCCTGGGCCGATGGGTCGACCGTGCACAATAGCGGGGACTCCTGATCGTTCCGGAGGCGAACCGTGCTGCTGGCGATCGACGTGGGCAACACCGAGACCGACCTGGGCGTGTTCCAGGCCGAGGAGCTGACGTGGACGTGGCGGATGGCCACGGGGCGGAAGCGAACCCCCGACGAGCTGGCCATCCTCTTCGGCGGGTTCCTGGAGCAGAAGGGGCTGTCTTTCTCTCGGCAGATCACCGGCGTGGCGATCGCCAGCGTGGTGCCGGATCAGACCCAGGCGCTCCGGGAGATGGTTCGAGACTATTTCCACTTCCCTCCGGTCGTGGTGGAGCCGGGAGTGAAGACGGGGATCCCCATCACCCTCGACAACCCCAAGGAGGTCGGGGCAGACCGGATCGTCAACGCCCTGGCCGCGCTGGCCAGATACGGCGGTCCCTGCGCTGACGTGGACGTGGCGGATGGCCACGGGGCGGAAGCGAACCCCCGACGAGCTGGCCATCCTCTTCGGCGGGTTCCTGGAGCAGAAGGGGCTGTCTTTCTCTCGGCAGATCACCGGCGTGGCGATCGCCAGCGTGGTGCCGGATCAGACCCAGGCGCTCCGGGAGATGGTTCGAGACTATTTCCACTTCCCTCCGGTCGTGGTGGAGCCGGGAGTGAAGACGGGGATCCCCATCACCCTCGACAACCCCAAGGAGGTCGGGGCAGACCGGATCGTCAACGCCCTGGCCGCGCTGGCCAGATACGGCGGTCCCTGCGTCGTCGTGGACGTGGGCACCGCGACCACGTACGACGCCGTGGCCGAGAACGGCGAGTTCGTCGGCGGGGCCATCGCTCCCGGTCTGTTGGTGGGAGCGGAGGGCTTGTTCGCGGCGACGGCCAGGTTCACCAGGGTGGAGATCGTCCAGCCACGGTCCGTCATCGGGAAGACCACCGTCGAAGCGTTGCAGTCGGGGCTGCTCTACGGCACCGCGGCGGAGATCGACGGCATGGTCGAACGGATGCAGAAGGAGCTAGGGGGGCATGCCACGGTGATCGCCACCGGTGGGCTCGCGGGCGTTGTCGTTCCCGCGTGCCACACCATCAACCACCACGACCCGTGGCTCACGCTCGAGGGGCTCCGTCTCATCTACGAGAGGAACACGTCCCTGGATGAGTGACGAGACCGAAGAGGCCCGAGGACGGCTGGCGGAGGTCCTCAGGGCTCGCCGGGAGAGCCTGAAACGCTTGCGGGACAAGGGGATCGAGCCCTTCGCGCTTCGTTTCACCAAGGGCGCCGACGCCGCCGAGCTGCGCCGGGACTTCGAGCGTCTGGCCCCGGGGGAGGAGGCGGGGATCCGGACGGCGGTGGCCGGCCGGATCATGCTGATCCGACGGCACGGGAAGCTCTCCTTCATCACATTGCGCGACACCACGGGGGACATCCAGCTCTATCTCTCGGAGGAACATCTCGGCGAGGCCTACGGATCGGTGGACCTCCTCGACTTGGGGGACATCATCGGAGCAACTGGCGAGGTCGTCAGGACCAAGAGGGGCGAGCTATCGGTCAAGGTGGAAGGCCTGACGCTCTTGACCAAGGCCCTCCGGCCGCTCCCGGAGAAATGGCACGGGCTGCGTGATCCGGAGGCGAGGCTGCGTCAGCGGTACCTGGAGTTCGCCACGAACCTCGAGAGCCGGGCGGTGGTCATGGCGCGGGCCCGAGTCCTGAACGCCTTCCGGGACGTGCTCGCGGAGCGCGGGTACCTTGAGGTCGAGACGCCGATCCTCCAGAAGACCCATGGCGGCGCGCTGGCCAAGCCCTTCGTCACCCATCACAACGCGCTGGACATGCAGCTGTACCTACGCATCGCTCCCGAGCTGTACCTCAAGCGCCTGTTGGTTGCGGGGTTCGAGCGCGTGTTCGAGATCGGCAGGGACTTCCGCAACGAGGGGATCGATCGAGACCACAACCCGGAGTTCACGATGTTGGAGGCGTACGCGGCCTACGCCACGTACGAGGACATGATGGAGCTGGCCGAGGCGCTGATTCCCGCGGCGGCCATGTCGGTCAGGGGGTCCCTGCGCTTCACATATCAGGCACGCGAGGTGGACCTCACGCCTCCGTGGCGGCGGGCGTCGCTGGCCGATGTGGTGTCGGACGCGGTCGGCGAGACCGTCGATCATCGGGACGAAGAACGGCTGCGCGCAGTGGCCAAGCGGTTGGAAGTGGGGGTGGACCACTCGTGGGGCCCGGGGAAGATCCTGCTGGAGATCTTCGAGAAGCGAGTGGAGCACGACGTCTGGAGCCCGACCTTCGTCAAGGACTTCCCCCGTGAGGTCTCTCCGCTCGCCCGCCCGCACCGAAGCGCCGACGGACTGACGGAGCAGTTCGATCTGATCGTCTGCGGCATGGAGCTGGGTCCGGCCTACTCGGAGCTGACGGATCCCGACGAGCAGCGGGCCCGATTCATGGACCAGCAGCGCCTCCGGCGGACCGGCGACGAGGAGGCGCACCCGCTCGATGAGGAGTTCCTGGTGGCGCTCGAGCACGGCATGCCGCCGGCGGGAGGCATCGGCCTGGGAGTGGACCGGTTGCTGAAGATCCTGGTCGACGTCCCCACGCTCCGCGAGGTGATCCTGTTCCCCCATCTGCGGCCCGAGTCCGGCCGGTCCTGATCGCCCGGGCCAGAACCAAGCGGCCCCGAGCTTCCGTGGTATCAGTCATGCCCTTGCGCTGCACCGCCCTGACATTCGTCCTCTTGTTGGCCGCCTTCTCATGCACCGGCCGGGCCGGGTCCCCCGGCCCCGGCTCGGCGAGCGGGGGCCCTCCGACGTCCGGCTCGACGCCGAGCTCGGCCGGGTCGGGCGGGCGCCCCATCGTTCTCCCCGTCGTGGCGACCACCTCGGGCCCCCTGGCCGCCGACGACCGGAGCTACCTGGACGGGATGCGCCTCGCCGTGGAGACGGTCAACCGGGCAGGAGGGGTGAGAGGCCGGCCCCTGGCCCTCGAGCTGCACGACGACGGAGGGCAGGCCAGCGGGGCGTCGGCGGCGATCCTCAGCGTCCTGGCCCGTCGTCCAGCCGCCGTCCTCTATGCGGGCCCCGGGCCCACGCTCACGCCTCTCCGGTCCCGGTTCGCCCAGACGGGGACACCGGTCGTGCTCCTCGGAGGCGACCTGTACACGAGCCGAGCCCTGTTCCCCGAGGTCTTCCAGACGGCGATCCCGTGGGAGTGGCAGGCGAACGTCATCGCCCGGTACGTGGTCGTGGACCGGAAGGCCCGGAACATCGTCTTTCTCGGGTCGGGTCCGGAGGCTCGATCGGCCTCCCGGTCGCTGGCCACGGCACTCTCGTACTGGGGCGGACGTCTGGCCGCGTCCGTCGTCGATCTCCGCCCCGACCTTCCTTCGGCCCCTCCCGCCCTCCGGCGGGCGGCCGCGGCGGGCTGGGACGTCGTCTTCGGGCCTCCCGGCGACGCAACGGCGCTGGTGAGGGCTGTCGAGGCCAGGGCGGGCATCGACCGCTCGGCGCGTCCGGGGCAGCGCCCGGGGATCAGCGGCCCCGCGTCGCTCCTGGTGCAGGAGCCCGGTCAGGCCCGCCTCGAGCCCGGGACCACGGCGTGTTACACCTACACGTGGGCCGGGTGGGCCCAGCCCATCCGCCGGGTCGCCGACTTCCGCCTCGGGCTCGCCACGATGACGGGACGGGCCCCCGAAGGCCTGGAACAGGAGGGCTATGACGCGGTCAGGGTCCTTGCCTGGGCCCTGGCCAGGACCGGTGGGAGGGGAGGTCCACGGCTGACCGTCGCCCTCGAAGGGGCCCACGACCTGGCCTTCTCCAGCTTTCCGATCGACCTCGGACCGGACGACCACCTCTTCCTTCCCCGGGACGAGCTCGGGCTCTTCGCGGTGGCGGGGCCCACGGAACGACTCGATGCCTGGGAGATTCCTGGGACCGAGCCGTGGCGGCCGGTCATGCGGACGTTCACCTACGACGGCGAGCGGACCAACGTCCTGGACATGGACCGGCGGGTCTTCTTCCCCTGGTGGACGAAGTACAAGCCGGGACCGAAGTACTGGACCTCGCGATACGGGATCGCTTCTCGGCCCAGCGATCCGCTGCACTGAGCCCATCGGTCCTGGCCGGGGGGCGAGCGGACCAACCCGTCGCGGGCCCGAACAAACGCCCTTGGACCTGTGGTTCGAGACCTTCGGCTAATCCCCAGGAAGCGGCGACCCGAATAACTTGTTGAAGGAACCAGGAGGCTCGGCCGAGCGTCCCGGAGTGGAGATGGCGACCCTGGGGGAGGACATACGGTGCGAGTTGCGTCGGACCCCCTGGGTATAATCGGGCTCGGAGGCGCTCGTGGCGCGAGAAAGCGCCGGGGGGCGCCTTCTTCGGCCTCGAGGGTAGGACGTGGTCCGGTGATCCACGAGGCGTCCGGCGCGGAGACCAGGGCCGAGCGATCGGCCCGGAGGGAACGACATGTTTGAACGGTTCACCGACCGCGCACGCAGGGTCGTGGTCCTCGCCCAGGAAGAGGCGAGGATGCTCAATCACAACTACATCGGGACCGAGCACATCCTGCTCGGGTTGATCCACGAAGGCGAAGGCGTTGCGGCGAAGGCTCTGGAGTCGCTGGGGATCTCCCTGGAAGCAGTCCGCCAGCAGGTCGAGGAGATCATCGGGCAGGGGCAGGCCGCGCCGACCGGCCACATCCCGTTCACCCCTCGGGCCAAGAAGGTCCTGGAGCTCTCCCTGCGGGAGGCGCTCCAGCTGGGCCACAACTACATCGGTACCGAGCACATCCTGCTCGGGCTGATCCGCGAGGGCGAGGGTGTGGCGGCCCAGGTCCTCCAGAAGCTCGGGGCCGATCTGAACCGGGTCCGCCAGCAGGTCATCCAGCTGCTCCAGGGCTACGCCGGCAAGGGCGAGGGCCAGCCGGGTGAGCAGGCTCCCCCGGGCTCGATGGTCCTGGACCAGTTCGGGCGGAACCTCACTCAGCTGGCCCGGGAGACGAAGCTCGATCCGGTGATCGGCCGGGAGAAGGAGATCGAGCGGGTCATGCAGGTCCTGTCCCGCCGGACCAAGAACAACCCGGTGCTGATCGGTGAGCCCGGCGTGGGCAAGACGGCCATCGTGGAAGGGCTCGCCACCAAGATCGTCAAGGGCGACGTCCCCGAGACCCTGAAGGGCAAGCAGATCTACACGCTCGACCTCGGCGCGCTGGTGGCCGGGTCGAGGTACCGCGGTGACTTCGAGGAGCGCCTGAAGAAGGTCCTCAAAGAGATCAAGACCCGCGGCGACATCGTCCTGTTCATCGACGAGCTGCACACACTGGTGGGGGCCGGCGCGGCCGAGGGCGCCATCGACGCCGCCTCGATACTCAAGCCCATGCTGGCCCGCGGCGAGCTCCAGACCATCGGGGCGACCACCCGCGACGAGTACCGCAAGCACCTGGAGAAGGACGCCGCGCTGGAGCGCCGGTTCCAGCCTATCTACGTGGATCAGCCAACCGTGTCCCACACGATCGACATCCTTAAAGGACTTCGGGACCGATACGAGGCCCACCACCGGGTCACGTACACGGACGACGCGCTCGTCGCGGCGGCCAACCTCTCGGACCGCTACATCAGCGACCGGTTCCTTCCCGACAAGGCCATCGACCTGATCGACGAAGCCGGCAGCCGGATGCGGATCCGCCGGATGACCGCGCCCCCCTCGGTTCGGGAGATGGACGAGCGGATCGCCGAGGTCAAGCTGAAGAAGGAGTCGGCCATCGACGCGCAGGACTTCGAGCGGGCCGCACGGCTCCGGGACGAGGAGCGCCACCTGGTCGATGAGAAGGCTTCCCGGGAGCGCGAATGGAAGGCCGGGGAGATGGACGTCCTCTCCGAGATCGACGAGGAGGAGATCGCCGAGGTCCTTTCGGCGTGGACCGGCATCCCCGTGTTCAAGCTCACCGAGGAGGAGACGGAGAAGCTCCTGCGGATGGAGGACGAGCTGCACCGCAGGATCGTCGACCAGGAGGAGTCCGTCACCGCGGTCTCCAAGGCCATCCGGCGGACCCGCGCCGGCCTGAAGGACCCGAAGCGACCCTCCGGCTCGTTCATCTTCCTGGGCCCGTCCGGGGTGGGGAAGACAGAGCTGTCCAAGGCGCTGGCCGAGTTCCTCTTCGGTGACGAGGACGCCCTGATCCAGCTGGACATGTCGGAGTACATGGAGAAGCACACGGTCAGCCGCCTGATCGGCTCGCCTCCCGGGTACGTCGGCTACGAGGAGGGCGGGCAGCTCACCGAGGCCGTCCGGCGCAAGCCGTTCTCGGTGGTCCTGTTCGACGAGATCGAGAAGGCCCACCCCGACGTGTTCAACACGCTGCTCCAGATCCTGGAGGACGGGCACCTCACCGACGCCCAGGGGCACACGGTCGATTTCAAGAACACCGTGATCATCATGACCTCGAACCTCGGGACCCGGGACATCCAGAAGGGAGCCTCGATCGGATTCGCCGCCCGGCCGGACGAGCGCGTGACCTACGAGAAGATGAAGGAGAAGGTCCTCGAGGAGCTGAAGCGATCCTTCCGGCCCGAGTTCCTCAACCGGATCGACGAGGTCATCGTGTTCCACTCCCTGACCCGCGAGGACGTAAAGGCGATCGTGGACCTGATGATGAGGCGGGTTCGCGAGCAGCTGAAGGCGAAGGACGTGGAGATCGAGTTGACCGACGAGGCCAAGAATCTCCTCGCCGAGAAGGGGTACGACCCCGCGCTCGGCGCCCGTCCCCTCCGTCGCACCATCCAGCGGATGGTGGAGGATCCCCTCTCCGAGAAGCTCCTGTGGAAGGAGTTCCGGGCAGGGGAGACGATCATCGTCGATGCCCGCGAAGGCGAGATCACCTTCGAGCACACCCCGGTTCCTCCCGACACTCCGCCGGTGGAGCTGGCCGGGCAGGAGTCATAACCCACGCGCCCGGGTATATAGGGCTTCCCCAAGGGCAGGGCGGAGAGGCTCGCTAGCGGTCCCTCCGTCCTCTCGTCCCGAAAGGGATGCGGTTAGCCGGGACGCCGGCGGCCGTCAAGGGCAAGAGCCGCCCAGCGATCATCGGGTCGCTGGGCCTCTTGTCATTCGGGGGCCAGGTCCACGCGGGCAAAGAAGACGTCGGTGGGGCCGGCGCGGCTCCGCGGCCGGGCCTGGACGAACAGCGCGGAGAAACCGGATGGGAGCCCCGCCAGCCCCTCGTAGTCGCCCACGAAGTCCCCCTCGGAAGAGAGCCTGGCGGTGTCCAGGTCGAAGGGTGGACCGCCCAGATCGAGCTGGTGCCAGGTCGCCCCGTCGTCGCCGGACCAGGCCAGCCGGACCTTGGTGGGCACGCCCTCTCCCGGTGAGGACCTCGCGGAACGATCCTCGTACCAGGTGACCCCGACCCGTCCGTCGCCGGCGACGGCGACCGTGGGCAGGAAGGCCTGGCCGGATGGTTCCGCAACCGTGACCCTGGGCTCCCAGGTGGTCCCTCCGTCCCTGGACCTCACCAGCCGGATCTGCCACCGATCGGCCGTGACTTGATCCGCCCAGGCCACGAAGGCGGTCCCATCGGGCCCGGTGGCGGCGCTGATGTTCGCGGTGGTTGCCCGGACCGCACGATGGCTGGAGGGAGTTCGCAGGGTGGCGAAGGTGAAACGGGCCACGCTGGTCGGCCGGCTCCACGTCCGGCCCTCGTCCGACGACCGGACCACGGCGATGCGAGCGGGGAGGGGCGGGTTCGGATTGCCCGACAATGATTTCGCCTCGGCGAAGAAGTCGAGGAGCGTCCCGTCCGAGAGTTGCGCCAGCGTGTGGAACTGCGTCTCGGTGTTCCCGGAGTAGAGGGTCCCGGGGGTGGACCAGGTCCGCCCGCCGTTGCCGGTGCGAGAGAAGCGCGCCGCGTTCACATGCGGAGTCACCTTCGGATCGGTGACCGCGTAATCGACCCAGACGACGTATGCCGTCGAGCCGTCGGACCGGTCGGCCAGGACCGATTCCTTGTCAACGATCAGTCGCGCGTGCCCGTTGGCCACGGTCGCGGGTTCCGTCCACGTGGCGCCGCCGTCGGTCGTTGTGGAGACGAGGACCGCTCCCGTTCTGTCGTCCCGGATCCCGATGGTGCCCAGGTAGGCGCGTCCTGGTCCTGCCGACACCCATGGATCGCTCGCCCGGATATAGGGCCCGTTCGAGCACTTGGTGAGTCCTGGTACCAGCGCTTCCTTCCAGGTCCGGCCGCCATCGGTGCTGGCGGCCGACTCGATGCCGGCGGCTCCCCCCCTGAGGTCGCGATCTTGCTGCCATGCCCCGATGAGCGCGTCGGGTCTGGCCGGGTCGGCGGCGATGGACGGCTCGACCTCTGCATCGCGCACGGCGCCCTGAGCCGAGGGACACGCGCGGAGAGGACCCCTGACGCTGACGACGCCGGGTCCCGAGATGGAGATCCCTGGGGGGCTCGGGGAGGAAGCTGCGGGGCCGGCGGGGCTCTGGGAAGGCCTTCGCGGCGGGCTGGATGTGCACGCGGCGAGCAGCACCGCGATGCCCACCGACAGGAGAGGCGCTCTCACTCGGGTGCCTTTCGTCTGCCTCGGGTACGTAGGGAAGCCGGCACGTGGATTTCCGAAGGGTATCCAGGTCAGGCGGTGTCAGACCCGGTCGCTACAGTCCCTCCGTGGGCAAGCTGAAACGGGTGTTCGTGTGCGCGAGCTGTGGGCGGCCCTCGGCGCAATGGACGGGGCGGTGCGCCTCGTGCGGGAGCTGGGGCACGGTGAACGAGCATCCGGCCGGGTCCGGCCCCTCGTCCTCGGCCGGAGCCGCTCCAGTGGTTCTCAGGCTTGCTCCGGATCCGGAGGAGCACCGGATCCAGACGGGATGGCCCGGCGTCGATCGCGTCCTCGGTGGCGGGTTCGTCCCTGGATCGGTGGTCCTCCTGGCGGGGGCGCCCGGTACCGGCAAGTCGACCCTTCTCCTCCAGCTGGCGTCGGCCCTCACCGGAGCCGGGCACCCCTGCCTGCTCGCGTCCGGGGAGGAAGCCCGCGGCCAGGTGGCCGCGCGGGCGCTGCGGGTGGGGATCGACGGATCGGCCCTCGCCTACGTGCCGGGCCGGAGCCTCGGGGACGTTGTGGAGAGCGCGCGAGCCGAACGACCGACGGTCCTGGTGGTCGACTCGATCCAGACGATCCGTGACACCGCGTCGGACGGGTTCCCCGGAGGCGTGGGTCAGGTCCGGGCATGCGCGGACGCGCTGATCGATCTGGCCAAAGAGAACGACGTGACCGTCCTCCTGATCGGACACGTCACAAAGCAGGGCGATCTCGCCGGCCCCCGCACGCTGGAGCACGCGGTGGACGCGGTGCTGACGTTCGAGGGTGATGCCCGGTCCGGCCTTCGGGTCCTGGTGGGGGGGAAGAATCGCTACGGGCCGGAGGGAGAGGTGGCGTGGTTCGAGATGACGTCGAGAGGCCTGGTGGAGGCCGAGCCATCCACCCGGCCCGGTCGCGACGGACAGGAGGCCGGTTGCGCCACGGGCATCGTCCTGGCCGGTCGCCGGGCGCTGCCCGTCGACGTCCAGGCGCTCGTCGTGCCATCGGACGGCCCACCGCGACGCCAGGTCTCCGGGCTCGATCCTCGGCGCTTCCACATCGTCGCCGCCGTGACCGCTGTTCGGCGTGGCGGGGGGTGGGTTCAGGCTGGAGGACCCGGGCGCGGATCTGGCCATGGCGGCGGCCCTGGCGTCCGCCGCCGCGGGCCGTCCGCCGCCGCGGGCCGTCCGCCGCCGCCTGACCGCGGCTTCATCGGTGAGGTTGCACTGACCGGTTCGGTGCGACCGGTTCCCGGCGCCGAGGCACGGTTGTCGGCAGCGGCAGACGCTGGCCTCCGCGACGTGATAGTGGCCAAAGGGACCACGGTTCCGAGTGGTCGAACCTCGGGCCTGCGAGTGGTGGAGGCCGCGCATCTTCGCGACGCGTTACGGTGGGCAATGACGAAATAGGGGCCGGTAGGGGCCGCCTCGACTCAAAAGGCCCGTTGACCTGCGCTTTTGGGTTGCGGCCGGACAGCTCCTCGTGTTAACCTGTGTCTACCGAAGTAAGCCGTTCGCGCACACGAGGGAGTGCTGTGTTCACAAAAGGGGACAAAGTCGTCTATCCGCACCATGGCGCAGCAGTGATCGAGGACCTTGTGGAACGCGAGGTGTTCGGGGAACGAAGAACCTATTTCAAGATTCGATTGGCGCATGGGGACCTCACCCTGATGGTCCCAGTGGACAACACCCAGGAAGTCGGGCTCCGCGAAGTCATCTCCAGGCGAGAGGTGAAACGGGTGTTCGATGTCCTCCGCGAGGAGGAAGCCCACATGCCCACCAACTGGAGCCGCCGGTACAAGACCAATCTGGCCAAACTGTCCTCGGGCGACGTGTACCAGGTGGCCGAGGTGGTCCGGAA
>VAYG01000058.1:0-9436 GCA_005885015.1 Actinomycetota bacterium | reverse complement strand
TGGCCAAGGCCCGGCAGATCCTGATCTCGGAGCTGACGTTCGCCTTCGACTCCACCGAGGAGAAGGCGGAGGCCATGCTGGACCGAGTCCTCGAAGAGGCCTACCAGGCACAGATCTAGGCGGTTTCAAGCGTTTAGCCGGATCGGCCGAAAACCCGACTGGGAGGCAGGCGCCGCCGGTATCTGGCCGCCGCCCGTTCCGGCCGGGCGCCGTCAACGTGAAGCCAGCCAAACTACGCCGGCGCCCCGCCAGGAAGATCGCTCGGCCGGATCCCCAGGAGGACGGCCCCCCGGCGCTTCGCCTGGCGGCGGAGGGAGATCCCCCCGAGCCCGTACCCCTGTTCCGAGGCAACGGCAGGAGGCCGGGCCAGGACGGTTCGCAGGGCGTCATGGTCGAAGTGATCCGGCTGATCATGGTGGCGATCTTCGCCCTGGTTGGATGGGAGGTCGTCTTCCGGGCCGGGTCTGAGCAGTCGGACCGGCTCCTGGTGGGAACCCTCCTCGGCGCGGCGGTGGGGTATGTCCTGGGGGGCGCTTTCGGACGGAGGACGGCCAGCGCGGTCTCCGATCTCGAGCGCGAGCTGCGGCGCATCCCGGCGGCCGAGATCCTGGCCGGGGGGATCGGGCTGGCCCTCGGCCTCGTGCTGGCCTCCCTGGTCTCCTTTCCGTTGTTCCACCTGCCGCCCCGAGCCGCGTACCCGGTGGTCGGGACCGTGTACCTCATCTTCGCCTACATGGGGTACAAGCTCGGCCGGGCCAAGAGCGAGGAGCTGTTCGGCCTGTTCGGGGTGAAGCCTCGGGCCGCGGGCACCCTGTCGGGAGAGGTCGTGGTCCTCGACGCCAGCGTCATCCTCGACAGCCGGCTCAAAGCCATGGTCGAGCAGGGGTTCCTGGTCGGCACCCTGCTGGTCACCCGTGGGGTGCTCGACGAGCTTCAGACGGTGGCCGACTCGTCGAACGCGGGCCGGCGAGCCCGTGGCCGGCGGGCGCTGGACACCCTGGTCGAGTTGAAGCGCGATCCATCCGTGGACATGGTCTTCGTGGAGGAGGCGCGGCCGCACGGCGAGCCGGTCGACACCCAGCTGGTCCGCGTGGCCAGGGCTCGAGGAGCCGCGCTCCTGACGAACGACAGCGGGCTGGCCAAGCTCGCTGCGGCGCTCGACGTCCGGGTCCGCTCGATCCACGCGCTGGCTGAAGCGGGGGCGCGACAGCGGGCAGGCCATCGGGTACCTCGACGACGGGACCATGGTCGTTGTTGAGGAGGCCGATCACCTCCTTGGAGACACGGTCACCGTCACCGTGACGAACGCGCTGCAAACGTCCACCGGCCGCCTGATCTTCGCCCGGGTTGCCGGCAACGGCGACACCGACGAGCCCCGCCACGAGGAGAGCTGAACCGATACGCTCTTCCCGCTGTGGGAGGAACGGTCGCGCTGCTGCTTGCCGCCGGATCCGGCGATCGACTGCGGAGGCGGGCCAAGGCCTTCGTCGAGCTCGGCGGCGTTCCCATGTTTCTGCGCTCGTACCGGGCCATGGCGGTGTGCGGGCGGATCGATCGGGTCGTGGTCGTCGTCCCCCCTGACTACGTCGAACTGGCCGCGCGGTGGACCGAGACGGGAGCGCCCATCCCCGTCGCCGTGTGCCGGGGCGGCTCGTCACGCCAGGAGTCCGTTGAGCTCGGGCTCCGGGCCGTGGCCGACGGACCGGACCGGATCGTGTGCCATGACGCGGCGCGGCCCTTCGCCACGCCTGGCCTGTACGTGCGGGTGATCGACGCGCTCGCCCGGGCGCAGGGGGCCGTGCCGATCATATCGAGCCCCGACACGGTGAAGCGGGTACGCGACGGCCTCGTGATGGAGACGGTCCCCCGCCATGAGGTCGGCCTGGTGCAGACGCCCCAGGCGTTCCTGGCGGAGGCTCTCCGCGATTCCCACAGACGGGCTGCCGAGACCGGCTTCTCTGGAACCGACGACGCCATGCTCCTCGAGGCTGCCGGCTACGAGATCGCCGCGGTGGAGGGCGAGCCGTCGAACTTCAAGATCACCACGCCCGATGATCTGCGGCGGGGCGAGCTCTTCTTGGCGGAGCGGGGAGGCGAACGGGCCGTCGGCGCGCCCACCGGTGGGCGAAGGGAGGCCCACCGCTGAGCGAGCTCCGCGTCGGACTGGGCGTCGATCTCCATCCCGCCGCCGTCGGACGCGCCCTGTATCTCGGCGGCGTGCGGTTCGAGGGCGAGACGGGGTTGGCGGGGCATTCGGACGGGGACGTGGTCTGCCATGCGCTGGCCGACGCGCTGCTCGGCGCGGGAGGCCTTGGTGACCTCGGCGAGCATTTCCCCGACACGGATCCGGCCTACGAAGGGATCGCCGGCCTCGATCTACTGGCCAGGGTCGTGGCGCTCCTCGCCGAGCGGGGGCTCGCCCCGCAGACGTGCGACCTCACGCTCCTCGCGGAGCGGCCCCACATCGCCGCACATCGGGAGGAGATCCGCAGGAACCTTGCCGCCGCGCTGGCCGTCGCTCCCGGGGCCGTGTCCGTGAAGGCCACCAGGCCCGAGGGCCTGGGTCTCTCCGGCGACGGGGCGGGGTGCGTCGCCGTCGCCCTGGTTGCACCGCTCGGGGGACGGTGAGGAGCTCGGGGCGCGCGTCCGGATCGGCTCACCGGACCGGGCGCCGCTCTGCGGAGTCGCCGGGCACGTTCGCCCTCGGAGCCCGGCGCACCGTCTTCGAGGCCATCCGGTCCGGATCGGCCACCCGGGTGCTGGTGTCCCGAGGGGCCCGGCCGACGGAGGGCCTCCGCGACCTGCTTGCCGCGGCCGAGGCGGCCGGCGTGCGGGTCGAGCGGGTCGCGGAGGAAGACATCGACCGGCTGGGCCTCCAGGACCATCAGGGCGTCGCCGCGATCGTTCGGGCCCCTCGCGTGCTGGATGAGCGGGACCTCTCGCGCGTGCCGTCCGATGAGAACGGACTCGCCGTCGTCCTCGAGGGGATCGGTGATCCGCAGAACCTCGGGGCGTGCGCGCGGTCGGCGGAGGCGGCCGGAGCATCCTTGCTGGTGATCCGGAAGCGGCGGGCGGCACCGGTCACGCCGGCGGCGGTTCGGGCCTCGGCCGGAGCGCTCCTTCACCTGCCGGTGGCCCGCGTGGCGAACATCCCTCGGGCCGTGGAGCGGCTCCAGGAGCGCGGATATTTCGTGGCCGGCCTGGACCAGAGCGCGTCCCATGACATCCACGATGCCGCGCCGCCTCCCCGTCCGCTGGCCCTGGTCGTGGGGGCAGAGGACGTCGGATTGTCCAGGCTGACCCGGGAGGCCTGCGATCTCCTGGTGGCCATCCCGATGCCCGGGCGGACGGCGTCGCTGAACGCATCGGCGGCCCTGGCTGTGGCCCTGTTCGGCTACGCTCTTCGCCGGTCTGGGTGGGCGGGTCTCCAGCTGGGTCGCTGCTACGATGGCCCGGCTGGCGTGGCGCAGTCCGGTAGCGCAAGCGACTTGTAATCGCTAGGTCGTGGGTTCGAATCCCACCGCCAGCTCGCTCGCTCCCCAAAATCGCAGGTCAGCGGCCCTAATCCCCTTCGAAGGTCTCTCCTTAGTGCTGGCCAAGACCCTCTTCTGCTCACATTTGCTCACGATCGGGGGGCCTTCCCCGGCGTCCATCGGGGCCACCAAACGATTCGCGGCGGGCCGTCCTTCAGACTGGCTCCGGGCCACAACGATGAGGCGTTGCGAGCTTTGGCAAGGGCGACTGAGATGGGCTACGAAGTGGGCCGCCCCTCCGCGCCCTGCCCCGGAGAGCTGTGCGGGGCCGGCTGGGAGCCGCGGCGCGCCTGTGCCACGAGCCCGGCGATGTCTTCCATGATCCGGTCGGTGAGCGCCTGGACGTCGGGCCTGCGCTTCGGGTCGCCTTCGGTGTGGATCGGCTCTCCGTAGAAGACCGCGACAGTCGGCCGCACGGGCAGGGAAAGGCTCAGCCCCGACTTCGGCCAGCGGCGCTGGGTGCCCCACAGGCCCACTGGGATCACGGGGGCACCTCCCATCAATGCGATCCGGGCGGCTCCCTTCTGCCCCGGCAAGAGCTCCGCGCCCTCGCCGATGGTTCCCTCCGGGGCGATCCCCGCGAGCATCCCCCCCTTGAGCACGCCCGCGCTGGTCTCGATCGCCGACCAGTCACCGAACCCGCGGCGGATCGGGATCTGGCCGGTCTTTCGCAGGCCCCAGCCCACGATCGGCCGCTCGAAGTCTTCGCTCAAGACGAAGAAGTGAACGGCCCTCCCCCGCTCGATGATGGGGAGGGCGACGAACAGGGCGTCGAGCACGCTGATGTGGTTGTACGCGAGGAGCGCGCCGCCGCTCTCAGGGACGTTCCCGGCGCCCGCTACCCGGAGCCGGAACGCCGTCTTAACGAGGGTCCCGACCGTCGCCCGGCCCACGGCCCACCAGACACCCCCTTCGCGCGGATTCGGAGTCAAGTCGGCCCCTTCCTACACCCGTGCGAAAGGGTACGTGGGCGGCCGCAGATGCGCTGAGCTCGTTGAGAACCGGGCCCCTCGCCCCGAGACGTCGGGCAGCTCACGGGAGCGGCTGGGGCGCTGGACCCGCTGATCCAGCGTCATCCAGTGCCCCTTCTCGACTGTTGCGGGGGCGACCCTACGCTGGTACACAGGGCACCCTCACCCAAACCAGGCCAACTCAGCAACTCTCCCTGCGACCGGCCTCCGCTCGTGCTGTGGCCCTGTGTAGTGTGGCGCGGTGCCGAGGAAAGAGCTTCGCGGGGCGGTCGTGGTCGTGACCGGCGCATCAGCCGGCATCGGATGGGTCACAGCCGACCTCTTTGCTCGGCGCGGTTCCCGGATGGTGCTGGCGGCTCGCCGAGAGGAACGGCTGGAAGCGCTGGCACGCGCGATCCGGGTGAGAGGAGGCACCGCTGTGGTCCAGCGGTGCGACGTGACCGAGCTGACGGAGCTCGAGGCGCTCCGGGACCAGGCGCTCACCACATTCGGTCGGGTGGACGTCCTCGTGAACAACGCGGGTATCCCTGGAGGGGGGCCGTTCCGGGACGTCGACTTGGGCTACCTGGTCAGCCTGATCCGCACCAACTTCACGGCGATCGTCATGGCAACAAAGGTCTTCCTGCCCCCCCTCGTTGAGTCCGGGGGTCACGTGGTCAACGTGGCATCTTTGGCAGGGAGGTTCGCCGTCCCCGGGAGCGCCGTCTACTCGGCGACCAAACACGCGGTCATCGCGTTCTCGGAGTCATTGCATACGGAGCTCGCTCCGCGCGTTCTGGTCACCGCGGTGAACCCCGGCTTGGTGCAGACCGAAGGCTTCCCACAGCGTGGGATGCCGCGCCGCCTGGTCATGCGGCCGGAGCGCGTTGCGCATGTGATCGTTCGGGCAGTAGAAGACGGCATCGCGCCCGAGGTGTCCGTCCCCCGATCCCTTGCCGTCTTCCAGCTCGTCCGGATCCTGGCCCCGCCCTTGTATCGAGCGGGCCTTCGGCAGATTCTGGTGAGGGGAGTCAGACGGCAATACCTCAGTTGACCTCAAGGGAAGTCACACCTCCCCTACCCCCTCAACCTAGCCCGGGGGGCCCGCTTGGTGGACACCGCGCGGGCTTCCAGTATCGTCCTGAACGTCTGCGCGGCGGCGGTCTCCCATTGTCATGCAGTAGGTCTGACACGGTGCTCGGGAGGCTCGCTACACCTCGTTCAGCAGGTGAGGCCCGGCCGATGCCTCAGTAATGGGACACTGGTGAGACTCATGGGGAACCCCGCAGGTTTCGCCCCCACGGAGCTCGCCTCCGATGCCTCTCCCGAGCCGCTGCCAGTCGACGGCCTCAACTTCGACGAAGCCAGGGACGAAGCGACGGAGGCGCTCGCGGCCAGGGGCCGTGAGCGAGGGTTCGTCACCTCGGAGGATGTGCTCGATGGCCTGACCGAAATGCAGGTCGCCCCCGAGCGGATCGAGGAGCTCCTCGCATACGTGCAGCGGATCCTCGCGGACGAAGGCATCGAGGTCATCGACGTCCGGGGGGAGGACCAGGAGAGTGGGGTCGAGACCGACGGCTCTCTCCGCCGTCGAGAGGAGCTGCTCAAGAGTCCAGCCTCTGACCCCGTCCGGATGTACCTCAAACAGATCGGCCGGGTCCCGCTCCTGACCGCCGCGCAAGAGGTCGATCTGGCCATGCGCATCGAGGCGGGGGGTCTTGCCGGAGAGCTGCTGGCCTCCCTCCCCGCCTCGGAGAGGCTTGACCTCAGACGACTCCGCCGGGTGGTGGACTCGGTGATCCGCATCCGAGAGCACCAGGTTGATCCGGAGAACCGGCTCCACCTGGAGGGGATCGGGCGAGAGGCGGTCCGGCGGCCCTACCGGCCGAAGCAGCGGGTAGAAGTCGTCGACTTCCTCGTCCGCGTGGAGCGCGACGCTGGCGTGGCCAAGCGGAAGCTGATCGAGGCCAACCTCCGTCTGGTGGTCTCAATTGCCAAGCGTTACGCCCCCCGCGGCATGGCCTTCCTGGACATGACCCAGGAGGGAAACCTGGGCTTGATCCGGGCGGTGGAGAAGTTCGACTACACGCGGGGGTACAAGTTCTCGACATACGCCACCTGGTGGATCCGCCAAGCCATCAGCCGAGCCATCGCCGACCAGTCCCGGGTCATCCGGATCCCGGTGCACGTCACCGAGTACATCCACAAGGTGAGCCGGGCTCAACGGGAGCTGGTGCAGACGCTCGGCAGGGAGCCCATCCCGGAGGAAGTCGGCCGGCGTGTCGGCCTGTCTGCGGAGAAGGTCGAACAGGTCCTGTCGGTTTCCCGGAACCCCCTGTCCTTGGAGACCCCGGTCGGCGAGGAGGACGACGCAGCGCTCGGAGAATTCATCGAGGACGACGGAGCCATCGCTCCGCTCGAAGCCGCTTGTTTCGGCATGATGCAGGAAGATGTGGTCTCGGTCCTCCAGACCTTGTCGGATCGGGAGAGGCGGATCGTCGAGCTCCGGTTCGGCCTCTCCGACGGGCGGCCTCGGACCCTCGAGGAGGTCGGGCGGGAGTTCGGGATCACCCGTGAGCGGATCCGGCAGATCGAGGCGAAGACCCTCTCCAAGCTCCGCCACCCTTCTAGAGCTCAGAGGCTCCGGGGCTATGTGGAAGAGCGCGGCTAGAAACCGCGGGTCGGTAGTGTTCAGCATGGGGAGCCTGGTCCAACACTCATCCACCACTCACACCCCTCGTGCCTGCATGTGCCGCTGATCCCTCACGAGGAGTGAGTCCGGATGCACGTGATGGTGCGGGTGATGCCGTCTACGGCGTGAATCGCGGTTCCCACCAGCCTGCCGAGATCGTCTAGGGTCGCGGCCTCGGCACGAGCGATGACGTCATAGGGGCCGGTGACGCCCTCGGAGGAGAGCACACCCTGGATTCCTCCCACATCCTTGGCCACCTGCGGGCCCATGCCAACCCGGGTCTGGATGAAGACGTACGCTCGAACCACCGGTCCTCCAACGCTCTCCATACCCCTAGTGGCCCACCGCGGCTGTGCCCGGGAGGGACGCGCCACCCCTCTACCCGATGGCCCTGACGTTCGTCGCCTGGGGACCCTTCGCGCCTTGCGTGATATCGAACTCGACGCGTTGGCCCTCCCTCAAAGTAGATCCTCCTGCGACCTCGTTGGCGTGCACGAACACGTCCGGGCCGCCCTCTTGGGCGATGAAACCGTACTTCTTGCTAGCGTTAAACCACTTCACGACGCCGGTCGCCATTGCACACCCCCTTCCTCGGGCGTCTACCGGGGACGGTCCCAGGGCTGCAAACGCTGAGGACCGAGTGTCCAGGGTGCTCACCATACACGGCGATTCCACTCCTCCTCGAGGGCCCCCTTTCTGGAGGAGCCAGGGGCCACCGTGTTAAACTATGCGACGAACAGGCACCCGCCTGTTGGTTCGCGCAGAGCGACCGACCGGTGCTTCCCCACCAGTCCCTCACTCCCGCGGAATCGCGGAGTTATCAGGGAGGTGGCCGTGTCACATCGCTCCATCTGCCAGTTCCTGCAAGTCGTGATCGTCGTGAGCGGTTCGCCCCGAGCTTGATGCGCCGTCTGCGGAGCCCGTTGGATCCAGAACGGAAGCGAGCAGCGGCGCGTCAGGCGAAGGGATCTGCCGCATGGGGCGGCCTTACCATCGCACGGCACTCCAGGACTGCTGTGGTGAAGGGCGAGGGCTCCACAGCGTCAAGGACTGAACGGTTTTCCTGTCCTGTTTGCGGCATCACACTGTTCCAATCCGATTTCAACGATTCCGACGTCGACTACCACTGTCCATACTGCACCACCGGCAAGAGGCCCTCCAGACTGGATCAGCGAGAGCCGGCTGTGGCGAACGTTGGAGCGGGCTCATGACCAAGAGGTTGAGCACACTCCTGTCCTCTCGAAGGGACGAACAGATTCCCAGATTTCCGGGACGCCGGGTCTGCGAAGTGAGCGGCTGCTCCACAGTGCTGTCTACATACAACAGCACCGGGCAGTGCTGGCAGCATGAGGTCCCCCGGACCTATCGGCCAAAGCCGACCTCCCGGTAGATGTGGATCCTTCGCGGGAGTGACTGGAGGTGAGCATCGTCAAGCGGCCTAGGGTTCGCACGGAGCCACTGACGGCTGGCATTGAGCCGTCCGTCTTCACCCCAACGAATGGAAGAGACCATAAACAGGACGTGGTGTTCGGCAAGGGAGACCAAGTCGTACACCCCTACCATGGGGCGGCGGTGATCGAGGACCTCGTGGAGCTGGATGTCTTTGGGAATGCGAGAATCTACCTGAAGCTGTGCCTTCCGCACGGCCTGACCCTCCTGGTGCCAGTGGATAGCGCCGACCAGGTCGGATTGCGCGAGGTGGCGTCCAAGGAAGAGGTCAGCAAGGTGTTCGACCTCCTCCGCGCGGCCCAGGGCGGGATTTCGAGCATCTGGAGCCGGCGGTACAAGGCAAACCTGGCCAAGCTTGTCTCTGGCGATATCTACCAAGTATCAGAAGTGGTCAGGGACCTCTCCCCTAGGGTGGGAGAGAAGGGCTTGTCCACGGCGGACACGCGGATGCTGGCCAAGGCCCGTGAGATCCTGCTCTCGGAGTTGACTCTCGCCTTTGACTCGACCGCGGAGCACGCCGAAGCAATGCTGAACGACGTCCTCGACGAGCGCCGATAGGCCCGACGCCGGTACGCGGTCAGGGCAACATATACGATGCGCGGGCAATCGGCCGTGGCTCCCTCGGCGCTCCAGTCACCATCGAATGCCGTCTAAGTTGTTACCCTGAGAAAGGAACTCTCTAGGTCTACGATGTAGACGTAGCTCACCCGCGTAAATCCCCGTTTCTTGAACCTATTCGGAGTGTCGTGCAGCTCTCCGGCCTGCGAGGCCGTCGGGGACTGGTCGACGAGCCTGAACGGCCTGCCGGCGTC
>VAYG01000157.1:4403-7862 GCA_005885015.1 Actinomycetota bacterium | reverse complement strand
TGGCCACCTCGCCCTGGGCGTCGGTGGCGATCGATGGGAAGAACTGATGGCCGCCGGAGTCCTTCACCAGGGTCACCGAGTCGTTCGCCCACAGATAGCACCGACCCTTGCCGGTGTCGTAGGAGGTCCACACGACCTGCGGCGCATCCCCCGACAGGGTGATGGCGGGGAAGGAGTCGTTCCGGAAACGGAAGCCGGGGAGCGGGCTCGGCAGGTCCCTGAAGCCGGCCGGGCTGATCTTCTGGGGAGTCGACCATCCGGTCGCCTTGCTCCAGTGCGCCAGCATGATCTTGGCCCCGCCCGTGTATTCCTCCCAGGCGAGCCAGAACCCCTTCCCCCCGTCGGTGGCCAGGGCGGCGCCCTGGGAGTTCGAGGACCCTGGCACCGTCAGGATCTTCGTCGGCGGGACCGAGTCGGCCCCGGCCTTGAACACCGCCACCTTCATCGTCGCGGTCCCGGCGTCGAAGCAGGAGTCGTATTCGACCCATGCCACGAACACCTTGCCGCCGCGCTGCATGATGGCCGGCTTGTCCTGGAAATGGTTGGCGTCGTTCGTGTCGATCTCGTAGTAGGTCCAGCTCCCGGTGGCCGGGTCGCGGCGGGCCAGCTCGACCCCACCAATGTTGCAGTCGTCGTAGTCGAAATAAATCCCGGAGTAGTAGACGACGCCCGCGGCGTCGATGGCCAAGCCGGGGTCACCGGCCGCGTGCCGCGGCCCCTGCGCGAACAGGTCCAGCGGCCCATTGTCCGTCCAGGTCTTGCCGTCGGTCGACGTGTAGTAGCCGAGGTCGGCGTTCCCGTTGTAGGAGTTGTAGTCGTTGGCGCCCGCGACGAACTTGGTCCCGTTCGTGGCGATGGTGGTCTCGTTCACCGGCGCGCCCGTGCTGTTGCAGTCCGCCTGATAGTTGCCGTTACCGGGTGTCTTGCACGTGGTGTTCGGGGCCGAGCCCCAAACCACCGATCCTGCGGCCTCGGGCCGGGCGACCCCGGAAACCGTTCCTCCACGAGCCAGCGGCTTGACGCCTCCGCTGCCCCCCGCCGTCGACACGCCGGCCAGACCGGCGACCATCGCCCCGGCTGCCAGCAGCGCACCGGCCCGGAGCGCCCAGACCTTCCTCCTGCTCATGCGGCCACCTCCCCTGTGGTCCCGGACGGCGAGCTCCGCCCGGCTGATCGGAGCCGCGGAAGGCTAGCACCCTTGGTGGAGGGAGACCACCGCGGCGCGCCGGTATGTCGCCGCCTTCGTTAGCCGGCAGGGTCGAGCGCCGTGACGGGAAGGCGGCCGGCGACCGTCGTCCCTTCACCGGGCCGCGACCGCACGTCGACGGTCCCGCCCAGGGCGGCCAGGCGGTCCGCCATGTTCTGGAGCCCGGCCCCCATCGGGGTGCGTTCGGGATCGAACCCCGCTCCGTCGTCGATGACCTCGAAGACGAGCTCGCCGTCGCGGGTCTCCAGCCGGATCCGTGCCCTCGTTGCCCCCGCGTACTTGGCCACGTTCTGGATGGCTTCGAGGCAGCAAAAGTACACGGCCGCCTCCGCCTCCTGCGGATAGCGGCCGACGCCGTCCGTCTCCACCTCGACGGGGACCGAGGCCTTCCGGGCCTGTGCCGAAAGCGCCGCCGTCAGCCCCTGGTCGGCCAGGAGCGGCGGATAGATCCCGCGGGCCAGGTCGCGCAAGTTGTCCAGGGCCTCGGTGGACTGCTCCTGTAATCTGGCCAGCAGCTCGGCGGTGCTCGGAGATTCCTTCGCCGCCACCCGCTGGGCCAGCCCGAGCTGGATCCCCAGGGCGACGAGCTCCTGCTGGGCCCCGTCGTGGAGGTTCCGCTCCAGCCGGCGGCGCTCCTCGTCCTGGGCCGCCACCAACCGCTGCCGCGAGGCCCGCAGCTCCTCGATCAGGCGAACGTTGCGAAGGACCAGGCCCGCCTGGGAGGCGAGGTCGCCGATGAGCTTCTCGCCCGCAGGGCTGAGGGGCTCGTTGGCCGGCATGGCCACGGCCAAGGCCCCCAGGAGCTCCCCCTGGTGATGGACGGGGAAGGCCCGGTCGGCACCGGGGACCTCCGGGAGGTCGCCGTCGACGAGCGGCAGCGGACTCGCGGCCGACATGTCCTCATCCGGCCATCGCGCCGCCGGCCGAAGCTCCCCGCCCACCCGCAGCCAGACGTGCGATCGGGTCGCCCCCGTCCCGTCGGCCAGGATGTGGGCCATCCGGGGCAGGACGTCCTCCGCGTCGTACGCACCGCCCACCCGCTCGGAGAACTCCGACAGCACCTCGTACGGAGTGGCCCGCTTGCCGTAGACGAGCCGGTTGGCGACCTTCCGGGCCCGGTCCCGCACCGGCTGGAACACCACGGCCATGACCACCGCGGCCAGGATCGTGAGGGCTCCGCTGGACCGGGAGCCCACCGCGGCGCCGATCCCCACGACGATGGCCACGTAGATCGCAGTGAAGGACGCAGCCAGGACCCCGTAGACCACCGTCTTGTTGATGACGACGTCGATGTCGTACAGGCGGTATTTCAAGATGGCGATGGTCGCCGCGGTGGGAAGGGCGAGGAGACCGACCACCACGAGCTGCCCCGGCCCGATGCCGGGGGTGCTGGCCACGATGGCGAGGGCCATGAGGGTCGCGCCGTAGGCGAACCACCGGATCTGCTCGCGCTCCTCTCCCGTCGCCCGGCGCCGGCGGACGAAGAGGGACGCGGCGCCGATGAAGGCGAGCAGGAAGATGAACAGGAACGAGCTCTCCAGAACGGTGACCGCCAAGCGGTAGGCATGGGGCAAGCTCGGTGGGGGTTCGTTCCCGTAGATCAGGCGCGGGCCTCGCAGCGACCATCCCGTGATGGCCACCGGCACCGCGCCGACGACGATCGCCACCGCACCCAGCCATGCCACCGGGCGCCACCGCCTGGACGGGAGCCGACCGTCGGGGAAGAGCAGCGAGGAGTAGACGAGCAAGACGCCCGTCGCCGGGACCCAGATCCACTTCGCGAGCCATATGGCGACCGCCGCGCCCGGCGCTCCGCCGGGGTTGGTCACAAGGCCGTACCGGGAGTACTGGTCGGCCAAGCCCGCCAGCCCAAACGCGACGCTGGTGGCCACGAAGATCCAGCCGATCGGGTTGCGGGGACGACGCGATACCAGCAGCACTCCCAATCCGCCGAATGCCGCCACACTCACCAGGGCGAACAGGCCATCGAACGACCAGATGTCCGCGCCGTTCTTCACGCTGAACGTCAAACCGCCGACGGTGAAAGCGAGAGCGAACAGGCCGAGCGACCACGCCAGCCGGGCGGCGGTTCGATTGCTCACCAGCCCCCCTCCCTCGTTCGGACAGGCTCTCAGGCGTGATTGTGCGCCGGACCAGGGCCGCCGGAAAGGGTGCTGGCCGAACGGACCTCGGGCGGACTCCCGAAGGGAGCGGGATGGGCAGCCGCCTCCGATGAGGGGCGCTTTCCTGGA
>VAYG01000157.1:0-4396 GCA_005885015.1 Actinomycetota bacterium | reverse complement strand
TGGCGAACCGGAGCGCGGGGCCGAGGGCCACGAACGCCCCGAACATGATCAGGCAGGCCCCGACGCCGATCACGTTCCGCCAGAAGAGCATCCGCTGGGACTGCCTCTGGGTGGCGTCCTCCAGACGCCAGAAGGCGTGGAAGTACAGCCCGGCAGGGATGAGGAAGGCCGCGATCATCAGCGCGCCAAGGTCCGGCCAGATCCCAGCGCCGATCGACACGGCACCCGCGATCAGCCACAGACCCGCCGGCCATCCGGCCACGGCGGGAACGGGAAACCCTGCCGACCTGGCGTAGCCCTCCATCGCCTGGCTCCGGCGGACGTGGCCCACGCCGGCACTCGGTCCGAAGAAGCTGGCGAACAGGATCCGTCCCGCCAGGACGATCGCCCCGGTGGCTGCGCTCATGCCACTCCCCCTTCACGGTGGGACGGCCTCGACATGCGCGCCGACTATCGCACGATCTCGGCTTCCTCGTTACAATCGGCGACCGTTTCCCGGCCAAGGTGGATGAAAGGGGGAGCCCGATGATTGCGATGCGGCCCCTGCGGACGTTCGCGATCCCGTCACTGGTTCTCGCGCTGGCCTGGATGGCCTCCGTGGCCCTGCCGGCCGAGGCGAGGCGCGCGATCCCGGCGAACATCGACGTCAGCATCCGATCCGGGAACGAAGCCGAGGACGCCATCGCCATCAACCCGACCGATCCCGAAAACATCGTGGCCATGTCGGTCCTGCCGGGGCCGTCCCTCGGGATCTTCGAGGGCGTCTCCTTCGACGGCGGCCTCACCTGGACCCGCCAGATCCTGGGCGACGACGACGAGCTCGGGATCATCTGCTGCGACCAGCAGCTCGCCTGGGATGAGTTCGGGAACCTGTGGATGACGTATCTGGACGACACGCCGAACGTGCCGGTCGCGCTCTCCACGGACGGCGGCCTGACCGTCACCAGGGTGGCTTACGTCGTCCCCACCAAGCCGACGGGGAGCCGCTCGCCGAAGAACCCGGGGTCCAAGGGCAACGGGCTCGCCGGCCGGGGCACCGCCAGCGCCGACCAGCCCTCCATCTCGGCCGGAGGCGGAAGCGTGTGGGTCAGCTACGCGAGCTATCCGGCCGTGGTCGTCCAGGCGGCGGGGGCATCCGTCTCCGGGTTTGGGCAGTTCGGGGATTTCTCCAAGCCCGAGACCGTGCCCACGTCGAAGGGCCGGGGGAACTTCGGCGACACCGCGGTGGGGCCCGATGGCCAGGTCATGGTGACCTACCAGGACCAGACCAACGGCCAGGGAGGGTCCAGGATCTACACGGCGGTGGATCCCGACGGTCTGGGGAAGGCCGGGTTCAGCAATCCGCGACTGCTGGCCAGGAGCCGGGTGGGAGGGTTCGACTACCTGCCGGTCCAGCCCGACCGCTCCGTCGACGCCGAGGCCAACCTCGGGTGGGACCGGAGCGGCGGTCCCCACGACGGGCGCGTATACGCGATCTGGACGCAGGAAGTGAAGAACGAGAGCGACAACATGGACATCATGCTGCAGTACTCCGACAACGACGGAGTGACATGGAGCCCCGCGATCAGGCTGAACGACGACTCGGGGACGAACAGCGCGGTGGACCAGAGCACCGGCGACGTGGCGATTTCCTGGTACGACGCCCGCAACGATCTCGGTACCGGCGGCCCCGGTGACACCGATGGCGTCCCGAACGACGACGTCCAGATCTGGGCCACCTTCTCCACCGACGGCGGGGCCACCTTCGCGCCCAACTTCCAGGTGAGCGAGGGCACGTCGAACATCCTCGGCGCCGAGACCGGCTTCGACTACGGGGACTACACGCACGCCGCGTTCCAGTCGGGCGCGTTCTACCCCGCGTGGTCGGACAACTCGAACAGCACGGGAGACAACCCGGACGGGACGCTGCACCAGCTGGACCTGTACACGGCGAAGATCACCGTCCCCTGAGCGGGTTCAGCCCACCCGCTCCAGGATGATCACGGGGATCTTGCGTTTCGTCTTCCTCTGATATTCGGCGAAACCCGGCGCCGCCCGCTCCTGCTCGGCCCACAGGCGGTCGCGCTCCTCGCCCTCGGCCATCCGCGCCTCGACGTCGAAGGTATCGGTCCCGACCTCGACGGTGGCCCGGGGGTTGGCCTTCAGGTTGTAGTACCAGTCGGGGTTGGTCGGGGCCCCGCCCTTCGATCCGAACACGAGCAAGCGGTCGCCATCGGCCCGGTAGGCCAGCGGATTGACCCGCACCTTCCCGGTCTTCCTCCCCCGGTGGTGCAGGAGGAGCAGCGGCACGTTTCGGAACATGCCGCCGACCTTCCCGGCGTTTGCCCGGAACTCCTCGATGATCTTCGTGTTCCAGTCCGCCATCCCGTACCTCCATGGAGATTCCGCCGTCGCGTGCTCGGTTCCGCTCAGTATTCCACGGACGACTTGACCCTTCCGTCGGCTGCTGGTAGCAAGTGCGACCGCATTGCTCGCTTCGCTCATCCTCGTCGTAGGTCTGGTCCGGCCTGTTCCGGTGGTGATCCGGGACGTGCCGTACCGAACCGTGGACGGCGTGACCCTGCGGATGAACATCTGCCCGTCGCACGGGATCCGTCCGGCGGTCCTGTGGGTCCACGGCGGCGGCTGGAAGGACGGGGATCGGTACAGCGACGCGGACTACGCGGCCCGGCTGGCCGACCAAGGGTTCGTGGTCTTCACGATCGACTACCGGCTGGCCTGCCGAGCGGGCCAGGGTTCGCTGTGCGGCTACCACTTCCCCGCACTGGTCTCCGACGTCCAGGCGGCGCTGTCCTGGATCAGGGCCCACGGGGCGACGTACGGGGCCGACGCACGGAAGGTCGGCGTCGTGGGGGCCAGCGCGGGGGGGAACCTCGGAGGGATGCTTGGAGTGGGCCCGACTCGCGCCGACGCCGTTGTGGCGTTCTCGGGCACGATGAAGATGAGTATCTGTCGCGGAACGCACTGCGAGGTCAAAGCCGACTACATCGGATGCTCGTGGGACACGTGCCCCCAGAGATGGGCCGAGGCCAGCCCGATCACCTTCGTCTCCGCCTCCGCAGCTCCCTTCTTCATAAGCAACGGCGAGTACGAGTCGGTGGTACCGCCGAAGGATTCCCGAGAGATGGCCGCGGCCCTGCGGGCCGTCGGCGTCCCGAACCGCCGGTTCCTCGAGGCGGGATCGAGCTGCCACGCCCTGGCGTGCGTGGACCGCGACCCGGCACTGTGGAACGCGGCGGTCAGCTGGTTGCGCGCTTACCTCATGCCGAACTCGTAGCAGGCCGGCGGGCGGACCCTGGCCTGGGCGACCCGTGCAGTCGAAATAGGCACTTTTCACCCCAGGAGTCGGCACTTTCTCCCTTGTGGCCGGTTGAGCGGACGCGCATGCTCCAGGAAGGCAAGCTACAGAGGCAGCGATGGGAGACCAGAGCTCGGCGGACGGACGGGCAATCAGCCACATGGGGCCCCACATGGCCCTGGGAATCGACGGTGGCGCGTACTGCATCTGGGACCGCAACCTGACCGGGCCGCCCCTGCTCCGGTTCCCCCTCACAGACGACGGATGGGCCCGCGCATGGGAGGAGTTCACCCGCCTGGAGGAAGGCGAGGCGATTCAGGCCGTGGAGGAACAGGCCGTCCAAGCCTCGGAGGCGGGGCAGGCCATCCAAGCCTCGGAGGCGGAACCCCCAAGCCAGACCTTCCCACCGGCTTCAGCAGGTCCTAGGCGCACCGATCCCCGGGCCATCGCCTCGGTCGTTCTGGGCCTGGTGGGGATATTGCCGGTGGGGGTCTCCTCGATTGCCGCCTTCGTTCTGGCGGCCCAGGCGCGGCGACGCATCGAGCGTGGCGAGACTCGAGGAGGCGGGCTGGCCATCGCGGGCACGATCATCTCCATCCTGGGCATGGGGTGGACCGCCCTGTTCACCTTGCTCCTGGTGGCGGTCAGCTCGTGCGGCTTCCTGGAGGCTCCGCCCGACGCTCCGGCGTGGTGCAACTCCAATGGCGCCCCCCTCGCAATCTGGGGCGGCGTCTGGGTGGGGGAGCTCCTGCTGGCGATCGCCTTCGCTCCCAAGTCACGCAAGTTCTGGACTGAGACCGGGGTGGCCGTGGGAATCGTGGCGGCAATCATGCTCGCATACGTGCTGATCGTGGTCATCAACAACGCGACCAAGACGAACCACCCAAAGGCATTCCCGAGCATCCCGGACAACCTGGGGGTCGCGCCCACCTTCCGGCCGCTGTCCACCATCGGCGTGGGGATCTTGAGCGATGACTTCGCCGACCCCGGGTCCGGTTGGCACGAGGAGACCAACAACTCGTTCTCCTTCGGTTACTTCGGTGCCGAGTATCGCATCGAGGTGAAGGCCCCAAGCCAGTACCGATACTGGGTCATGGG
>VAYG01000032.1:4093-22833 GCA_005885015.1 Actinomycetota bacterium | reverse complement strand
GGGCCCGGGTTCCTGCTCGGCGGGCTGATGTTCGTCGGCTACTTCCTCCAGACGGAGGGCCTGGCGCGGACCACGGCGACCAACGCGGGGTTCATCACGAGCCTGTACGTGGTGTTGACACCGATCCTCGGGTTGCTCGTGTTCGGCCACCGGCCGGGAGGCCACGCCTGGGTCGCGGTGGCCGTCTCCTTCGTCGGCCTGACCCTCCTGTCGGTCCGGGACCTCGGGTCGATCCGACTCTACTCCGGCGATCTGCTCGTCCTGGCTGGGGCGGTCGGCTGGGCGGGGCACATCACGGCCGTGGGACACATCTCGCCGCGGTTCCCTCCGTGGATGCTCTCGATGTGGATGATGGCGTCGACCGCGATGTTCCATCTGATCGCCGCCGTTCCGGGAGGCCTGCGGATCGCAGCGGCCTCGTCGCTGGACGTGTGGCCCTTGCTCCTTCTGACGGGGGCGCTCGGATCCGGGGTCGCGTTCACCATCCAGATCGTGGCCCAGCGCACCCTCACCCCGGTTCGGGCGGTCATCCTCCTGGCCGGCGAATCCCTCTTCTCCGCGCTGTTCGCCGCGATCTGGCTCCACGAGCGGCTCGCCCTCCATCAGTGGGGAGGTGCGGCTCTCGTGCTCGCGGCCATGGCCTATTCCGAGCTGTCGGCTCGCCGTCCTCCCGAGGAGATGATCGAGCCGGCGTCGGCCCCGTAGCGGCTCAGCGCGTCGTAGATCGCTCCCGCGGCCACCCCGGTTGCCTGCGCTGCGCGGCGCGACGCCTCGCGCTTCCGCGCCCCGAACTCCACGAAGGATGCGGCCAGTCGAACCGCCTCCGCGAGGTCGCCGCTCCGTGGCGGGTCCGCGCGGCCCTCCACCACGATCACGATCTCCCCCTTCAGCTCTCGCCCCTCCACCTCGCCCAGGACCGACGAGAGCGTCCCACGGATCACTTCCTGGTGCAGCTTCGTGAGCTCTCTGGCCACCGCCGCCCTGCGGTCGCCAAGCGCCTCGAGCAGGTCGGTAAGCGTCCGCCCCACCCGCCGCGGCGACTCGAAGAGGACGATGGTCCGCCGCTCGCGGGCCAGCTCCTCCAGCCTGAGTGCCCGGTCCTTGCCCGTCCGGGGGAGGAACCCCTCGAACACGAACCGGTCGGTGGGGAGGCCCGACACGACCAGCGCGGCCACCGCCGCCGACGGTCCGGGGACGACGTCGACGCCGATGCCCTCCTCGACGCACGCGTTCACCAGCCGATAGCCAGGGTCCGACAGCCCGGGCATGCCCGCGTCGGACACGAGGGCCACGTCCGTGCCGCGGCGGAGCACCTCCATCAGCTCGGGCACCCGGGAGCGCTCGTTCCCCTCGAAGAAGGAGATCATCCGGGCGTCGATTCCGAACCTCGCCAGGAGCTTCCCCGTCCGGCGGGTGTCCTCGGCCGCGACCAACCCCACGCTCCCCAGGACACGGCGAGCCCGGTCGCCCATGTCCTCGAGGTTCCCGATGGGTGTCCCCACCAGATAGAGCGTCCCCGATCGATCGGCCATGCATGGATTATCGCCACCGCGTCACGGGCTCTCCCGTTTTCCGAGGCGGGCCCGCTATCCTGCGGAGCGATGGCCCGGAGCTCTCTTCCACCCCTCCCCGACGCGCCGGCGTCGCCGGAGGCGCCCATCGTTCCGTCCAGGGTCGAGCGCCGTCGCGCCCGCCGCCGGTGGTACGCCCGGCCGTTCGTGGTGATCGCCGCGGTGACCGCGATCGCCGGCGGCCTTCGCTTCTACCACCCGTCGGCCCCGCACGCCTATGTATTCGACGAGGTGTACTACGCGAAGGACGGGTGCTTCGACGCGGGCTTCCCCTACAAAGACTGCAAGCTCGAAAACCCGGGCGAGCAGACGGTGACCGTCCACCCGCCGCTGGGCCGGTGGATCATTGCCGGAAGCGAGGCCGCGTTCGGCAACCGTCCCTTCGGATGGCGCTTCTCCTCCGCGGTCGCCGGAACGCTGTCGGTGGCCTTGATCTCGCTGCTGGCCCTCGCGCTGTTCCGGAGCGTGCTGTGGGCCGGTGCCGCCGGGCTCCTGCTGGCCACGGAGAGCCTGAACTTCGTGCAGTCACGAATCTCGATGCTGGACATCTTCCTGGCGCTGTTCGTGATCGCCGGGTTCCTGTTCCTTGTCCTGGACCGGCGGTGGCTGGAGAAACGAACGCCGCCGAGGCCGGCGGAGGTGCCCGACGAGGGGCTCCACCTGCCTCCGGACCGGCCCGCCGCCCCCATCTTCCGGCCGTGGCGATTGGCCACGGGGGTGGCCTTCGGCGCCGCCGCGGCCACGAAGTGGTCGGGCGTCATCGCCCTGGCCGGAGCGATCATCCTCGCGGTGGCGTGGGAGCGCACCCGGAGGAAGGAGGCGGGCCTCCCGCACCCCCTCTGGGAAGCCGTCCGCGACGAGGGGTTCGGGATCTTCGTCTTCCTGCTCATCGTCCCCATCGCTGTCTACGTCGCTTCGTACGCACGGTGGTGGGCCGACCACGGGACCGACATCGGAGGATGGTGGCGGCTGCAGCAGAGCATGGCCAGCTACTCGATCCACCTTCGGGCCAAGCATCCCTATGCCTCCCCGGCCTGGTCGTGGATCCTCATGAAGCGTCCGGTCTCCTACTACTACCAGTGCGTCCGGATGAAGGGCGTGAACTGCGCGCTGCCCGCCGAGATCATCGGGATCGGGAATCCCTTGATCTTCTGGGGGACGGTCTTCACCCTCCCCTACGCGCTGGTGGCATGGATCCGCAAGCGGGACTGGAGGGCGGGCCTCATCGTCGTGGCCATCTCCACGCAGTGGTTCCCGTGGTTCCTGGCCGCCAGGACGAACTTCCTCTTCTATATGACACCGGTGACGCCGTTCATGGTGCTCGCCGGTGTGTACGCGTTGCGGGACCTCTCGCAGCTCCGCATCGGCGTCGAGAGGGGGCGGCCCCTGGCTCCGATCGCCGGGCTGTTGTTCCTCGCCTCCATCGGCCTGTTCGTGTTCTTCCTCCCCGTCCTCACCGGACGGGCGCTTTCCTATGCGGCGTGGAAAGCGAGGATCTGGTTCCCCAGCTGGATCTAGCGGGGCCGCGCCAACCGTTCGACGCTGCCGTTCCGGCCCACCAGCACCTCGGACACCAGGGCGGGCGGGAACAACCCGTGCTCGACCACGCCCGGGACGGCGGCGAGGGCTTCCGCCAGCTCAGACGGGTCGGCCACCGGTCCCAGGAAATCCACGATCACGTTCCCTTCCGGGGTCGGAGCGGCCCCTTCCCGGACCTCCGCCGGACCGAGTTCGGACAGCCGGCGAAGCGTCGCCGCCAGGCCGAAGCGAAGCACCTCGAGGGGCACGGGTGGAGCGATCCGATCGACGAGCTTGTTCGAGGACACGATGACCAGGAAGCGATCGGCGGCCGCGGCCACCACCTTCTCCCTGGTATGCGCGGCGCCGCCCCCCTTGACCAACCACAGGTCCGGGGCGACCTGGTCGGCGCCGTCAACGGCGATGTCCAGACGCGTGCCGCTTCCTCCGTCCACGCCGACGTCGCCACACAGGTGAGCCGGAGGTCCCGCCGAGCCAGCGCCGCCAGGAAGTGGGCCACTGTGGTTCCCGATCCGAGTCCCACGGTCGACCCGTCCTCCACCAGCCGGGCGGCCTCCTCGGCGGCGGCGCGCTTCTCGTCTTCGCGAGGATCCATCCGCCTGACTCTACCCGAGGGGTTGCGCCGTTCCGGGCGCCGCGAACCGAGGGCTCGGTTCGGTCGTCCTGTACCTCGTATGGACGAACGAGCACCGGGCTACGCTTGCTCTCGGGCGGAGGGGGACGGGGAGGAGGGGCGTGCGAGAGCCGGAACCGGAGACGATCCGGCGCGCGCGGGCCGGCGACCTGCGGGCCTTCGAGTCGCTGGTCCGCGAGTACCAGGCGGACGTGTGGAGGTTCGCCTACCACCTCACCCGCAACCGGGCCGCAGCCGAGGACGTCACCCAGGAAGCGTTCCTCCGAGCCTATCGCGCCCTCCACTCCTACAAGGGCCAGGCGAAGTTCACCAGCTGGCTGCTCCGGATCGCCCGGAACTGCGCGGTCGACGCCTACCGGAAGACCCGCCGGGAGACCCCGGTCGCCGAGCAACCGGAAGCGACCATGCAAGGGGAGGGGCATCACTGGGGCTCGGCGGGACCCGAGGAGCGGGCTCGCATCCACGACGCCATCCGCAGGCTCCCGGCGTCGCTGCGCGAACCGTTCGTCGTGATCGAAGTCCTCGGATACAGCTACGAGGAGACCGCGGTGATCCTCGGCCTTCGGATCGGCACCGTGAAGAGCCGGATGCACCGGGCCAGGGCCGCCCTGATGGCGTGGCTCTCGGACGAGGAGGCGGCCGGTGAGATGTGACGCCGCGCAGCTGGCCCTCAGCGTCTCGATGGACGAGCGCTCGACCTCCTCTCCCGACGTCGAGGCGCACCTCCGGACCTGCCCGGTGTGTGGCCGGTTCGAACAGGCGGCCTGGCGGATCCGCGAGCTGGCCCGGTTCGAGGTGGCCCCCCCGGTTCCGGACATGGTTCCGGCCATCATGGACAAGGTCGACGAGGTCGAGGCCGACCGCCTCCTCGGATGGGGTCCGCAGCCGGGGCGGACGCGGGCCCGGCTCCGCTGGATCGTCGCCCAGCGCGGGATCGTGGCGGCTGCCGCGGCGGGCGTGATCCTTGGGCTGCTCCTGACCACCGGCGGGGTGGTCCCGATCGGCGGACGTATCAACACCGTCGCCCTGGCCGGCGAGATCCCGTCCCGGCTCGCCCGGGCCGCCTCCACGCTCGACGGGTACCGGGCGACGTTCGACATCACCGAATCCCATTGGGCCAGAGCCGTTCCGCGCCGTACGTTCGTGGCGGACGTCGCCTTCCTGGCCCCCGAGTCGTTCAGCGTAGTGGTTCGCGACACCACTCGGTATCCCTCCGAGGCCTGGCCGCGCAACGACCTCCGCCTGGTCACCGACGGGAGGAGCTGGGAGGCCTCGGGGCCGGACCCATGTCCATCCGCGGCCCTGCCGGCGTGTCCGACGGTCGCCCCAGTGAAGCGGTCCATCGTCGAGCGCCCCCCCTTCGACGCCCGGTCCGGGATGCCCACCGACGTGATCGTGCCGACGACGGTCCTGGCAGCCGCGGACCGCGTGACGGTGGTGGGTCCGGACACGGTCGCCGGACGGGCCGCGGTCGCCATCGAGCTTCCCTACGAGGAGGCGGTTCCACTGTTCCAGTACCTCCAGTTCCTCGGCTCGTGGAGGCCGTTCTTCCCGCAGGACCGAGTGGAGCTGTGGCTGGACCGGGACACGTGGTTCCCCCTCCGGTACGAGGTCTTCCCGACTCCGGGACCGGAACGGTCGCTGTGGAGCTCGCAGATGGGACTGCCGACTGAGCCGGGGGACGCGCCCGTATTCGACGCCACGGTCCGGTCGCTGTCGACGAAGGAGCCTCCCGCCACGCTGTTCGCCCCACGACCGGGCCCGGAGGCGGTCGACGAGGGATTCCAGGATCTCCCNCGAAGAACGAGGGCATCGTCCGGCCGTGCTTCGTGGCGGGGCTCCGGCGGTACCGGTTCGGGCAGTTCGCCCGATCGCCACTGCGCCCCTACTCAGAAAGCGTTCTCGCCTACGCCTCCGGGTTGTCGTGGATGACCGTCACCCGCGTCCAGCAGGGGAACCAGCCGTCACTGTTCGGCCTGGAGGCCTTCCCGGAGCCGGTGAAGCTCTCTCCCCGTGGCGTGGGCTACTACCAGCCGGCCACGGAGAGCGCGCCGCGTCGCGTCGCCCTGCACACGACCAGGGGTGAGTTCCTGGTCTCCTCGAATCTCTCCCGGAGCCAGCTGTTGCGCGTCGCCGGCTCGCTCCCGGTGACGGGTCTGAAGCAGCCCGACTCGTGGCGCGTTCGGAGATGGCCGGGCGGGGTGGTCGAGCTGGGGGTGGCCCGGGCCCGGTTCGACCTTCTCTCGGCGACGTATCTTCCGCCTGGATACCGGCTCGTGGCGGACCAGACGGCCCGGTCCACGAACGTCACCGGCGTGACCATCGTCTATCGGCAGCCATCCGCCGAGCTCGACGGGATCGGCATCGTCCTGTACCAGGCGGCCGGGCAGACGCTGGCTCCGCCGGACTCGGCCGATCAGCAGTCGGTCGACGTCGGTGGCAACCAGGGACGGTGGTCACCGGAGAAGCATCTGCTAGAGTGGATGGACGGCAACATCTACCGGTCCGTGTCCGGTTCGGCCTTCGACCTGTCGACGCTGCTTCGAGTGGCCGAGTCGCTCCGGAGGCCCGCGCCGTGAGCTCGCGCTTCCCCCCGCCGCCCAAGCCCTACCGGCGCCCGCGCCGGGCCCGGCGGCCGGCGCTGCTGGGCGCCCTGGCGATCGGACTGGTGACGGGAACGCTGATCGGGCTCAGCGCCAAGGGTCCCGCCAGCTCGTCGGTGCTCCGGCCGCTGGAGCCGGCGTCCCCCGCTCCGCAGGTCCAACCCGTCCGGGCCGACACGCTGCTCGCCTGGACGCCGGGCGAGTTGCCTGCCGGATGGGGCAAGACCGTCGGCCGGATTCGTGGAGTCGAGCACGCCGTGTCGGTGGTGAGCGGGACGGCGTGGCTCAGCAGCTCGTTCTCCGCGGACGGCGCCCGTGTGGATCTCCCGCCGGCCGGGCTGACCATCCCCATCGAGGTGGCCGGGGCGGATCTCGCCTCCTACCAGCCCTTCATGTCGCCCTCGGACCGGTCCTTCCTACCCGCGCTCGCCCGCCGCGAGGCCGTCATGGGCGTCACCGAGGCCGCGATCCGTCACCTGGGGCCCGGAGCCACGCTCGTCTTCGGAAACGCGAAGGTCCGGGTGGCCGGCATCGTGCCCGACGCGGAGATCGGGGCCCACGAGATCTTCATGGCGAGATCCGCGGCGAATCGGCTGGGGATCAAGGTGGCGCGATACCTCCTCGTCGATCCAGGGGCCCGGACCTCCCGTCGCCGCCTCACCTCGCGCATGCGCGCGACGCTCCCGCCCGGCCTGCCGCTGCGGGTGCGGGGACCCGGGGAGACACCCTTCTTCCGTCAGGGCGACGCGGTCCTGCCGCCGGTGCAGCTGAAGGAGCTCTTCGGGGAGTTCGCGGCCAGACCCACTACCGGCGGGTTCCTCGTCATCGATTCGGCGTGGGTCCGGACGCACATCGTGAACGCGACCGTGCCCGTCCTCGGCACGGTCACGTGTAACCGGGCGATCATCCCCCAGCTTCGCGGCGCTCTGGCAGAGATCGAGCGCGAGGGCCTGTCCCGGCTGATCCCCCGGCGCGACTACGCAGGCTGCTACTCCTCGCGTTTCATCAACCGCAACCCCGAGGCCGGCATCTCCCACCATGCCTGGGGCGTGGCCTTCGACGTCAACGTGTCGAGGAATCCCTTCGGCCGGACGCCGCACCAGGACCCTCGGGTGGTCGCGATCTTCGAGCAGTGGGGGTTCACGTGGGGCGGCCGCTGGTTGCGACCCGACGGCATGCACTTCGAGTTCGTCCGCTTCCCCACCGGCGCCTGACGGCCGCGGTTGCTCTGGGGCGGGACCCTGCCGTTCGACGGGGCCTCGGCTTGCATTGGTGGAATTGACTAGCTAACTCGGACTAGTCGAGAATGGGCCGCCGCCCGGAAGGGCTCCGGGACGAGGCGCCCGAGGATGACAAAGGAGGAACGGTGCGAACACGCGTGCCGCAGCTGTTCGGAGCGACAATGCTCTGCCTCTGCCTGGTCGCCGCGCCGGCCGGTGGCCAAGGATTGAACGGGACCGCGGCCGACAAGGAGGCCCTGGTCAGGTACAAGCTGTCCCACGGTTACCTGGTCGGGGACCCCGCGAGGTTCGAGCGACTGAAGGAGGCGGCCATCGCCGCCGCGGCCAAGCTGCACCCGAGGTCCGCCGGTCCGGTGGGCCTCGCCCCCAAGATTCGACGGAGCTGGGAGGGCCTGCACGAGGACGACCTGTCCCCGCCCGATCCCACCGGCGCGATCGGGCCGCGAAGCTTCATCCAGGCCATCAACCTCCAGCTGGGGATCTACGACCGAAGCGGAGGCCTGATCGACTCGGCCCCGTTCTCCGACCTCACGGGGAGCGGAGACGACTTCCTGTCCGACCCGCAGATCCTGTGGGATCCGGGCACCAAGCGCTTCTACTACCTGATCCTGGACGTGGGATCGCTGGAAATGCCCAAGTCCACGATGCTTTGGGGATTCTCCAAGTCCCGGGCTCCCACCTCGATCCCCGGCAGCTTCTGCAACTACGTGAGCGACTTCGGATGGGGCGGGACCATCGCCGACTATCCGAAGCTCGGCCAGACATCCGATTTCCTGCTGATCGGGGTGAACATCTATCCGAGCCCGGCCACGTTCCTTGAATCCGACGTGGGATGGATCGCCAAGCCGCAGGGCCGCAGGGCCATCACCACCTGCCCCTCGGCGGACAGCTTCAAGACGGGGAAGCAGACCATGCTGCTCAACGACGACGGGATGACCATCTCCTCCACGCCCGAGCCGGCCAAGCAGGTGGACCCGTCCTCCACCGGCTGGATCCTGGCGGTCCCCGACTCCACGAACTCGGGCGCGTCCGGGACCAAGCTCGAGCTGTACAAGGTGACGAAGAACGGGGACGGTACGGCCAACATCGACAAGGTGGGGACGCCGGTGACCGTACCCTTCTACTCGCTGCCGCCGCCGGCGCCACAGAAGGACGGCGTCCACTCGATCGACACGCTCGACGGGCGGCTGACGAACGCCATCAGCGCGGTGGACCCGTCGCACGGGTCATCCCCGGTGCTGTGGGCGGGCCACACGATCCTCGGCGGGGCCGGCGCCGAGTACCGCTGGTACGAGATCGACCCCTCGACGGCCACGGCCCTCCAGTCGAACGACGTCACCGACGCGTCGCTCTACGTCTTCAACGGTGGCGTGGCCCCGGACCGGGTGTTCCGGTCGGCGAGCAAGAAGGGGTTCGGGAGCAACGCCGTGGCCGGGTTCACCACGTCATCCACGGACGCCTACCCGGCGATCCAGATGATCTCGAAGCTGGGATCGAATCCCCAGTCCGCCTTCGTCCTGATCAAGCAGTCTCCCGGGCCCGAGGAGGGGTTCGACTGCTTCGAGCTGGGGAAGTGCCGGTGGGGTGACTATGCCGGCGCGGCGTCGGATCCGCGGGCATCACTGCGGAAGGCGACCGGCAGGGTCTGGCTCTCCAACATGTGGACCGATGGGGACACCGATCCCCTCGCCGCCACTTGGCGAACCTGGAACTGGGCTGCCTCGCCGTAAGGGAGGACGGCAGGGCGTGCCCGCATAGGGGCGCCGGCTCCTCAGGAGCCGGCGCCCCTTCTTTCCCGGGATGCTGAGGCGCGCAACTCTGACCCACCCGGTACCCTGAAACCAGTTCATGAGACCCGCCCCCATCACCCGAAGGGACTTCCTGGTCGGCGTGGGCGCCAGCGTGGGCGCCGGCCTGGTCGCCGCAGCATGCTCCAAGGGCAGCCCCGCACCGACGCCACCGGGGTCGGCGAGCCTCAGCTCCATGAAGTCCGGGGCCACGGAGCTGTCGCTGCTCTCCACCGGCTCGCCGCAGAAGCCCGGTCCCGCCTACTTCGGGTTCGGTCTGGTGACGAACCAGGGCCGGGTGGTCACGGGCGGCTCACCGCAGGTGTGGCTGGCCAAGGACATGACCAGCAAACCCACCGGTCCCTTCGCCGCCACGTGGTTTCCCTTCGCCCCCGCCAGCGACTTCAACAACACGGCACCCCGGAGCGCGCTCCCAGGAAACTACGCCGCGACGATCGAGGTCCCGGGCGTCGGAAACTGGCTCGTCGGGGTCACCCTGTCGCAGGGGTCCCAGCGGTTCTTCGGCCAGGCCGCGCTCCAGGGAACCGATCAGAAGATCCCGGCCGAGCTCGGCTCCAAGGCCATCTCCGTGAAGACCCCCGTGGCGCACACGCTGGCCGGGTTGAAGCAGATCTGCACCCGGCCACCACCCGACCCCATGCACTACATCTCCCTGGACAAGGCGCTGACCACCGGGAAGCCGACGGTGGTGACGTTCGCCACCCCATTGCTGTGCGAGAGCATGCTGTGCGGCCCCGTGGTCGACGAGGAACTGCTCGTGTACCAGAAGCTGGGGGCCTCGAAGGCCAACTTCATCCACGTCGAGGAATTCCTGCCCGGGCCCGACCTCACCCCGCCCCCGGCCACGTTGGAGAACCAGTCACCCGCGTTCAAGGCGTGGGGGTTCCAGACGGAGCCGTGGACGATCGTCATCGACGGGATGGGGATCATCCGCGCCCGGATCGAGGGGCCGGTCACCGCCCCCCAGATCGAGGCCGCCCTCCACCCGCTGCTGTAGCCGCTGCTTCTCTCTCCTTCGCGGGCGGGGTACCCTCGCCGGGCCGTGTCCGTGCGATGCCGGGTCTATCGGGGAGCCCCCCCGTTCCGCGACTGCGATCCCGCTCAGATCAGCGAGCTCCTGAAGCAACCGGACGCGCTGATCTGGCTCGACGTGGAGGGCCCCACGGAGGCGACCGTCGAGATGCTCCGGGAGGAGTTCGGGTTCCACGAGCTGGCGCTGGAGGACACCCTTCACCCACACCAGCGCCCAAAGATCGAGCAGTACGGCTCCTACTTCTTCCTGGTGGCATATGGAGTGACCGCAAAAGCCGGTGAGCTCCTCGAGCACGAGCTGACGGCGTTCGTCGGGCGCAACTACCTGGTCACCGTGCGCAAGGAGCCGGTCTTCGACCTCTCGGGGTGCGTCCAAAGGTGGGAGTCGACCCCCGAGCTCCACGGGGAGGGCGGTGGCTACCTGCTCTACATCCTGCTCGACGACGTGGTCGACGGGTACTTCACCGTCTTGGACGCCTTCGAGGACGTCTCCGAAGAGGTGGAGGACCAGGTCTTCGCTGAGCAGACGATCGAGCCGGGCCAGGAGATGCGGCCGCAGGGCCAGATCTTCCGGCTCAAGAAGCAGCTCCTCCAGTTCCGCCGGGTGGTGACGCCGCTGCGCGACGTGCTCGACGTGATGCAGCGGCGGACGGTGGACGTGGTGACCGTGCCGCTGGAGCCCTACTACCGGGACGTCTACGATCACGTCCTGCGGGCCACCGACTACCTCGACAACCTGCGCGACATCCTGTCCTCTGCGCTGGAGGCCCACCTCGCCGTGGTCAGCAACCGGCTCAACGAAGTCATGAAACGCCTGACCTCCTGGGGGGCCATCATCCTTGTCCCCACCCTCATCGCCGGGATCTACGGGATGAACTTCCGGCACATGCCCGAGCTGCACTGGTACCTGGGCTATCCCTTCGCCCTGGCCCTGATGGCCGTGTCCGCATTCGTCCTGTACCGGATGTTCAACCGGCGCGGCTGGCTCTGACCCCTTGTGACAGGCTCCCGCTCACTGTAGCCTGAGGTATCCACGCCACCCATGGTGGCTCGAACCAGAGGAGGTGACCGATGACCGTTTTCCCGGTGGTTGTCGCGTCGCGCCCTGGCTCGGGCCGGTTCTCTCCTTCCTAGTTCTCCCCGGAGCCTCCGGGCGCGACGACGCCCTTCACCGTCCCGTCCAGGAGGATTCCCTATGTCTCGTGATCAACGCCATCGCGCCCGGCGCGGTGGACCCAACTCGTTCCGATGCCGCCGCTGCGGGCTGGACGTATCGACCCAAGCCCTCGGCACGGCCCACCGCAACCACTGCCCGAACTGCCTGTGGAGCCGCCACCTCGACGACGACGCTCCCGGCGACCGCGCGGCCGAGTGCGGCTCCCTCATGGAACCGATCGCCATCAGCGTGCGCGGGGACGGGGAGTGGGTCCTCATCCATCGCTGCACGGGGTGCGACGAGGTCCACCTGAACCGCACCGCAGGGGACGACAACCCTCTGGCGCTGATGCGGATGGCCGTCAAGCCCCTGGCCCAGCCCCCGTTCCCCCTCGAACACCTGGCCCGGCTGTGGATCTGATGCGGTTGAGGTCGATGCGCTTATGGGTATAAGGCTGCACCGGGGACCCTTCCCAGCCAAAGCAAGCCCGCAGCCGTAGCGAGAGGAGGGGGCTTATGAGACGAATGGCGACGGCCGCCTTTCTGGTGGCCGCGATGGTGTGGACCTTGGCCGGGCCGTCCAGCGCCGACGCGCGGCTCGGACCGCGGCCAAGGCCCGATTACTTCACTGCCAACGACGGGCAGTTCTTCCACCGATCACCCGATCCGTTCAGCGTGGACCTGAACCCGCCTCCGGGGACCGCCTCACAGACGATCAAGAAGAACAACTCGATCGCCTTGGCGATCACGGACGCCCACCACTATGCGGACAGCGGCTTCTACGTGGTGCTCGGAGCGCTGAAGGACGTCAATACGATCGTGGTCTCGGCGTCCGACAACGATCCGGGTCCGTTCGCCCTGAACCTCTGGTTCGACTCGAACAACGACGGGGACTTCTTCCTGTGGACGGGGGGCATGTCCCATCAGATCCTGTTCGACCTGGGGGGCGATCAGTACGGGCTGGGGCCCCAGTCGGTGGGAGGACGGCTCAAGGTGAACGACGGGACCGCCTTCTACATGCAGGGGACCCCGAACGGAGGCAGCACCTACACGCTGGCGGAGCTGAAGGACGGGCAAGCCACGTTCATCGACGGGAACACTCTGGTGGCCGCGTGGGTCGGCATCTGCTGCGGATCGAGCGACGGGAGCGCCGTCAACCAGAGCGCCACCATCAAGGTGTTCAGGGCTCGCTAGGGGGCCGGGGAGGGTCCCCCTCCATCTGGTTCGGGTGAGGCCAGGCGCCGCGTGGCCGCGGCTTGGGCTTCGAAGCCGAGCTCTTCGAACCGGGCCGCAGCCAGGTCCATCAACACGGGATCGCCCCGAAGGACGGCCAACGCGCGCATCGCGAACGCGGAGAGCACGGAATCCGACTCCAGGAACTCGGCCGCGTCCGCCTCGAGGCGGTCCTCTTCTCGCAGAGCGGCCAGGGAGTCGAGGTGCGCGGCGACGGCCGCCGGGAAGTACCAGATCGCTCGACGAGGGATGAACCTCGGGGTGGCCGAGACCAGCCCCCCGACGGCGGCAAGATCGCCACGGTGGAGGGCGAGCCTGATCCGGGGGGTGTCGATGATCCAGCCGAAGCCCTCCATCGGCAGCCGTTCCGCATCGCGTTCGAGCGCGTCCGCCTCGTCCGGATGTCCCAGCGCGGCGCTGGCCGCCGCGCACACCAGCAGCGACCGCGGGCTGCGAACGCACGGCGTCGCCAGGTTCTCCTCCACCGCCGTCCGGGTTCGCGGGATCAGGGCGCGGATCTTCTCCCACTCACCCAATGTCTCCAGGAACTCGACCTCCATGGCCACCGAGTGCAGGCGATGGTGGGGGAACAGCTTCTGGCTGAGCCGGTCGTGCTCGTCGATGACGCGCCGCGCATCGTCCAGGCGCCCGCACAGGGTGAAGAGCGCGGTCACCGATTCGCGCATCCGCGTGCTCGCGTTCGGGTCGCTGATGTTCTTCTCCAGATCGAACGCACGCTGGGCGGAGCGGAGCGCATCCATGTATCGTCCGCCGGCGAAATCACTCAGCCATCTCATCTCGCATGCGTCGATCTGGAGCGTCGGATCTCCGAGACGATCGGCCAGCTCCTCGGACTCTCGTACCGCCCAATCCGGCCGGGGCTCCTTCCAGTAGCACAGGGCCATCACGGCCTCCGCCCGGGCGCGGCTGCCGGGCTCGGCCAGCTCGAGGGCCCGGTCGATCCATCCCTGCACGAGATCCCGGTCGGGGAACCGGGTCCACATTCCGGCCCGGCCCGAGGTCTCGAAGGCGAGTTCCGCGTACAGCTCCCCGAGGACGGGCGGGTCCTCGCAGCGTTCGATGGCTCTCTCCATCGCGTCCCACAGACCGAGGCCGTCGTACCGGAGGGCCGCTGCGTGGCCGAGCGCGCGCCACAGCTCGACCTCCTCCGGTCGATCCGGCCCCAGCTCGATGGCCTGATGGAACAGGGCCGCCGCATCGTCCAGCTCGTACCGCGTCATAGCCAGGTCCCCTGCCCGATGCAGCCACCGAATCGCCTGCCCGCGAAGCCCCTCCAGCCTGGGGAGCTCACCGGCCCAGGCCAGGTCCGCGCTCTCTGGATCGACCGCGGCCGCGTAGTGGTGCGCCAGCATCGGGGCGACCTGGTCCCGCGCCCCGATCCGTCGTTCGATCCACTCCGCGACGTCCGCGTGCAGCCGGGCTCGCTTGGCCTTCGGGACGCTCTCGTAGGCCACCTCGCGGGTGATGGCGTGCTTGAACGCGTACTCCCGTTCTCCTTCCAGCGAGGATCCGGCGCGCCGGCGAATGAAGTCCCGGTCTTCGAGCATCCGGAGATCGGGGAGATCCCCGACGAGCTCGTACACCGGGCCCGTCCAGAAGATCCGCCCGACGACCGCGGCGGCCTGGAGGCCCGCCTTCTCCGACGGGCCGAGCAGATCGACTCTGGCCGCGACCACGGCCTGCACGGTATCGGGGACCTCGAGAGCGGCGGGTAGCTCGCGCACGGTCCACGCATCGCCCGTGCGCTGGATGAACCCCCGATCGATGAGACTCTCCATCATCTCCTCGAGGAACAGCGCGTTTCCGTCGGCTCGCTCGACGATGAGGTTGCGCGCGGCCTCTGGCAGCCTCGAGCCCAGCGCCAAGTCCACGAGCTCACCGGCCGAAGCCGAGGTCAGCGGCTCGAGCCAGATGGTCTCCGCGTCGTACCGGCCGGTCCCCCACCCGGCACGGGCGTCGACGAAGTCCGGCCGCGCCGTGCCTAACACCAGCAGCGGCCCATCGACGTCCCGGATCAGCTGTTCGATGAGGTCGAGAAGGGGCGGCTCCGCCCAGTGGAGGTCCTCGATGAGGACCGCGGTGGGCCGCTCCGCCACGGTCGAGCCCAGGAACGCGATCCACGCGTCGTGGAGCCGGTCCCGCGCGGCGAGCGGGTGGAGGTCGCCGGCCGTATCGAGCCCGAGGGTCAGGCCCAGGATCTCCCGGTCTCCCAGGCGGCGCCTGACCTCCACCGGGGAATCGCTCTCCAGGATCCCGAGGTGTTCGCGAAGGATCTCCCCGAGGGGCCAGTAGGTGATGCCGCGCCCGTAAGGGAGGCAGCGCCCCGTGCGACGAAGGGGCTCGGGACGTTCGCCCGCCAACCGGTCCCAGAGCTCGCGAACCAGCCGGGTCTTACCTGCCCCGGCGTCTCCCACGATGGTGACGAGCTTCGGCCGGCTCTCTTCCGCTATGCCGCGGTACGCGCCGAGCAGCCGCTCGAGCTCGCGGTCCCGGCCGACGAATGGCCGGCGGAGTCCCTGGACCCCCCGCGGACGCACCAGAGACAGCGCCCGCACCAGGCGCCGCGCCGCGACGCCCCCCGGCTTCCCCTTCGCCTCGACGTTCATGGGGTCGCCGAACTCGAAGGCACCCCGAGAGGAAGCGACCGTGCGCTCGCCGACCAGAATCTCCCCCGGTTCGGCGCCCTGTTCCAGGCGGGCGGCGACGTTGACCGCGTCGCCTGTCACGAACGAGCTCCCCGCGTGGGGAGTCCCTACCATGACCTCCCCGGTGTTCACGCCGATCCTGAGGATCAGTCGACCGCCGAACAGCGTCTCCATCTGCCGGCGCATGGAGAGCGCGGTGTGCAGCGCACGCTCGGCGTGGTCCTCGTAGGCGGCCGGGGCGCCGAAGACCGCCAGCACCGCGTCCCCCGCGAACTTCTCGACCGTCCCTCCGGCCGCCGCGATCTCCGCGGCCATGGCCTCGTAGAAGCGTTCCAGGATGGCCCGCGTCCGCTCGGGGTCCTGGGAGGCGCCAAGCTCGGTGGAGCCGACCAGGTCCGCGAACAGCACCGTGGCGACCTTCCGCTCCTGCACGACCGTCAGTTTGAACGAGTGCGACGGGAGCCGGATACCAGTCTTGTACCTTTGATCACCATGAAGCGAATGGCCATAGCGCTTGCGGCTCTGGCTGCCCTGGCGGCGGGGTGCGACTACGGGACGACCGGCGCCCGGCCCGTCGGAGCGATCCGATCGCCCTCGTCCGCGTCGAGCCCCTCGGCCCCTTCGAGCCCATCCTCGACGCCGGCGCCGACTCCCACGCGGAGCGAGCTCCCCGCCCGGTTCCGAGGAACCGTCTCACCCCTCCCCTCCGCGCTGGCGGCGGAGATGCGCGGCGGCACATGGCACGTGGGGTGCCCGGTCCCGTTGAGCGCTCTCAGCCTGCTCACGCTTCGTTACTGGGGCTTCGACGGGAAGGTCCATGAGGGCTCGATGGTGGTGAACACCCGGGTGGCCCACGGAGTGGTGACGGTGTTCAAGCGTCTGTTCGACGCCCGGTTTCCGATCAAGGTCCTGCACCTGGCCACTCCATATCGCGGACCGCAGGACGACAACCCCTACGACAAGAGGGACTACACGGTCGGGTTCAACTGCCGTCCCGTCCTCACGGCGCACGGGGAAGGGAGGAGCTTCTCACAACATGCCTTCGGCCTGGCCATCGACATCAACCCGATGCAGAACCCCTACGTGGCCGCCGATGGATTCGTGAAGAACGTCTACGCCCGCCGGTACAAAGACCGCTCACTCCACGGCCAAGGGATCATCCGACCGGGCGACGTTGTAGTCCGGGCGTTCGCCGCGATCGGCTGGAAGTGGGGCGGGTACTGGATCAGCGCGAAGGACTACATGCACTTCTCGCTGACGGGACGCTAGGCTCAACCTCGGACCTGTGGAGGTGAGCGGACTCGAACCGCCGACCTCTGCCGTGCGAAGGCAGCGCTCTACCGGACTGAGCTACACCCCCGGTGCGGCTAGCGTAACAGAGCCCGGGCGACGCCCAGACCGCTTTTGACCGCCGGGCGGCGGGTGAGGGAGCATGCAGCCATGGACGGCCACCAGTTGACTCGCTCGGAGACGAACAAGCGCATCGCCGGCGTCTGCGGCGGGCTCGCCGAGTACTTCGGGATCGACCCCATCCTGGTGCGGGTGGCCTTCGTGCTGTTGGCCCTGATGGGTCCGGGCGTGATCGCCTACATCGTCCTGTGGATCGTCATGCCCCGGGGGACCCCGGGGGCCGTTTCCGCCGGACTGCGGGGGCGCGCGTCCTCGGCGGTGCGGATCGCAGAGGATCGATTCGCCCGGGGCGAGATCGGCGCCGAGGATCTGGCCCAGATCCGGGCCGACCTGACCAGGAGCTGACCCGAATGTTCTGGTGGTGGGGTTCGGGCTGGGGATGGGTCGGAGGCCTCATCAGCACGGCCGTCCTGATCGCCGTGATCGTGGTGGCGGTCCTGCTCCTACGCCAGGAGCTGCCGCACCTGGAGCGGCGGTTCGGCGAGCCGCCCGCGCTGCGACTTCTCGAGGAGCGGTACGCGCGGGGAGAGATCACCCGAGAAGAGTTCCTGGAGCGTCGCCGGGTGCTGCTGGAGACGGGAGGCGGTTCCGGGACCGGCGCGGACCCGACCCAGCCCCTCCCGCCCGCGCCGCCAACCACCTCGTGACGAACCGCCCCGTCACCAGGGGCGAGATCGTCCAGGCCGTCAAGTCAGAGCGCAGGCGAACCCTCGCCCTCCTGCGACCCCTGGACGCGGTCCGCTTCGACGCGCCCGCCTTGCCCGGGTGGCGGATCCGGGAGGTCGTGGCGCACCTGATCACGCTGGACAAGGCAACGGTCCTCGGCTCCGAGCTGGTGGTCGTGTTCCGTCCCATGCACTCGATCGAGCGGTGGAACGATCGGCAGGTCCCTCGATGGGCGAACCGGCCCGTGCCGGACCTGCTGCTTGGACTCGAGCGGTGGGGACGCAGGCTGGCGAGGGTCTTCCGGGCCATCCCGGAGCGCCTGTACCGGGTGCCCGTCCCGACGTTCCTGGGCCGGGCTCCGCTGGCCATGCTCATCTGGTCCCGGGTCTACGACGAGTGGATCCACCGCCAGGACATCCGCAGGGCCCTGGGCATGTCGGACGAGGACGTGGACGTGGAGCCGGCGGTCGAGTTCCTGCTCGCCGCCATCGGCATCGACACCATCCACCGGCTCCGGGGCCGGCCCGGGGAGGTCGTCCTCTCGGCGAAGGACGCCTCCGTTCCGGCCTGGAGGTTCGATCTGGCGAGCGGGACCGGTGCCTGCCCTGATCATGGCGGCCTCCGGGCGAGACTCCTTCGACTCGTTGCTGGCCGGCGGGACCGTCTCGGTGGAGGGGGACGAGGAGCTCGCCCGGTCCTTCCTGGGAGCGATCCAGATCCGCTAGGACCGCTCGGCCGGACCAGGCTCCCGGGTCACTTCGCCCCGGAGCCCCTCGGCGTGGCGCTCCAGGGCCTCCTGGAGGTTCCTCTGGATCAGCGCCACGGACAGGTCGCCCCTGGTCCGTTCCATGATCGACCGGGCCACGTCGGTCGACCGCCGAAGGTTCGCCGTCACCGCGTCGGGGAAGTCCATCGATACCAGCACGTGGTACACGTCCTCCATCAGGGAGAGGATCCGTTCGCTTTCCGCCACCACCCCCCGGCGCAGGAGGTCCAGGATGGCCCGGCGGCCCTCCCCGATCGACTCCGCCATGCCGTTCAGGAACGGGGCCAGCTCCACGCCGAGGTCGTCCGGCGAGGGGATCTCCGCACCGGTGACGATGGCCTCGGTCACCCGGGCCTCCGCGTACTCCTTCTGGGCGTCCTGGAGGAACCCCGCGTAGTACACCTCGGGATGGGCCT
>VAYG01000032.1:0-4015 GCA_005885015.1 Actinomycetota bacterium | reverse complement strand
GTCCGCTCGAACCGCCGCTGGAAGTCGTCAGCCAGACAAGGAAGGCTCACACCGGCGGATTCTTCTACACCGAGGGCCGCGCGGCGAGCGGGCTAGGGGAGGCGAGATGCCTGGGCGCGGACGGCCTCCAGGTCGATCTCGTCCGACCGGCGGATCACCACGTGGACGTCTTCGTCCACGATGTGCAGGCCGGATCCCGACCAGAAGAGCTCGTCCACGGCCAGCGAGGAGTGGCCCTTCCCGTTCCCGGCGGCGGCGGAGACCGGGCCGTCCAGCCCGTTGCCGTTCCCGTTGCCGTACACCTGCCGGCGGTAGGCCGCGGCGTAGGCCTGGCGGTCCCGGGCCCGCGCCGATTCCTCCTGCCGCACCCTGAGGAGCACCACGACGTAGGCGATGAGGGCGACGACGAGCAATCCCGTCGCGTAGAGCATGGTCCGGAGCGGCGGGAACAGCCCGATGACGAGGGTGAATCCGATCGCCTCGAGTAGCGTCATGAACACGAGGCGCCGGCGGCGGCGGAGACGCATGCGCTGCCGGTCCTGGGGTCCTAGGAACCGGCGGCCCTTCTGGGGGACTAGGACCCACCGTCCGGGTTGCGCGCTGTTCGCCTCAGCCAGCAGGTTCATCTTTTCCTCGAACGCCTCCACACTGGACGTCGGCGACCGACGCCATGAGGGGAGAAGGAATGCGGCCCAGATGATGCCCAAGACCGCCAGCAAAGTCCAACTCAGCACCAGCCCCTCCCGCGGTCGATCCCCGGTCCGACCACAACATGTGGGCTGGAACGGCAGCGTAGCACGCAAGATATGGGCCCTCAAGGAATGGTCGTCAAAAGGGCGGAAGAAATTTTCGCAATGAAAAGCAGAGGTGGATGGTTGCCAGATGACAATCGAGGCCATTGCGGATTCCATTGACCGTCACGGTCATCGAGTACTGGAGAGGTTGCTTCAGAGGATCAGTTCCGGACTACCCTCGACATCACGTCGAGGGTGAGCGCCATCGCCGCAGGTGACGGGCCCTTTCGTCAATCAGTCAGCCCGCCGGAACGCACCGCTCTTCCCGCCGGCCTTGGCCAGGAGGTGGAGCCCACCGATCTCCGCGGCCCGGTCGAAGGCCTTGGCCGCGTCGTACAGGCACAGGGCGGCCACGGCGGCGGCCGTGAGCGCCTCCATCTCGGCCCCGGTCCGGTCCAGGGCGTGCATCACGGCCTCGATCCGGATCGTTCCCGTTTCGGCGTCGGGTTCGAGCATCACGCTCGCACCGGTCAGGGCGATGGGGTGACAGAAGGGCAGCAGGTCGGGGGTCCGCTTCGCCGCCAGCAGGCCGGCCACCTTGGCCGCCTCCATCGGATCGCCTTTCGGCGTCCCGGCGACGAGGGCCGCGCACGCATCCGGGGTCATCCGGATGGTGCACTCGGCCACCGCCTCCCGCGCCGTGACCTGCTTCTCACCGACCTCCACCATCCGGGAGGCCTCGCTCACTTCTCTTCCTCCAGGGCCCGGAACAGCATCACCCGCACCCGTGACCCGGCCTCCGCCACCTCGGTCCCCAACGGGATGATCGCCAGGCCGTTCGCCTTGGTCACGGTGCCGAGGAGGTTCGAATCCCTGGGCCCGGTGCTGGCGGCCCGCCACTGCCCCCGCTCCCGCCATACGCGGACCCGGGCGAACATCACCCGGTCGCGAGGGCCCGCGACGTCGGACTCCAGCACCGCCCAGATCTCCGGGCGGTAGATGTCGCGGCGGCCCATCATCTTGAGGATCGCGGGCCGGATGAAGACCTCGAAGGACACGAAGACAGAGACCGGATTGCCGGGGAGCCCGAAGTACGGGGTCTCGTCGATCATTCCGAACCCTTGCGGCATGCCCGGCTGCATGGCCACCCGGTAGAAGGCGATCTCGCCCCGGCGGAAGAACGCCTTCTTCACCACGTCGCGCTCGCCGACGGAGACGCCGCCCGAGCTGATGAAGCAGTCGGCCCGAGCGACCAGGGCCAGAACCTCCTCCTTCAAGTCCTCGGGCTCGTCCCGGATGATGCCCGACAGGTAGGGGATCGCTCCGACGTCGCGGAGGGCCCCGAACAGCGTGTAGGAGTTCGCGTCCCTGACCTTGCCGAACGAGGCGGGACGGCCCGGCTCGACCAGCTCGTCCCCGGTCGAGATCACCACGGCCCGGGCCCGCGGGTAGACGAGCACGGAGGCGTGGCCGGAGCTGGCCAGCATGCCCAGCTCCGGAGCCGACAGCCGGCGGCCGGCCGGCACGACCATCTGGCCGGCCCGCACGTCCTGCCCGGCCGCCCGGACGTTCGCGCCTTCGGGGAACTCGCGCAGCACCAGGACCTCCTCGCCCTGGACCACGCAGTGCTCGATGGGGACGACGCCGTCGGCCCCCGCCGGGACGGGGGCTCCCGTGGCGATCCGGACGGCCTCGCCCCTCCCGACCGTTCCCTCTGGGGGACGGCCCACGGGGGCCTGGCCGACCACGCGTAGCTTCCTTGGCTCGTCCACCGTCGCTCCGGCCACGTCGTCGACCCGCACGGCGAACCCATCCATGGCGGAGGACGAGAACGCGGGCATGTCGAGCTCGGCCACGACGTCCCCCGCCAGCACGCAGCCCCACGCCTCCTGGAGGGGAAGCTCGATGGGAGCGAGGGGGCGGATCCGGTCCAGGACCTCGCGGCGCACCTCGTCGATCGTGCGCATGTCACCCACGTGGCCATGGTCGTGCCCCTCGCCGTGATGGGGGGGCCCTTCCTCCGTTCGATCGGCGGTGGATGCCGGGCCCTCGGAGAACGGCTCGACGCCGGAACGGGCCATCCCTACAGCAGCTTCTTGCGCTGGACCAGCTCGGCGAGGATGGCCCGGAACTCTGGCCCCAGGTCGTCCCGGTCGATGGCGATCTCCACCGTGGCCCGCAGGTAGTCGATCTTCTTGCCGATGTCGTACCTGATGCCCTCGAACACGAAGGCGTACACGGCTTGCTGCTGGGCCAGGAGGTTGAGGGCGTCGGTCAGCTGGACCTCGCCCGCCCTGTCCGGCGCCGTCTCCCGGAGAGCGTCGAAGATCTCCGGCGTCAGCACGTAGTAGCCGATCGCCGCCATGTTCGAAGGCGCGTCCTCGGGGGCCGGCTTCTCGACGATCCTGACCACTCGGACCAGGTTGTCCTCGACGAACTCGGGCTCCACCGAGCCGTACAGGTTGATGTCGGAGCGGGGGACCTCCTTCACCGCGATGACGCTCCGTCCGTACCGGTCGTAGACGTCCAGCAGCTCCCGGAGGAGGTTGCCCTGGGTGATGATGTCGTCCCCGAGCAGGACCGCGAACGGCTCCCCGTTGACGTGGTCCTCGGCCATGGCCACCGCCGCGCCGAGGCCGAGCGGTTCCTTCTGCCGGATGTAGTGGATCGAGGCCATCTCGGAGATCTCCCGGACCTGCTTGAGCTCCTCGTACTTCCCGGAATGCTCCAGCCGGTATTCGAGCTCGAAGGACCGGTCGAAATGGTCCTCGATGGTCCGCTTGCCCCGTCCAGTTACGATCAGGATGTCGTCGATCCCGGCTCCGACAGCGTGCTCCACGACGTACTGGATGGCAGGCTTGTCCACCACCGGGAGCATCTCTTTTGGCTGCGACTTGGTGGCGGGGAGGAACCGCGTTCCCAATCCGGCAGCAGGGATGACCGCCTTTCGAACCTTCATCTCGGGCCTCCTGGCGAGTCTAGGAGTGTATCCCAGCGGGCCGCCGGCCAACCTCATCCGTTCGGCGGTGTTGCGTCTCCCTCCCTTGGCCCGCCGCGGGTCCCCGCGAGCCCTCGGCTCCCCGGGCCCCTCCATCGGGGCCGAGAGAGCGGCTCCTATAATCGAGTGCGATGCCGACCTACGAGTACGTCTGCCGTTCCTGTGGTACCCATGTCGAGGTCTACCAACGCTTCAGCGACGCGCCGCTGACCGAGTGCGGCGTCTGCGGCGGACCGTTGCGCAAGGTGTTCCACCCGGCCGGCATCCTGTTCAAGGGGTCGGG
>VAYG01000156.1:9952-14439 GCA_005885015.1 Actinomycetota bacterium | reverse complement strand
TGTCGGTGACCACCACGACCCGGCGGGCCCGATCGATCATGGTCCGGTTCGTGTGGGCCTCCACCTCGTGATGGGTGGTGAGGCCGGCCTCGACGGTGATCCCGTCGACGCCGACGAAGGCGACGTCCAGGTTGAGGCGTTCCAGAGCCTGCTCGGCCACGGGACCCACCAGCTCGTAGGACTCGGCCCGTGCCGTTCCCCCGGTCACCACGAGCTTGACGTCCGCGCGGATGGCCAGCTCTCCGGCGATGTTGAGCGCGTTGGTGACCACGGTGATCCCGCGCCGGTCCACGACGCGCCGGGCCACCTCCGTGGTGGTGGTCCCACCCGTGAAGCCGATCACCGATCCGTCGGTCACCCGGGCGGCGGCCTCCGCGGCGATCCGCTTCTTCTCCCCCTGATGCCGGGCGGCCTTGTACCGGAGCGGGAGCTCGTAGAGGACGTCGCGGGCCACGGCGCCGCCGTGTGTGCGGCTCAGCATCCGCTGCTCCTCGAGCAGCTGGAGGTCCCGGCGGACGGTCGCCGGAGAGGCCCCGAGGCGCGACGCGAGTTCGCCGACCGCCACGGCGCCGTCCGCGGCGAGCTGCTCGAGGATGGAGGATAGGCGGTCGGTCTGGCGCATCCCGGGCGAGAGCATACCCTTCGTATGCGTGCTTGCTCGCGGTTTCGCCTTGACCGGATGAGCGTTTGTGGTCTATTTTCACGCCGAATGAGCGCGATCGCCAGCGAGATCGCCTCCCAGCCGTCGTGCTGGCGGAAGGCCGGGGAGGTGCTCGCCGCGGTCGGGGCGGATCTTCCGGTGAAGGGAGAGCGCGTGGCCGTGGCCGGCTGCGGCACCTCGCTGTACGTGGCCCGGGCCTATGCCGCCCTTCGGGAATCGTCCGGCCATGGCGAGACCGACGCCTTCCCCGCCTCCGAATTCCCGGCCGCCCGGCCATACGACCGGGTCCTGGCGATCAGCCGGAGCGGCACCACCACGGAGGTCGTTCGGCTCCTCGAGGGCCTCGAACCCCGCCCGCGAGTGATCATCACCGCCGACGCCGGATCTCCTGCGGCCTCGGCCGCCGATGCCCGGGTCGTCCTGGACTTCGCGGACGAGCGCTCGGTCGTGCAGACCAGGTTCGCCACGTCCGTCCTGGCGATGTTCAGGGCCCAGCTCGGAGAGGACCTCGCCGCGGCGATCGGCGACGCCGAGCGGGCGCTGGACGAACCGCTGCCGGCGAGCCCGGAAGACATCGACCACGTGGTCTTCCTGGGCCACGGCTGGACGGTGGGGGTGGCCGAGGAAGCGGCCCTCAAACTTCGCGAGGCGTCGAGAACATACTCGGAGGCATATCCAGCGATGGAGTACCGACACGGCCCGATCAGCCTCGCCGGCGAGCGATCGCTCGTGTGGATCCTGTCCACTCCCGACGAGGCCCTGACCGACGACGTCCGGGCCACCGGCGCCATGGTGCGCGTCGCCTCGCTCGACCCGATGGCCGAGCTGGTCATGGCCCAACGCCTGGCCGTTGCTATCGCCGGGGCGAAGGGCATCGATCCGGATCACCCACGCTATCTGACGAGATCGGTGGTGCTGTCGTGAGCTCGAGCGAAGGAAGTGGGAGGTGTCCTGGATGAAACGGCGTCATCTGCTGTCGATCATCGCGGCGGTCGGCCTGGTCGGGGCGGCGTGTGGAGGGGGCGGCGGAACCACCGCCACGCCAACCGCTTCGGGCGGCGGGTCGCCATCGTCGTTGCCGGCCACCCCGGTGACCCTTACGTTCTGGCACGGGTACACGGACGTCGAGGAGGACTCGCTCAAGGCCCTGCTGAACGAGTGGAACGCGCAGAACCCGAACATCCACATCAAGCCGTTGTTCGTGAACAACGACAAGGCGATCCAGAAGCTCACCGTGGCCCTCCAGGGAGGGGAGCCTCCTGACATCACCTACCAGTACGGCTCGTCGATGGCTCAGCTCGCCTCGGCCCCGAAGCTGGTCGACCTCACCCAGTGGGTCCAGCAGCCGGACGTCAACTGGAACGACTTCATCCCGGGTGCGCGCGCCGCGGCCACCGTCGATGGGAAGGTCCTCGGCATCCCCGCCCTCATGGACAACCTGGCTTTCGTGTACAACAAGAAACTGTTCGACGCGGCGGGACTCTCGTATCCGACCGATCAGTGGACGTGGGACGACTTCCGGGCGGCCGCGAAGGCTCTCACGGATCCGGCCAAGAAGCAGTTCGGCTTCTCCTACCCGATGGACGCCTCAGAGGACACGGTCTGGCACTACGATCCGCTGCTGTGGCAGAACGGCGGCTCGATCCTCGACCCGAGCAACAAGAAGGCGGCGTTCAACTCACCGCAGGGCGTGGAGGCGCTCCAGGTCCTCACCTCGATGGCCGTCCAGGACAAGTCGGTCTACCTCGACATCCAGAACTCCAACTACACGAACCTGTTCAACAGCGGGAGGATCGGGATGCTGGTGACCGGGCCGTGGGACCTGTCCAGCTTCCCCGATGTGAAGTACGGGGTGACGGCCCTTCCCGGCTTCAACGGCGATCATCAGACGATCGCCGGCCCCGACATGTGGTGCGTCTTCGACAACGGAGGTGGGCGGGCCCAGGCCGCGCTGAAGTTCCTGGCCTGGCTCACCGCACCCGACCAGATGAAGAAGGACGCGCTCAAGGCAGGGCATCTGCCGTTCCGGCTGTCGGTCGCCGGCGACGCAGCCTTCGTCCAGCAGTTCGGGGCGGCGTTCCCTGGGATCGACGCCTTCGTCGAGAACCTCACCAACGTGAAGCAGGCCCGGCCGGTGCTCGACGCGTACCCGCAGGTGTCCGAGGCCATGGGAAACGCGATCGTCTCTGCGATGCTCGGCAAGAGCGACCCGAAGACGGCTCTGGACAAGGCGGCGGCGCAGGCCGACGAGGCGCTGTCGCTGGCGGGGTAGGACGGACCGGCGAGGAGAACCGGGAGGCTGAGCTGACGGAGGGCCGGTGACCCGAGTCCGCAGGTTCCTGGTGTCGGATCACGCTGCGGGCTGGACCTTCATCCTTCCCTCGGTGATCCTGATCGGGGTCTTCGGCCTCATCCCCATCGTGTGGGGGCTCATCCTCTCCTTCCAGAAGGCGGGCCTCATCTCGCCCCAGCGGCACTGGGTGGGGGTTGCCAACTACGAACGCATGCTCCACGACCCCAAGGCCCGGCAGGCCGCCCTGAACACGATCTACTACACGATCCTGTTCGTCCCCACCTCGATCCTGGCCGGGCTGTTCGTCGCCCACGCGCTCAACCGGAAGATCGCCCTGATCCGCTTCTACCGGCTCGCCGTGTTCATCCCGGTGGTCACCTCGACCATCGCCACCGGGATCATGTTCCTCTGGCTGTTCGACAAGAACTTCGGCCTGGCCAACTGGCTCCTGGGGAAGGTGGGCCTGGGGCCGTACGGATTCTTCGAGGACCCCGACCAGGCCATGATCGCCCTCGTCCTCATGACGATCTGGGGATGGCTCGGATTCGACACGATCATCTATCTGGCCGCCCTGCAAGGCGTCCCTCAGCACCTGATCGAGGCCGCGGCCATCGACGGGGCCGGCCGGTGGAGCACGTTCCGGCGCATCACCTGGCCCATGCTCGGGCCGGCCACACTGCTCCTGGTGGTGTGGTCCTCCATCAGCGCGCTGCAGCTCTTCGACGAGGTGTTCTTCGTGACGAGGGGAGGGCCGCTCGGCCGGACATCCGTCGTGGTGTTCTACGTGTACCGGCTCGCCTTCGAGCAGGGCTTGGGAAGCCTGTCGCTCGCGGGGTACGCCGCGGCCATCGCGTATGTGCTGTTCCTGGTGATCCTGGCGCTCACCCTGGCCCAGTTCTGGCTGGGGAGGCGCGTGATCCACTACGAGTCATGAGCGGCGCGATCGCCCCCGCCGACGAAGCCCCCGCCGCCCTCGCACCGGTCGGTGCCCGGTCGTTGCCGGGTGAGACCGGCATGGTGGAGCGCAAGCGGAACCGCCTGTTGCCCTTCGATCCGTGGCACCTGTTTCTCTTTCCCCTCGCCCTGATCATGCTGCTGCCCATGGTGTGGATGGTCGTGACGTCCCTGGAGACTCCCTCCCAGACGCTGCACTTCCCGCCCGTCCTGTGGCCGGGGACGTTGCGCTTCGGGAACTACGCGACGACGATCCGGCAGTCCGCCTTCGGCACCTGGTTCTGGAACACCACCCTGGTGACGGTCGCGGTGGTCCTCAGCAACCTGGTGTTCTGCTCGCTGGCGGCCTACGCGTTCGCCAGGATCCACTTCCTGGGGCGCGGCGTCGTCTACTTCCTATTGCTCGCGACCTTGATGGTCCCCTTGCAGGTGGTCCTGATCCCAACGTTCCTCATCGTGAGGGACCTGGGGCTGATCGACCGGCTCGGCGCGCTCATCGTTCCGAACCTGGTGAACGTGTTCGGCATCTTCATGCTCACCCAGTTCTTCAGCACGCTCCCCATGGAGCTCGAGGAGGCT
>VAYG01000156.1:0-9887 GCA_005885015.1 Actinomycetota bacterium | reverse complement strand
GACGTGGAACGACTTCCTCTGGCCGCTCGTGACCATCCTGACGAACCAGAACGCGTTCACCCTGCAGCTCGGGCTGGCCACGTTCCAGGGCGCGCACCAGACCCAATGGCACACCGTCGCCGCGGCGAACATCATGTCGATGCTCCCGGTGCTGGTGCTGTTCGTGGCGGCCCAGCGCTTCTTCGTCCGGGGCATCGCCACCCAGGGGCTGAAGGGCTAGCGGTGGCTCGGGTCGCCTTCCGCGACGTCACCAAGGTCTACCCCGGGCCGGTCGTCGCCCTGGAGGGCCTGACGCTGGACGTGGCCGACGGGGAGTTCCTGATCCTGGTCGGCCCGTCCGGATGCGGGAAGTCCACGGCCCTCAGGATGGTGGCCGGCCTCGAGCGGATCAGCCGCGGCTCGATCGCCATCGGCGATCGCGTCGTCAACGACGTGCCGCCGAAGGACCGGGACGTCGCCATGGTGTTCCAGCAGGAAGCGCGGCGACGGGTCGAGGAGATCAGCCGCATGCTGGGGATCGAGGAGCTCCGCAAGCGGCGGCCGGGCCAGCTCTCGGGTGGTCAACGGCAGCGGGTGGCCATGGGCCGGGCCCTGGTGCGGGAGCCGGAGGTGTTCCTCCTGGACGAACCACTCTCCAACCTGGACGCGAAGCTCCGGGTCGAGATGCGGGCCGAGCTCAAGCGGCTACAGGACCGCGTGGGCGTCACCACGATCTACGTGACGCACGACCAGGTCGAGGCGATGACCCTGGGCGATCGCATCGTGGTCCTCTCCGACGGGATCCTGCAACAGACGGGGCGGCCGCAGGACGTCTACGACGATCCGGCCAACCTGTTCGTGGCCGGGTTCATCGGTTCCCCGCCGATGAACCTGATGAAGGGCAGGGCGACCGGCGGGAGCATCGCCGCCGGTGACCTCGAGCTGCCGGACATGCGCGTGCGGGATGGCGATGTGGTCGTGGGCATGCGACCGGAGGCGCTCCATCCCGTCGGCGAGGATCATCCCGGTCCGGGCTTCGCGGTCTTGGTCGATGTGATCGAACCCCTCGGCGACGAAGTCCTGGTCCACGGCTCGGTGGACGCCGCCCCGGCCCGAGCCGGCCTGGGCCCCGACGCCGACGAAGCGAAGCTCCTGGCCGGGACCGACGGGGATCGGGCCAGCGTCACCCTCCGGCTGCCGCCGCAGGAACGGCCCCGGTCAGGATCGCGATTGCAGGTCACCGTCGCCCCGCGGGACGTGCGGCTCTTCGACATCGGGAGCGGCCTGGCCATCCGCCCCGAATGAGTGCCTGAACCGAGGCGCCGCCGGCGTCGAGTCAGCTCGAGCCGGCCGGCTGGCCGGCGATCGTGCTCCGGGCCTCGTCCAGCGTGGGCTGTCCGTCGACCCCGCCCAGGGAACGGGTCGAGAGCGCCCCGCAGACCGCGCCCATGGCCAGGGCCCGATCGAGCGGGTCGCCCGCCAGCCAGGAGGCCAGGAAACCCGCGTCGAATGCGTCGCCGGCTCCCGTTGTGTCGAGGGGTTCGACGGGAACAGCGCCGACGCGCACCAGGCTGGTTCCCTGGACGGCGAGCGCTCCCTGCGACCCGAGCTTGACGACGACCAGCGCGGCCAGGCCGGCGAGGCTCACCGCGGCTCGATCGACATCCTCTTGATGCGCGATCCTGACCGCTTCGGTGGCGTTCGGAAGGAAGACGTCGGTTCCCCTCAGGACGTCGGTGAGCCCACCGTTCCAGTTCTCCGCAGGGTCCCAGTTCGGATCGACCGATGTCGTCGCCCCCGCCGAGTGGGCCTCGTCGAGGAGCGCGGGAACATCCGGCGCCAGGCCACGCTGCAGGAAGTACGAGCTGACGTGCACGTGCCGCGTCTCCCTGAGGAGACGGCGATCGACGGTTGCCGAGCGCAGGTCGGCGATCGTTCCCGGGAAGGTGAGGATGGCTCGATCCCCCGGCTTGGAGAGCACGATGGTCAGGCCGGTACGGCGCCCCGGATCGACGACCAGCCCCCGGACGTCGACGCCCCGAGCGTCCAGCTGCTCGCGCATCCACCGCCCGAACAGGTCGTCCCCGACGACCGCACACAGCGCGACGCGCACGCCGAGCCTCGCCGCCCCGCACGCCGCGATGGCGCCCGAGCCACCGATGGTGAGGTGCGCGTCTTCCGCCAGCCGCTCGGCCTGTCCGAACGCCGGCTCGACCTCACCGCTCAGGACGATGTCGGGGTTGGCGTCGCCCACCACGAGCAGGTCGAACCGGGTCATCACACGGCCGATGACCGCACACAGCGCGACGCGCACGCCGAGCCTCCCCGCCCCAGCGTTCTTCCAGGGGTGTCCCGGACCCACTTCCAGGGGTGGCCCCCATGTCACCCGAGTCCTCCGGGACGCACCATCGGGGCATGATGCACACCCCAGGAGGTGCGAGATGAACACCCGTTTCCGCTGGATGGCAGCGTGGTTCGTCTGGATCCTGACCGTGGCCCTGGCCGGGTTCACCATCCGGCTGGCCGCCCTGAACGGCACCCGGCTGGCCGGGCAGCGCCTGCCGGCCGTTGAGGACGTCGCGCAGGCCGTCGCCAGCCTCGGGTTCGCCACCGTGGGGGCCCTGATCGCTTCCCGCCGGGCCAACGCCGTGGGATGGCTCCTCTCGATCATCGGCCTCGGCATGGCCCTGTTCCCCTTCTCCGAGGAGTACACCCTGCGCGGGCTGGTCACCGGAGTCGGCTCGCTGCCGGCCGTGGAGTGGGCCGCCTGGGCTCACTCGTGGGCGCCCTTCCTCAGTCTGGGCGCGGTCCCCCTGCTCTTCCTGCTGTTCCCGGACGGCCATCCCCCCAGCCGCAGGTGGCGCCCGTTCGGGTGGGTCCTGGGCGGCGGCGCGGTGTTCCTCCTGATCGGAGCGCTGCTGGGGAGCGACGAGCTCCAGGGCTACTACACGCACTTCACCGCCCCGCTGGAAAACCCCGTGGGGATCATCGGCGACCAGGGCCCGTGGGCAGTGTTCATCGTGATCGGGCTGGCCATGATCGTGGCCGCCCTGGGGTGCGTGGGGGCCCTCGTCACGCGGTACTCCCAAGCGACCGGCGAGCAGCGGCAGCAGCTCAAGTGGGTCGCCTACGCCGCCCTCGTGATGGCCGCCCTGGGACTCGCCACCTTCCCCATCGCCGGGTTCGGCGGAGACTCGATCTTGACCAAGGTCGTCGTGATCTCCTTCCTCATCTCGGTCGGGTTCGGGATCCCGGCGTCCATCGCGGTGGCCGTGTTCAAGTACCGTCTCTACGAGCTCGATTTCGTGGTCAAGAAGACGGTCATGCTGGGCACGCTCGCCGCGTTCATCTCCCTGGTCTACGTGGGGATCGTGGTGTGGCTCGGCTCGAGCCTCCACGGGCAGAGCGACAACAACCTGCTCGTCTATTCGGCTGCAGCGGTTGTCGCGGTCGGCTTCCAACCGGTCCGCTCGAGGGCGGGCCGCCTGGCCGACCGCGTGGTCTACGGGAAGCGCGCGACTCCGTACGTCGTCCTGTCGGACCTCGCCCACCGCATGTCGGACGCCTACTCCGTCGAGGACGTCCTCCCGAAGATGGTCGAGGCGATGGCCTCGGCGACCGGGGCGACCAAGATCGGGGTGTGGCTCCGGTTCGACGATGAGTTCCGGCCGGCCGCGACGTGGCCGGCCGGGCTGCTTCCCGAGCTCCTGCCGATCGTTTGGAAGGGCGAGGGCCTTCCGCCGTTCAACGGCTGGGATCGCGTATACCCCGTCATCCAGCAGGGTGAGCTGCTCGGGGCGATCACGCTGGTCGAACGATCCAGCGACCCGATGCTCCCGACGAAGGAGCGGCTGATCGGGGCGCTCGCCGCGCAGGCCGGGCTGGTGCTGCGCAACGTCCGCCTCTTCGAAGAGCTCAAGGCCTCCCGGCAGCGCCTGGTCAGCGCGCAGGACGAGGAGCGCCGGCGGCTGGAACGCAACATCCACGACGGAGCGCAGCAGCGCCTGCTCACCCTCGCCATCGCCGTCGGGCTGACCCGCGACCGGGTGGCGGATCCGGCACTTGGCGACGAGCTTGACCGAGTCGGCGAGGAGCTTCGCGTGACGCTGAACGAGCTGCGCGAGCTGGCCCGCGGGACCTATCCCGCCATCCTCACCGAGGCGGGACTCGGGCCAGCCCTCGAGTCCGTGGTCCAGCGGGCCAGCGTCCCCGCTAGACTCGCGGCCGCACCAGAGGGGAGGCTGCCCGCGCCGGTGGAATCGACCGCTTACTTCATCGTCTCGGAGGCACTGGCCAACGCCTCGAAGCACGCCGACGCGTCATCGGTCACAGTCGCCGCGAGGCTCGACGATGGCCGCTTGCTCGTCGAGGTCGCCGACGACGGGATCGGCGGCGCCGACGCGTCCAAGGGGTCGGGGCTGACCGGCCTGGCGGACCGGGTGGCCGCCTTGGGAGGAAGGCTTCGCCTGGAGAGCCCTCGCGGGGCGGGGACGCGGGTCGTAGCGGAGATCCCCGTGCCGTGACGGCGGCCTCGGGCCCGGCGGTCAGGACCTTCCTGATCGCGGACGTGCGCGGCTACACCAGCTTCACCGAGCAGCGCGGCGACGAGGCGGCCGGACGGCTCGTGTCGGCCTTCGCCTCGCTGACGCGCGAGATCGCCTCCGCGCACCACGGCGCCATGGTGGAGCTCCGGGGCGACGAGGCCCTGGTCGTATTCGACTCGGTGCGCGACGGCATCCGGACCGCGATGGAGATGCAGGCTCGCTTCGCCGGCGACGCCACGTTCGAGGGAACGGGGCCGCTCCCAGTCGGCATCGGGATCGACGCCGGCGAGGCCGTGGCGGTCGAGGACAACTATCGAGGGAACGCGGTGAACGTCGCGGCCAGGCTGTGCGGGCTGGCGGGGCCGGGCGAGGTGCTGGCCAGCCGGGAGGTCTGCCATCTCGCCGGCCGGATGGAAGGCCTGGAGTATCAGGACCGGGGCGCCATCCGGCTGAAGAACCTCGCGGACCCCGTTCGGGTTATCCGCATCGCCCCCGTGGAGGACGATCCCGCGGCGCGGTTCGCCTCGCTCGGTCCAGCCGCGGAAGAAGCCGAATCGGGGGGCACGCTCCGGGTGGTGGTGGCCGACGACTCGGTGTTGTTCCGGGAAGGCGTGGTCCGAGTGCTGACCGAGGCCGGGCTCGATGTGGTCGGCCAGGTCGGGGACGCCGAGGAGCTGCTGGAACGGGTCCGGGCTGATCCTCCCGACCTGGTGGTCACGGACATCCGCATGCCCCCGACCAACACGGACGAGGGGTTGGTGGCAGCGGCGCGGCTGCGCCAGGAATTCCCGTCGATCGGCGTCCTGGTCCTGTCCCAGTACGTGGAGACACATCACGCGATGAACCTGCTGGCGGAGAGCCCGGCCGGGATCGGCTACGTGCTCAAGGATCGGGTCGCGAACGTGGCCGATTTCGCGGATTCGGTCCGCCGCGTGTCGAAGGGCCAGTCGGTGATCGATCCGGAGGTGGTGGGCCAGTTGCTGCGCCGCCGACGCGACGTCGGGGAGATGGATGACCTGACCGAGCGGGAGCGGCAGGTCCTCCAGCTGATGGCCGAGGGCCGGTCGAACCAGGCGATCTGCGAGCGCTTGTTCCTCAGCCCGAAGACCGTCGAGGGCCACATCGGCAACATCTTTACGAAGCTGGGCCTCCTGCCCCAGGACGACGACCACCGTCGAGTGCTCGCCGTCCTCGCGTACCTTCGGCAGCCCTAGTTTCGGGCATCATCCGGCGGAAGCGTTCACGCCGGCTCGATGCGCAGCAGCTTCGCGGCGCGTTCGAGCTGCTCGGTTCCCCAGGTGAGGTTCCCGGCCAGCAGGATCTGGTCGGCCCCGGCTTCCTCGAACGCCTTCAGCCCCTCGAGCACCTGGTCGTCCCCCTGGAAGCGCTGATGGGCTTCCTCCTCGTCGCGCATGACCGCCACGTGCGCGGATCTCCGGATCGTCGCCGGGTCACGGCCGATCTCCTCGCACGCTCGCTCCAGCACCTCGACCTTGTGGGCGAACTCCGCGGCCGACGGCGAAAGCGGCGCGTCCCACCCGTCGGCATATCGGGCGGCCATCGGCAGGGTCCGTTTCTCCCCCATGCCCCCGATCCATACGGGCACCCGAGCCTGGACGGGCCGGACCCCCAGCGCCGCGTTGCTGAGCTGGAAGTATTCGCCCTCAAACGAGAACCGCTCCTCGTGGAGCAGACCGGCCAGGCACTGCACGCCCTCCTCCAGCTGGTCCAGGCGGGTTCCCGCGCTCTCGAACGGCAGCCCGTACGCCCGGTACTCGGGCTCGTGCCATCCGGCGCCCATCGCCACCTCGGCCCGGCCGGCCGACAGGTGATCGATCGTCGAGATGGCGTTGGCCATGACGGCTGGATGGCGGTAGGCCACGGAGTACACGAGCACGCCGATACGCGGCCGGGTGGTCATGCAGGCCAGCGCTGTGTGAGAGGCCAGCGCGTCGAAGGACCCGCGACCGCCGGTGTCACCCGCCAGCGGGTAGAAGTGGTCCCACACCGAGAGCCACTCGTACCCGAGCCCCTCCACCCGTCGCCAGAACTCGACGCAGTCCTGGATGCCGGCGCCCTCGGTCCCCGCGTGCACACCGTACCGAACCGTCACGCTTTCCCCCTTCCGCCGGCTGCCGGATCATAGGCTGGCATGTCCATGAGCGCCCCCCCAAAGACCCGCCGTTTGCCCGGCCATCCGTACGCCGGCGTCCTCGCCAACAAGCACGTCCGACGCCTGTACCTCGGATTCTTCATCGCCTCGCTCGGCGCGGGGCTCTCGGTCGTGGCCGTTCCGTGGCTCGCCCTGGAGATCGCCGGCTCGGTCAACCGCGCCTTCGCCGTCGCGGCGGCCGGCACCGCGGCCTTCCTTCCCGGGATCCCGGTCTCGCTCGTGGCCGGACTTCGGCGATGGCGGATCCCGAGCAAGACGGTCCTTCTGGTCGACGCCGCCCTCCGCGTCGTCTGCTTCGGCGTCATCGGCGGCCTCGCCCTGACCCATCAGCTCGCGCTGGGCCCGTATCTCCTGATCCTCGCCGTCTCATCGCTCACCCGTTCCCTCGCCGCCGGGGCCAGGCGCACCGCCATCGACGAACTGATCCGGCCCGAGCAGCGCCTGGCCGCCAACTCCCTCCTGGGCTTCTCCATCCAGCTCGGCATCGACGTCCTCGGTCCCGTGACCGGGGGTCTGCTCGTCGCCGGGCCCGGGGCCGGGGTCACCCTTCTCGCCTACGCCGGCTCCTCCGGCGTCCTGTACGTCCTGGCGCTGACCTTGCCTGCCGCGGCGCGACCCGATCGGGAACCCGAGGCCGCGAAGCTCTCCCTCCTCCGCTCCGTCCCCTCTATCGTCCTGTGGCTGATGGCCGTGACGTTCCTGTTCAACCTTCTCTACGGTCCCATCGACGTCGGCCTGCCGATCTTCGTCCAGAACTCGCTCGGCCATGGGTCGAAGCTCTACGGGCAGCTGTTCGCCGTGTTCGGGGTGGGGTCGCTGGTCGGGGGCCTCGCCGTGGGCGCGCTGCGCCACGAACGGGTCACCCAGTGGGTGACCGTTCTCTCGATCATCGGATGGGGAGGGGCCGCGCTGCTCCTGTCGGTGGCTCACTCGCCCGCGGTGGCCCTCATCGCGTTCGGTTTCGGGGGCCTGTTGTACGGCCCCTTCATCGCCGCGTCGGTCAGCGCGATCCAGGGCGCCACCCCTCCGTCCGAACAGGGCCCGGTCATGGCCCTCTGGGCGACCCTGACCCTGGGCGCGCTCCCCTTTGGCACCCTCGTGGGTGGACCGATGGTCGCCGGCCTCGGAACGCGCGGGACGTTCGCTCTGTGCGGAATCCTGACGCTCGCGCTGGGAGTCGTCACCCTGGGGAAGGTCGTGACGTCCGAACGCTCGAAGCGCGTAGCGCCTTCCGCCTGATCAGGCCCCGGTCATCCGACAGGGGGCGCGAACTGATCGGTGCCGGGGGCCGTCGCGGAGGTCCACTCCCGGCCGTTCCACTCGAGGATGAGTGGCGCGTTGGCGGCGTTCCCGGCGGCCCAGGCCCGAGGCGATCCCGACGGGACCGCGGCGGCACCGAGCAGGTAGTGGCTGCCGACGTACGGGTTGGGTGTGGGCACGATCTTCCACCGGGACCCGGTCCATCGCATCGCCAGCGTGCGGAACGGCTCGGCGTCGGAGGACTGGCCGATGGCCCACACTTGGTTGCCCGCGGCCGCGGCCGCGTACAGGAAGCTGTCGCCGGCCGCGTTCGGGCTCTTCACGATGCTCCACTCGACCCCGTTCCAGTGCATGGCCAGCGTCTTGAAGGTGCCCAAATCCGGACGATGCGTGCCGACCGCCCACACGTCGTCCGTCGAGAGCGCCGCCACTCCGTACAGGACGTTGTGCCCGGACGCGTTGGGGCTTGGGACATTCGTCCACTCCGTACCGTCCCAGTGCTCGATGAGGGTCTGCTGGAGCCCGGTGCTCGAGTACATCCCCACGGCCCACGCGTCGGTGGCCGAGATCCCCGTGACCGCGTAGAGGTAGTTCTCGATCGTTCCGAGACTCGGGCTGGCCACGACCGTCCAGGTGGGGCCACAGGCCGCTGCCGGCCGGGCGTTCGTCTCGGCCGGCGACGCGGGCGGGGTGAGGAGGGTGACGGTTGCCGTCACCGCCAGCGCGGCCGGGAGGAAGCGGGATGCTCTGATCGGCCACCTCCAGGTCGGGTGGAGAACCGTATGGATACAGGGAGTGGTCGGTCAAGCGGCGGATGGGCGGCCAAACACCATTTCCTCGAGGCGATGGCGCGGTGACGAACCGGTGAGCGGTTCGACCCGTCTACTGACGGACGATGAGCGCGGAGACGAATTGGAGGGACGAGGACCCCGGACTTCCAATCAAGTTCGGGCCGTGCTCCAACGGCGAATACGAGCCAGAGCCTCTCTCGGAAGTCCTGACCGAGACCATTCGCCGGGCCCGCGAGGAGTGCGAGCGGGGGGCCCGCCGTTTGGGGATGTCCCGGCGGGAGTTCCTGCTCTCGGTGTGCGGCGCAGCAACGACGCTGCTCGTCCTGGACGCATGCACGCGCGAGTCCTTTCGTGCCTCCGCACACTCCCCGACCGCGTCGCCTGGAGGTGGCTATCGCATCTCACCGGAGGCAACCACGGAGCCTGAGGCCGCTCGGGAAGCCATCGGCGGCGAGGAGTTCGTGTTCGACATCCAGGGGCATCTGCTCGAGTACGACCTGAACCCCATCGCGCACGGCCAGGGCTTCTGGACGAACTTCCCCCAGCAGAACTGCGGTGAGTCCGACCCGCGGACCTGTTTCTCCATCGAGCACTTCATGACCGAGATGTTCCTGCGCAGCGACACCACGATGCTCTCGCTCTCCGCTCTGCCCATCTATCCCGAGGGCAGCCCGCTCTCGATCGAGATCATGGACGAGACGCGCAAGGCGGCCGAGATCCTATGCCGGGACGAGCGGGTCCTGCTGCATGGCCAGGCCCTGCCCAACGTAGGGCGTCTGGAAGCCAACCTCGAGGCGATGGAGGACGTGTCCGCCCGTTACCCGATCGTCGCGTGGAAGACCTTCACCCACTTCCCCGACCTGTACGAGCACTCCGGCAACGGGTGGTGGCTGGACGACCATGAGCGGGGCGTTCCGCACGTGGGCGAGGCGTTCATCCGGAAGGCCGGCGAGGTCGGCGTTCCCATCGTGTGCGTCCACAAGGGCCTCTCGTGGGGGAGCCGCTTCGCCAGCCCCATCGACGTCGGTCCGGCGGCCAGGAAGCACCCGAAGGTCAACTTCGTCGTGTACCACTCCGGCTTCGAGGCCCGCCTGCCCGAGGGCCCGTACACCGCGGCCACCGCCGACGTCGGGGTGAACC
>VAYG01000154.1 GCA_005885015.1 Actinomycetota bacterium | reverse complement strand
CCGTCTGGGCTCACCGCCATCGCGTATGGGTGGTCGTTGCCATCGCCCGGACCGTCGTAGAACTTGACCCATAGCCGCGCGCCTGTGGAAACGGCGTACGCCACGGTCGCATAGCGCGAGGAGCCCCCGGCCGCCGTGCTGTACCCGGTGACGTACACCACGTCGCCGTCCTGGCTCACCCCCAGCGCCGTGGCCGCATCCGCGGCGTTCGCCGACCCGCTGAAGCGCCGGACCCAGAGTCCCGCACCCGACGAGGCCTCATACGCCACGGTGACGTAATCGGGATCCCCCGCCGGCCCACTGCTGTACCCTGTGACGAACAACCCCGTGCCGTCGGGGCTCACCGCGATGGCGTTGGCGAGGTCGCCACCGGTGCCATGTCCGTTGTAGCGCTTGATCCAGAGCTCATCTCCCGTCATGGATGCGTACGCTAGGGTTGCGTAGTGAAAGACGCCCGACGCACCGGTGCTCCCTCCGGTGACGAAGACGGTGGAGCCATCCCGGCTCACCGCCAAGGCGGTTGCGATGTCGAAGCCGCTTCCCGCGCCGTCGTAGCGCCTGACCCACAGCCGATCCCCCGTCGAGGCGCGATAAGCCACGGTGGCGTAGTCGTAGGAACCCGACGACCCGAAGCTCCTTCCCGTGACGAACACGATGGTCCCGTCCTGGTTGAGCCCGATCGCTGTGGCGGTGTCGTCGGTGTTCCCCGAGCCGTTGTATCGAGCCACCCAGACCCTCGCTCCGGTTGAGACTCTGTACGCCACCGTCCCGTAGTTGTAGTACCCGTTCGAAGCGGTGCTGGCGCCGGTGACGAACACCGTGGTCCCGTCCGGGCTCACCGCCAAGGCGTAGGGGACGTCTGAGCCGCCCCCCGGCCCGTCGTAGCGCTTGATCCAGCGCACAGTGCCCGTCGAGGCCTCGTAGGCCGCGATGGCGTAGTCGTAGGAACCCAGCGATCCAATGCTTCGCCCGGTGACGAACACCGTGCTCCCGTCCGGGCTCACCGCCAGAGCGCTGGCGGAGTCGTCGGCGTCCCCAGGGCCGTTGTACCGCTTCTCCCACACCTGAGACCCGGGCGTGCCCGGCCCGGCCGAACTCGAGAGGGCGGGGCGGAGATGCGCCGCGGTCCCGCCAGTTCCGGCCACCGCCGGACGGGGGCCCCAGGCGCACACCACGGTGAGGGACAGGGCCACGGGCATCATCCGACTCGAGCAACGACCCATGAACCGTCTCCTCTCGAGGCTCCGGGCCTCCGTCCGTGTTCTTCCGCTTGCCGCCTAGGTGATCCCGTCCTCCTGCGACTGGGGGTGGGCCGCGATCCATCGCATCTCCCAGCGGGGGATGGGAGTGCGGACTGCCCGGACCCCGCCCAGAGGGATCTGCCCGTAGTCGAAGGCGTCCGCGTAGTCATAGGCGTCGGCGTCGCCCTGCCCCAGCGACTGCAGCCCGAAGGTGTGCTCGATGTAGGCGAGCATCGAGTCGAACCGGGCGGGGTTATGGTCCGTGAACTCTGCCCGGGCGTAGGGGCTGACGATCACCATGGGCACCCGGATCCCGCGGCCAGACGGGGGAGGTACGTGATCGTAGAAGCAGCCGCAATCGTCGTAGGTGATGAAGATGGCCGTTGACCGCCACAGATCCTCGTTGCGCTGGATGGCCGAAACGATGCTCCCGATCCAGTTGTCTCCCTGCGCCATCGAGTTGCCATTGTGTTGGGAGTTCGGACCGGTGGGGGTCACAAAGGAGACGGCGGGCAAGGTGCCGTTGGATGCGTCGGTCAGAATCTGGGAGGCCGGGTGCCACCGGTCAGCCTGGCTCCCTCCCAGGCACTCGTAGAAGTAGGGGCAGGGCGCCCAGTTATACCCGTCCCCTCCAGCGGTGTTCCCGGGGCCCAGGTACAGCCCAAAGGAGATCCCGGCCGACTCGAGGCGGGTCAGGATCGTCGGCACGTAGGAGACCGGCGAGGATCGATACGGGCCATTGCCGGCCTGGTCAGGCACGCACGCGGGGACGAGGATGGTTTTGGACTGGAAGTAGTATTGAGCGTCCCGGAACGAATCGCAGCCCCACCCCGGCCCCTTTCCGAAATTGGTTCTCTGGGGATTGTTGCCCGTAAATCCGTCGGCCGTGGCCGCCAGGAGGTCGAGGTGCGACCCGAACGACATGTGGGTGTCATCCTCAAAGGTGGCATCCGAGAGCGCGTAGGCGTCCGCGTAGGCGATGAGGTTCGGGATCTGCGGGGGCTGGTACTGCACGTAGCACGGGTACTTGGGGGGCTTGCAGCCGCGGATACGGTCGAACCCGTCCATCTTTCCGCCGTCGATGGCGGTGAGTTGGGCGGCGTGACTGTGGGCGACGGTGGGAGCGACGTCCGGTGACGTGCCCAGTTTGACCTCACGTCCGGTGCTGGTCTTGCCGGAGGTGACGCCGTCGCACCGATGGTTCTTCTCACACCACGCGCCGAGGACGTTGTCGAAGGAGTGATTCTCCTGGTAGATGACGACCACGTGCTCGATCGGGATCGCGTCGAACGAGTCCGTGCTGGTGGCCGAACCGTCCGGAGTCGTCACGGTGATCGGCCCCGTCGTGGCGCCAGAGGGCACCCTGGCGGTGATCTGGTTATCGGAGTCGACGTATGGTCACCGTAGTGCCGGTGGCCACGCTCGGGGGGGCGAACCCGGTGATGCCCGGAGAGTCGGCAAAGGCTCCGAGCCCGCTCGCCATGAGCACGACTCCCACCAGCAGGAGGAGCAGCCCTGCCCTTCGCGCGCTGTCGCGGAACCTCATCGCCTGCTTCCCTCCATCGCCATCGCCCGCTTCTCGTCCCGGGGGCAGTCCCCAAGCCGGGGGCCGGGGACGCTCCTTTTACTCCTGCGGCCCCGCTGAGGCAAGGGGGAATTGCCGGAGATCGGCTTATTTGGTCAGCGCCCGAGGAGCCTGGCGGCACCAGCTCGATGGCCCGATCCGACAAGCGGTCGCCACGCGTGGGCCGGACTCTTGTGACGGCGTTGACGCGAGGGGTATCGTCTCATGTCCACCCGTCCGAAGGAGAGGTCGTGCGTCCATCGGATCCATTGCAGAGCCAGGGGATCGCCCTGCGACCGAGACACCGCGCTCTGCTCCGGGCGGTCCTGATCGGAGTCCTGGTCCTGGGCATGCTGCTCCTGCTCACCGTCCCCGCGCTCGCCGGCTTCGGCCAGTACGTGACGTACGCGACCGGCCCCAACCCGTATTCGGTCCGGGTGGCGGACTTCAACCACGATCTCGCGCCTGATCTGGCCGTGGCGGTGGGGTCCAAGCCGGCCATGTGGATCCTCCTCAACAACGGGGACGGGACCTTCGCGGCGGCAGTCCCGTACAGCGTCAACGGGAAGGGGTGGTCCCTGGCCGTGGCCGACTTCAATCATGACGGACGCCCCGACGTGGCCGTGGGCACCACCAGTAACCGCGTTTCCGTGCGCTTCGGCAGAAGCGGAGGGGGCTTCGATCCCAAGGTCTCGTACTCGATGGATTCGTACGCGAATTCGCTCGTGGCCGCGGACCTGAACGGCGACGGGGCGCCCGATCTCGTGGGTCCCACATCGGTGCTGATGAATCAAGGCGACGGCACGTTCGGGACGGCCATCCCCTTTGGAGGGTCGCTGTCCAATCCCGTCGACCCTGAGGTCCGGGACCTCAACAAGGACGGGAAGTTGGATCTGGCGGCGGCCGAGCTCGGATCCGGCCAGCTCGCCATCCTGCTCGGCAACGGGGATGGAACCTTCGGGGTGCCGGTTCACTATCCGGTCGGTCCCTTCCCCGATGCGGTTACGTTCGGCCGATTCGACAGCGATCGCAAGGTCGACGTGGCGGTCAAGAGCGAGCCCGACCAGATCTCGGTCCTCCGGGGGAACGGCGATGGAACCTTCGGGAGTGCGAACACCTACACGGTCCCCGCCTCCCAGGGGACGCTCATCACGCGTGACGTGAACGGGGATAACTTCCTCGACCTGATCAGCACCGACGTCGGCGGCGACGGCTCGGTCTCCGTGCTTCTTGGCAATGGCGACGGGACGTTCGGCGCGGTGGAGAGCTATCCCGTGGCGAGCTACCCGCGCTCGGTCGCCGCGGCGGATTTCAACAACGACGGGCTGGTCGACCTGGCGGTGGCGAGCCAACAGGCGTCAGCCGTGTCGGTCCTCCTCGGCACGCCCTGATCCCGTAGGCGATCGTGGCGTAGTCGGCGAACGTTCCCGATCCCGCGCTGTACCCGGTCACGAATACGGCTGATCCGTCCGGGCTCACCACCAGGGCGTTGGCCGCGTCGTTGTCGTTCGCCGGGCCGTTGTAGCGGCGCACCCACAGCCTGGATCCGGTGGCCGCGTCGTAGGCTACGGTGCCGTAGTCCTCGGGACTCGTGGGTCCGCGGATGTAGCCGGTTACGAATACGAAGGACTCGTCGGGGCTCACGCCGAGCGCCAGGGCGGCGTCGTAGCCGTTGGCCGGGCTGTTGTAGCGCGCCACCCACCGCTTCGATCCGGTGGCCGCCTCGTAGGCCACTGTCGCGTAGTCGTAGCCGCTATGCGACCCACTATCGTTCCCCGCGACGAACACCGTGGACGCGTCCGGGCTCACCTCCACGGCCGACGGGTAGTCGAAGCCGTTCCCCGGCCCGTTGTACCGGCGAACCCACCGCTCTTCGCCGCTCGAAGAGTCGTATCCGACCGTGGCGTAGTCGAAGTAGCTCGCCAGCCCTCGGCTGTACCCGACGACGTAGACCGTGGAACCGCCGGGGCTCACCGCCAGGTCGACCGCCGAGTCGTCGCTGTCCGCCGGGCCGTCGTACCGGCGCACCCACGCGGTGGCTCCGGTGGACGCCTCGTAGGCCACGGTTCCGAAATCCGTGCCGCTCCGTCCGGCCACGAACCCAGTCACGAAGACGAGCGACCCGTCCGGGCTCACCCCCAGGGCATTGGCCCCTCCGGCAACCCTGCCCCGAGTTGTCCACAGCATGGCTCCGCAGATGGCGTCGTATGCGGTGGTGAGGTAACCGCCGGACCGGGGCGACCCGCGGCTGGCCCCGGTCACGAAGACCCGGGAGCCGTCGGGGCTCACCCCCACGTCGGTCGCGAAGTCGTCGCCGCCTACCGGGCCGTTGTAGCGACGTATCCACTGGGTGGATCCGCTCAAAGCGTCGTAGGCCACGGTCGCGTAATCGCTGCTCCCGTTCGCGCCGTAGCTCGACCCGGTCACGAATACCCTCGCTCCGTCGGGGCTGACCGCGATGGCGTCGGCTTCGTCGGGTCCCTTCCCTGGGCCGTTGTACAGGCGAGCCCACCGTTTCGCACCGTTCGATGCGTCGTAGGCGCCCGTGGCGAAGGCGCTGGACCGGGCCGGTCCGAAGCTCTGCCCGGTCACGAACACGTCGGATCCGTCGGGACTGACCGCGATGTCGTTGGCGAAATCGCTGTGGTCCCCGGGACCGTTGTACCGGCGCACCCACAGCTGTGCCCTTTGCTTGCTCCGTGCGCCGGGAACCCGCCACCGCCAAACTGGAAGACGGCTTGGCTCGAGCCCCGCCCCTCGTGCTCCTGCGGGCGGTCCCGCAGCCGACAAGAGCGCGAGGGAGAAGGCCAGGAGCTTTATGCGGCTCCGGGGGCGACCCATGAGAGCCTCCTCGGCAGGACACGGCATGGTGTCGCCGCTCCTGCAAGAAGTCAAGGTGCTGGTCGGATCCTCTGCGGCCCCTTGAGGACAGCATTCATCCCTTGACTCGCGCCAGTCCCCAACACAATGATTGCAGGGGAGCCTGAGAGCGACCGGGGGCCCGAGAGGCTCTGCCGGAAGGGGGATGCTGATGACTGGTTCCCGTCGGACCGCTTTTCTCTTCCTGTCCCTGGCAGCGCTCGGACTCCTGGGAGCGCATCCGGCCGCAGCCTCCCCTCGGGCCACCGTCAGCGTTCGTCCAGTACCCAAGGGTCGGGTTGGTCGGGCCACGCCGAAGGCGCGGCTTTGGGTGAGGCGATATGACGGCCCGGCGAACGACCTCGACGCAGCCACCGCCCTGGGAGTGAGTCCCGACGGGTCGAAAGTGTTCGTAACCGGCCAAAGCACTGGATCGACCAGCTCCCAGGACTACTTCACCCTCGCCTACGACGCCCCCACCGGGGCGCGTCTCTGGGCGAAGCGCTACAACGGCCCGGCGAACGACTACGACGTCGCGACGGCGGGCAGTTCCTACGACTATGCCACTGTGGCGTATGAGGCCACTACCGGGGCGCAGCTCTGGGTTGCCCGCTACAACGGCCCCGCAAGCAGCTTCGACGTCGCAACCGGCCTCGGGGTGAGCCCGGACGGATCCAGGGTTTTCGTGACCGGATACCGAACGGGATCGACCAGCTTGGACGACTACGCCACCATCGCCTACGACTCCTCCACCGGAGCCACTCTTTGGATGCGCCCCTACAACGGTCCCGGGAACCTATCCGACGATGCCCGGGCCCTGGAGATCAGCCCGGACGGGTCCGCGGTGTTCGTCACGGGGGACAGCTTCGGGTCCAACAGCTCTTACGACTACACCACGATCGCCTACGACGCTCTCACGGGAGCCGCGCTGTGGCACAAGCGCTACGACGGCCCGGCGAAAGGCGATGACATCGCCTACGCATTGGGTGTGGCCCCCGACGGGTCGACGGTGTTCGTGTCCGGATCCAGCGTCGGGGCGACCAGCTCCGACGACTACCTCACGGTGGCCTACGAGGCCTCCACTGGTGCCCGGCTCTGGGTGCGGCGTTTCAACGGCCCGGGGAACATACTCGACGACGCGGTGGACCTGGGGGTGAGTCCCGCCGGGTCCAGTGTGTTCGTGACCGGCTACAGCGCTGAATCGCCCGGCTTCGAAGACTACGTCACGGTCGCCTACGAGGCCTCCACCGGGGCGAGACTCTGGGTGCGGCGCTATGACGGGCCCGGAAACGGTTCCGACGTCGCACAGGCCTTGGGGGTGAGCACGGACGGGTCTGCCGTGTTCGTGACGGGAGGCAGCGTGGATTCGACCAGCCTCGGCGACTATGCCACCATCGCCTATGATGCCGCTACCGGCGCCACGGTGTGGGTACGCCGCTACAAGGGCCCGGCCAACAACAACGACGAGGCCTATGCACTGGCCGTCAGTCCCTCCGGCGGCGCCCTGTACGTGACAGGCGTCAGCATTGGGTCGAGCGGTTCGTCTGACTATGCCACGGTGGCCTACAGCACCGCATGATGCCGAGAACTGGGAGCCCGAATGGCGACCGGCAGCCGTTGATGGAACGCCGTCTCGAGCAACGTCGCCGCGCAGACGACTCCCGTATACCTGGGCGTGAGGGTCCGGCGGCTCACCAGAGGGCTGGCGAGCTGCATCCTGGCGCTGGCGGCGTGTTCGGCGTCCCATCGGGCGGCATTACGAGAGCGACCTTCTCCTCCTCCCTGCCAGAAGGCTCATCCGCCATGCCCGCCCTTTCGGGATCCGATCAACCTGACCGCTGAAGAGAAGCGCCTGGGCAACGGCATCGTCCTGGACACGCCGCCGGCCACGCCCCCGGCGATCAGCGCGGAGTTCGCCGTGGACATCGCGTGGCACCAGGCGACCGGTCCCGCTCTCGATGCCACGGCGATACAACCGATCTACGCGACATACAGGTCGCTCCATGCAGCCACCCCTGAGCGTTGGCCGGTCTGGGTTTTGCAGTTTGAGGGGAGCTGCACGCTGCTCTACGGAGGACCATCGGCCGGCTGCGTGGATCAGCCATTGAACTCCGTCGTCAATGCCCAGACCGGCGAGTGGGCTGTTCACGTTCAGCGACTGAGTTCAGGCCACCGATAGCTCTGGTGCCGGTCGAGCGAAGCTCAAGCGTTGTACCGACCTAGTCCCTTCCCGATATCGCGGCCTCGGGCGCCCTCCGCCTCCGAGTGCCGACACTAGTCGGCCGGGCCGGAGACCGTCCGTCCGGCTGTTAGATGGCGCTATAGGCCACAGTAGGCTTTCACCGGTCACGAACACCGTGGACCCGTCGGGGCTCACGCCCAAGGCGTTGGCGAAGTCATCGCCGTTTCCCGGGCCGTTGTACCGACGCACCCAAAGGCTTGCCCCGGTGGAGGCGTCGTAGGCCACAGTCGCGTAGTCGTTGAAGCTCGTGGTCCCTGGGCTCTGCCCCGTTACAAACACTTTGGACCCGTCGGGGCTCACCCCTACTGCATTGGCCTGGTCGTCGCCGTTTCCCGGGCCGTTGTATCGACGCACCCAAAGGCTTGCCCCGTTGGAAGAGTTGTAGGCCACGGTCGCGAAGTCCTTTGAGCTCGTCGATCCCGTGCTGGAGCCGGTCACCAATACCGCGGACCCGTCGGGGGTCACCCCCAGGGCGGTGGCGCCGTCGGTTGCGTTCCCCGGGCCGTTGTAGCGACGCACCCACAGGCTTGCCCCGGTGGAGGCGTCGTAGGCCACGGTGGCATAGTCGGCGGAGCCGGTCGATCCCCAGCTGTAACCGGTCACGAACACTTTGGACCCGTCAGGGCTCACCCCAAGAGCGCTGGCGAGATCCGTCGAATTCCCCGGGCCGTTATAACGGCGCACCCAGAGCTGCGTCCCGGTGGATGGGTCGTAGGCTACGGTGGCGTAGTCGACCACGCCGATCGATTTCTGGCTCCACCCGGTCACAAACACCGTGGATCCGTCTGGACTCACCCCAAGGGCGTTGGCCACGTTATCCTGCTTCCCGTACTGACTGACCCAGAGCTGAGTCCCGGTTGATGCGTCGTAGGCCACGGTGGCGTAGTCGAAGTGACCTCCCGATCTCTGGACTTGGCCTGTCACGAACACCTTGGACCCGTCGGGACTCACTCCCAAGGCGTGGGCGTAATCGAAACCGTTGATCGCGCCGTTGTAGCGACTCACCCAGAGCTGCGTCCCGGTGGATGCGTCGTAGGCTACGGTGGCGTAGTCCGGGAAGCCTCCTGACCCATTACTGTATCCGGTCACGAACACCGTGGACCCGTCGGGGGCCACCCCGAGAGCGTCGGCGACATCGCTGCTACCTGGGCCCTTGTAGCGACTCACCCACAAACGGCTCCCGGTGGAGGCGCCGTATGCCACGGTGGCGTAGTCCGGGAAGTCGGTCGAGGCGATGCTTTCACCGGTCACGAACACCGTGGACCCGTCGGGGCTCACGCCCAAGGCGTTGGCGACGTCGTAGTCGTTCCCCGACCCGTTGTAGCGGCGCACCCACAGCCGCGCTCCTAGGGTAGCCGGCCCGGCCGAGATCCGGGGTGCCACACGAGAGCCGGCGCTGCCCCCGGGATCACCCGCCGCCGGATGCACACTGAGGACGCCGAATGTTGCGAGGGAGACGAAGACGGATGTGGCCCACCGGAAACAACCCACCAGAGGATCCTCCCCCCGGCCGTTCGCTCTGCGGGGTCCTTACGGCATTCTGTTCGGACTACCGACTTGAGTCAACGGGTGAAGGCGGGGCCCGACAGCCCCGCGGCGCCACCCCCTCCACGCACCCCTCCCGCCAGCGCTTGACCAGTTCGAGCCTGCGGCCGTAGCGTCTTTCCGTGGCCGAGACCGTGAAGCTGGCTGGGCGGATCGGGAGGCTGGGGACCGAGTCCGCGTTCGAGGTGCTGGCGCGGGCGCGGGCCTTGGAGGCCGAGGGGCGGAAGATCACCCACCTCGAGATCGGGGAGCCCGACTTCGACACCCCGAGCCACATCATCGAGGCGGCCGCGGACGCGCTCCGTTCCGGCTTCACCCACTACAACCCCGCGCCCGGCTATCCCGAGGTTCGCGAGGCCATCGGCGACTTCTTCGGGCGTACCGGCCGGCCCGCCTACTCGGCCGACCGCATCGTCATCACGCCCGGGGCCAAGCCGATCATGTTCTACGCGATCCTCGCCCTCTGCGAGGAAGGGGACGAGGTCCTCTATCCCGACCCGGGCTTCCCCATGTACGAGTCGCTCACCAACTTCGCCGGCGCGACCCCCGTCGCGGTCCCACTTCGCGAGGAGAACGAGTTCCGGATGGACCCCGACGAGGTGGCCTCGTTCATCACCGACCGCACCCGCCTGCTGGTCCTCAACACGCCGCACAACCCCTGCGGTAGCGCGCTGACCAATGAGGATGTCGAGGCGCTGGCCAAGCTCGCCATCGAGCACGATCTCTACGTGCTCTCCGACGAGGTGTACTGGGCCATCCGCTACGGAGGCGAGCACGCCAGTATCGCCTCGGTCGACGGCATGGCCGACCGGACCATCCTCCTGGACGGGTGCTCGAAGACGTTCGCCATGACCGGGTGGCGGCTGGGGTTCGCCGCCTTCCCATCCGAGCTCATGGAGCCGGTCACCCGGATGATCATCAATACGGTCTCGTGCACCGCCGCGTTCAGCCAGCGCGCCATTCTGGCCGCGGTGACCGGGCCGTGGGAACCCGTCCAGGCGATGATCGACGAGTTCCAGAAGCGCCGGGACGTGATCGTGGAGGGACTGAACCGGATCGCCGGCGTCTCCTGCATCGAGCCCGCAGGTGCCTTCTACGCGTTTCCCAACGTGAAGGCCCTGGGCGTGCCCAGCGAGAAGGTGGCCTCCTTCCTGATGGATGAGGCC
>VAYG01000153.1:5960-9539 GCA_005885015.1 Actinomycetota bacterium | reverse complement strand
GCTATCGATTCGTGTTCGCCAAGGCCACCGAGGATCAGGACTACATCGATCCCACCTACGGGACAAATCGCGTGGACGCCAACGCCGCCGGCATGGTGGTGGGCGCATATCACTACGCGCGTCCCGACAACTCGACGGACGACGCCTTGAAAGAGGCCGACCACTTCGTGGACACCGCGCTGCCCACCCCGGGCGATCTGAAGCCGGTGATCGACCTGGAGGACTCGGGCGGTCTCGGGGTGGCCCCGCTCACCGCCTGGCTCTGGGCATGGCTCGGGGAGGTTCAGGCGAAGACCGGGGTCAAGGCGATCATCTACACGAGCCCCAATTTCTGGCAGACCCACATGGGGAACACGGATGCGTTCGCCAAGGGCGGGTACTCCCTGCTGTGGATCGCCCATTGGTTCGTGCCGAAGCCGACCGTGCCGGGGAGCAACTGGGGCGGACACGGATGGACGTTCTGGCAGCTGGATGACTGCCTCCAGGTGCCTGGGATCGGTGGTTGCGTCGACGGCGATGTCTACAACGGGATCAACCTGGACCCGACCAGGATCCCCTGAGGTTGGAGTCGCCGTCCCCGGTATAACCTTCGCCCGTGCCGGGCGGGGTGGAGCCGTCGAACCTCGACAAGGTCTTCTGGCCCGACAAGGGGCTGACCAAAGGAGACCTCCTGTCCTATTTCGACCGGATGGCCCCGTTCATCCTGCCCGCCGTGCGCGACAGGCCGCTCACCGTCAAACGATTCCCCGACGGCGTTGGTGGGTTCTCGTTCTTCCAGAAGAACCTCCCGAGCTACACACCGCCATGGGTGAAGCGGATCCGTTTGCCCGCCGAGTCCGCTCGCCGTGAGGTCGACTACCCGCTGTGCAACTCCAGGCGGACGCTCCTGTGGCTGGGCAATCAGGCCGCCATCGAGCTCCACCCGTGGGTGTCGCGGGTTGACCAGCTGGAGCGACCCGATCACCTCGTCATGGATCTGGATCCGGCCGAAGGCGGGTTCGAACGGGCGGTGGAGATCGCCTTCGTGGTGAAGGCCGTCCTCGAGGAGGTGGGCCTCACCGGGGCGACGAAGACCTCCGGCGCGAAGGGGGTCCACGTGTTCGTCCCTCTCCAGCGCCGGTATCACTACGGGCAGGTGCGGGCGGCTGCGAACGAGTTGGCCAGGCGAGTCGAGGAGCGCGTGCCCGAGCGGGCCACCACCGAGTTCAAGGTGGCCGCGCGAGGCGATCGGGTGTACCTGGACGCTGGTCGGAACGCCCCGGGAGCGCACGTGGTGGCCGTCTACTCCCCGCGGGCCAGGCCGGCCGCGTCGGTCTCGTTCCCCGTGCCGTGGGATGACTTGGGCGGGGTCCGTCCGGAGGATTTCACCATCGAGAACGCCCCGAAGCTGCTTGCCGGAGGCGATCGGTGGCGCCAGCTCATGCCGAAGCCCCAGGTCCTGCCCAAGGCGCTTCGGCCGCCTGCTCGAAGGTAGCCTGGTCCGCTTGCTACAGTGGAGCCACGCGGGTGTAGCTCAATGGTAGAGCTCCAGCCTTCCAAGCTGGTTACGAGGGTTCGATTCCCTTCACCCGCTCCAACGACCCGACGCGACGGCCGACCGACCCGGAGCGGGAGCACCGCGCGGCTAGAATCGGCTGGAGCGCCGGTAGCTCAGGGGACAGAGCGGCGGCCTTCTAAGCCGCGGGTCGGGGGTTCGAATCCCTCCCGGCGCGCCCGCTGGAGAAAGCAAGCATCCGACCGAAGTGGCGACCATGGACCTGAGCGAAGCGCTGAGCGAGCTCCGAGAGTCGTCCGAGGCTGACCCCGACTCGCCACCCCCCCGAGGCGCTGCAGAGACCGTGGCTGTCGCGGTGGCAGAGCGCGCCGGGGACGGGGTCCGTCGATCGGTGAGCGGGGCGGCGTACCGTGTCGAGGAGGTCACCTGGCCGGTGAGCCCGTTCGAGGACGGCTCGAGCTCCTACCCGCACCCCCAGCCGGTGAGCGCCCTCATCCGGGGGGACGCGGTCCTTGCCGATATCCGTTCGGACTATTGGGACGGCAGGGCCAGGCATTCCGTGGTGGGAGCGAAGCTGGGGCGATGGCGCCGTTTCCGGATCGGCTCCCCCGGAGAGAGCGGCTACGACCTGCACCTCGCCACCGATGAGGAGCTCCGAGCGTTCGCTCGGGAGGCAGAGGAGGTCCTCGCGGCCTTCGGAGTCGAGGCCTGACCCGCTGACCGCGAGGGGAAGCGATACGCCGCTACAATCGGTCGGAAGCGTGGTGGCCGTAGCTCAATTGGTTAGAGCACCAGGTTGTGGTCCTGGGGGTTGGGGGTTCGAGTCCCCTCGGTCACCCGGTTGTTCGCCACATTCGCGCAGCTCGGCGCGAACGGCCTCCTCGCTATACTCGACCGGGCCCTTAGCTCAGCCCGGTTAGAGCGGCAGACTCTTAATCTGCGCGTCACAGGTTCGAATCCTGTAGGGCCCACTCGCTCCGTGTTTGGTTCCGGTTGATGCATGACACAACGGCTCCGGGTGATGGGTTACACGGCTTCGCCTGATGGGTGACGCCGGCTCCGCCTGATCCGTGACACTCTCTGGATGTTGAGGAAGCGGCGAGACGAACAGCAGGTACGATCGCACTCTCGTGCGTGAGCACTCGCGTCAGGAAGTGGCCCGGGGAGCCGGGGTCGAGCCGGAGTATGTCGACCGGCTGGTCGAACTCGGAATCCTGAGGCCTGGGCCAGGAGGTGTCTTCCCCCGAGGTGACGTGCTCAGAGCGCGTTGGGTGCACGGCCTGGAGGAGGCCGGCGTTCCGCTTGACGGGATGGCCGCCGCCGTCCGTGATGGAGCCCTCTCCTTCACCTTCTTGGATGCGGCCGCGTTCGATCGGTTCACGGAGGTCAGCAGCACGACCTTCCTCGAGCTGAGCACGAGGACGGACATCCCGCTGGACCTTCTCAAGGTGGTCCGTGAGGCGATCGGCTTCGCCCAGCCGCAGCCCGAAGATCACGTCCGCGAGTACGAACTGGCGGTGGTGCCGGCCATCGGGCTCCAGCTTTCGAAGGGGTTCCGGCGCGCGGTCATCGAGCGGTGGCTCCGGGTCTGCGCCGACAGTCTGCACCGGATCGCCGAGACGGAGACGGACCTGTGGCACACCGAGGTCGAGCTGCCCTTCCTCGAGACGGGCATGTCGGAGAGCGAAATGTTGGAGGCCCAGGCGGATCTCGGGTCACAAATGGCCCCCTTGATGGAACAGGCCCTCCTGGCAATCTGGCACGGGCAGCAGGAACACGCCTGGAGCAAGAACCACGTCGAGAACGTGGAGAGCGCGCTGGAGAAGGCCGGCCTGTTCAGTCGGTTGCACCGTCCCCCGGCCATGTGCTTCCTCGATATCACCGGGTACACGCGGCTGACAGAGGAGCGGGGAGACGAGGCCGCGGCAGACCTGGCCGGGAGACTGGCCATCCTGGTCCGGCGATGCTCCCAGGAGCATGGGGGGCAGGCGGTGAAATGGCTCGGCGACGGCGTGATGTTCTACTTCCCGGACCCGGGATCGAGCGTGCTTGCCGCTCTGGACATGGTGAAAGGAATTGTGACC
>VAYG01000153.1:0-5953 GCA_005885015.1 Actinomycetota bacterium | reverse complement strand
GGTGACTACTTCGGTCGCACCGTGAACATCGCCGCGCGGATCGCCGACTATGCCAGGCCCGGTGAGGTGCTGGTCAGCCAGGAGGTCGTGGACGCCGCTGAGGGAACTCCTGTGACGTTCACAGAGATCGGGCCCGTCGAGTTGAAAGGCGTGTCGGGCGCCCTGCGTCTCCACAGAGCCAACGCCACCTGATCGGACCAGCTAGCCCGCCACTCGGTCATCACCTCGTGAAAAGTCTGGCCCTGATTCGTGGCGGCCGAACCTTCGCATGAGTCGTGGCATCACGATCTTGCCGGCACGAGCTCCTCGAGGAGCGCTGTCACTCGGCGATCGATCTCGTCGCGGATGGGCCTTACCAGCTCTACCGTTTTCCCAGCGGGGTCAGGCAGATCCCAGTCCAGGTATCTCTTCCCTGGGTAGATGGGGCAGGCATCACCACACCCCATTGTGATAACCGCGTCGGCGTCTCGCACCACATCGTCCGTGAGCGGCTTGGGGAACTCCTTCGAGATGTCGATGCCGATCTCGGCCATGGCTTCCACGACCGCCGGGTTGATTTGCTCAGCGGGGGTGCTGCCTGCCGAGCGTACGTGAACGGCGCCTTGGGCGTGATGATCGAGGAGAGCCGCCGCCATCTGGCTACGCCCCGCGTTGTGGACGCACACGAACAGCACTTCGGGCTTCTCCTTCATGACTCTCCCTTCGACATGAGCGAGAGCGCGAAGACGCTCCCTAACGAACCTCTCAGCGACGGGTCGTTCATGGAACTTCCTCTGGCTGTATGGCGGACGCGGATGTCTCATGAGGAACGAGTACATCTCTGGCGGAGCGACTGGGATCGGGGTAGAGCACACCGATGGTGCCTGCGGCGATGGCTCCTCCGATCAGTTGGAACACGACGAACGCCAGAACCGACGACGGCGCAATGCCGGAGAACGTGTCGGACAAGGTCCGAGCCACCGTAACCGCTGGATTGGCGAAGCTGGTGGAGGAAGTGAAGAAGTATGCAGCCCCGATGTAGGCGCCGACCGCAAGAGGCGCCACGCCGGTGCGGTGCGATCGGACGAGTCCGAACACCACAAGCAGAAGGCCGAAGGTCGCGACCCCTTCGCCCACCCACAGGCCGCCGCCGCTTCGCGCGTGTTGGGAGATCTCGATCGCGCCCAGACCGAACATCGAGTTTGCGACGATCGCGCCGACCGATGCGCCGGCGAACTGCGCGCCGAGATACGCGATTGCATCTCTCGACGTGCTGCCCCCGAAGGCGCGATCGACCAGGGTGATGATGGGGTTGAGGTGCGCCCCCGATACGGGACCGACGGCCAGGATGATCGCCACGAGCGCGGCACCGGTGGCGGCCGCGTTCTCGAACAGCTCGAGTCCAAGATTGCCTGGGCTCAGTCGAGCCGCAGCGATGCCGGACCCCACGACGGCAGTGACGAGCAGGCCCGTCCCGATGAACTCCGCCAGCGCTCGGCGGCTCAGTGATCGGACCATCGATGACCGTCGCGTCAGCAGCAGGACTTTTGGACCATCGGGAGCTGGGGACTGAGGGCCGTCCGCGCCCGAATCCCGGACCTCTTCCTGGCCTTCACGATCGCCGAGAAGATTCCGGGCATGGGCTCGTCGGTCGAGGTGATAGAGATCTCCTCGAACCCGGCCTGCCGAAGGCCCTCCTCGTACTCCTGGAACGAGAGCGCGCCCGCGATGCATCCGACGTAAGAGCCTCTCTCTGCGCGATCCGCCGGGCTCAGATCGTTGGCCGCCACGACGTCAGCGACGCCGATACGTCCTCCGGCCCGCAGGACACGGTGCATCTCGGCGAACACGCGCGGCTTGTCGATGGCCAGGTTGATCACGCAGTTGGAAATGATCACGTCGACGGAGCTCGCGGGCAGCGGAATGTCCTCGATGTAGCCCTTGAGGAACTCCACATTCGTCGCCCCGGCCCGATCCCGGTTCGCCATCGCCAAGGCGAGCATCTCCTCAGTCATGTCCAGGCCGCACACCTTCCCTTCAGGTCCCACTCGCTTGGCCGAGAGGAGTACATCGATGCCTCCGCCCGAGCCGAGGTCGAGAACCGTCTCCCCAAGGCGAAGATCCGCCACGGCCGTTGGGTTCCCACAACCCAGGCTGCTCGTCGCTCAGTGAGTCGTACATCTCAGGACCGAAAGCGTGTCCCTCTTCGGCGCAGGTCGATCCGGGGTGGCAGCAGTCGCACGCGGCACCTGCGCCGGTCGAAACGGCCGTCGCGGCCTCGGCGTATCGGGCCCGCACTTCATTGCGAACATCTGTCTCGGTGCTCATGCCACAGCCTCCTTCATCGTGAAGACGTCGGCTAGACGGTTCAGGGCGTCACGTTTGAGCGAGTAGTAGGCCCACGTGCCTCTTTGTTCGCGCTCCAGCAAGCCGACGGCGAGGAGCTTCTTCAGGTGGAAACTCACGGTGCCCTGGGCGAGACCAAGCTGGGGCATGAAGTCGCAGACGCAGACCGGCTCGGGGGCGTTGGCCAGGAGGTTGACGATCCGCACGCGGTGCTGATCGGCGAGGGCCTTGAAGATCGCCGCGAGAGTCTGGGCCTGGTCGGAGCTGATATCTGGACTCACCACAGGGGTGCAGCACGCGACGGGTGCTGGCTCGATCTCTTGGAGTAGCCTTGCCATCACACCACCTCCATCGACGTTGTTCGATGCAGAACGATAGAGTATTGATCGAGAAACGTCAATCTTCTCTGGGGAATGACAGAGGTGGGACTACCTCGGTCACGCGTCGGGCCTGTCACACGCGTCCATCTAAGAGCTTGGCGCTCGTGGCACCAGCTTCAACGTCGTGGCTCGCGCCTCCGGGCGGGTCATGGGCGTGACGTAGCGATCTGGGTAGCGGTCGTACTTCGCGAGATACGCGGCGTCGATCTCGTCATTGACATCCTCGTCGGCTTCGACGAACACGACGTTCTTGTCGATGCCGCCCGCGCGGATGTGGCCCTCGTGGCGATCCTGGGTCCCCCGGAACCAGCTCGAGGTGCGCCCGCGCACGGAGCGGACGAAGAGGTCGTCGCCATGGCGGACGACCCAGATCGTCACCGGCATCCGCAAGCTGCCGTGCTGTCCTACGGAAGACAACTCCAGCTCGTCCGCAGCCGCGATCCTGTCGAGTTCGTCGTTCGTCCACGTTGTCATCGGTCCCGCCCCTTCAGGTGGTTGACGACTCGATCAGCGCCTTCACGAGCGCCTTCGGCGTCGTTCCGCCAGGCGAGGCGCGGGTCCGGCAACACGAGCGCGGCTGGTCAGACCTCGACCATATGGCCGATATCCAAGAAGTAGGTCCAGCCGTCCATCTCGGGCGGCTGGATGCCGAGCTGGGTGAGGATGGTGGCCACCTGCGAGCGGTGTTCGGTGCCGTGGTTGACCGCCTGGAGCAGGAGCAGCGACCCGGGCATGCGCCACGTGCCAGGCGGGTCATCGCCGATCACCTCGACCTCGCGCTCCTCCGCGACCTGCGTGGCCGACTCCTCGAGCCGGGCGTCGCCGTGGGCGAACCGCTCCGCCAAAGCCTCGAATCCCGGGAACGGGTCCTCCTCGAGCCGCTCGGGCCGTTCGGTGCCCAAGAACCTCGCCGCGTACCCCTCCTGGGCGTTGGCGATGTGGACGAGGGTCGCACCGATGCTTCCGTACGTTCCCGTGGCCGTGGCCCCGAGCTGCGCGGGCGAGAGCTGGCGGCACGCGTCGAGCAGCCGCCCATTCATCATGGCGTTGTGCCGAAAGAACTCCACGAGGAGGTCCATCCCCGGCATCGTAGCGAACCGCGGGGAGCGATGAGCCCTGCCATCCGGTAGAAAGACCCGGTGAGGCGGAGCGTGAAGGCGACTGGGGGGACGCGGAGGCACGGGCCTCGGTCCGCCCGCATCGCCGTCGACATCGGCGGGACCTTCACCGACCTGGTCCTCCTCCGATCGGGCCGGGTGGCGGCCAGCGAGAAGCTGNNNNTCCCGCGTGAAGAGGTCGGCGAGGTCGTCCACGGCACCACGCTGGTGGCCAACGCGCTGATCGAACGCAACGGAGCGGTCACCGCCCTCATCACGACGAAAGGATTCCGCGACGTGCTGGGCATCCGCCGGGAACTCCGCTTCGACCTCTACGACCTGTTCCTGGACATGCCGGAGCCGCTGGTCCCTCGGCGGCTCCGGTTCGAGGTGGACGAACGCGTCCTGGCGGGCGGCGATGTGGACCGGGCCCTCGATCGCGACGAGGTGCGGCGGGTGGCCGGGAGGCTGCGCCGGGCCGGGGTCGAGGCGGTGGCAGTCTGCCTCCTTCACTCCTACCGGCGGGACGACCACGAGCGAGTCATCGGGGACGAGCTCCGCACGGCCGTCCCGGACGTGCCCGTCTCGTTGTCGAGCGAGGTCGCCCCCGAGGTCGGAGAGTTCGTCCGGTCCTCGACCACCGTGGCCAACGCCTACGTGCTTCCGCTCGTGGGCAGGTATCTCGAGCTGCTGGAGAAGCGCATGGAGGGCCTCGGGCTCTCCGGGCCCCTCCGGGTGATGCTCAGCACCGGTGGCGGCGGGCTGGTGGCGGCGGCCACCGCAGGGCGCTACCCCGTGCGTCTCCTGGAGTCGGGCCCGGCGGCGGGGGCGCTGTCGGCCGCGTTCTGGGCAGGCCGGTCGGGGCGGCGCGACGTGCTCGCTTTCGACATGGGAGGAACCACGGCGAAGGTCTGCCTCATCGAGGGCGGCCGGCCGATGGTGGCCCGGGAGGTGGAGGCGGCCCGGGTCCACCGGTTCACCAAGGGCAGCGGGCTTCCGCTCGGGGTCCCGGTCATCGACCTCATCGAGGTCGGCGCGGGAGGCGGCAGTATCGCCCGGGCCGGGCCCTTCCGGCTGCCGAAGGTGGGACCGGAGAGCGCCGGGGCGGATCCGGGCCCGGCCTGCTACGGGCTCGGGGGGACCGAGCCGGCGGTCACGGACGCCGACCTGCTGCTCGGGTACGTGGACCCGGCGTTCTTCCTGGGGGGACGGATGCGACTCGACCCTCGCGCCGCGCGCGAAGCCGTGGGACGGCTGGGATCGGCACTGGGCCTGGGGACGGACGAGGCGGCCGCGGCCATCCATCGGGTGGTGAACGAGAATATGGCCGGCGCAGCACGGATGCACGCGATCGAGCGAGGGCGAGACCTCCGTCGGTTCACCCTGGTGGCGACCGGAGGTGCGGGGCCCGTGCATGCCTGGGGCGTGGCCCGGGCCCTGGGCATCCGCATGCTGCTCTTTCCCCCGAGCGCCGGCGTGGCCTCGGCCTTCGGCATGCTCACCGCCCCGCCGGGATTCGAGGTGGCCCGAAGCCTCCCCCAACGGCTCGCCGAGGTCCGGTGGAGCGAGGTTCGTCGGGCCGTCGCGGCCCTGGTCCGGGAGGGTCGCCGCGAGCTGGCCCGAAGCGGCGTCTCGCCGGAAGCCATCCAGGTGGCGTTGGGGGCGGACGTCCGCCACCGCGGCCAGGGTGAGTCGGTCCCGGTGGAGCTGGGAGCCGATCTGGGGCGGGACCCGTCCCGCCGGGTGGAGGCGGCGTTCGAGGAGACGTACACGTCGCTCTACGGGCGGAGACCGCCGGGGGTGGAGACCGAGGTGATGACGTGGCGGGTTCGGGTCCTCGGGCCCGAGCCTGGGCTGGACGCGGACATCCGCAACGGTGGAGGCGGCGACGCCCGGAAAGGCTCGCGGCGCGTCTGGTTCCCGGAGACCGGCTTCGTCCAGACGGACGTGCTGGACCGCTACCGACTGGCCCCGGACGACGCCATCGAAGGACCAGTCGTGGTCGAGGAACGCGACTCCACCGTGGTCATCGGCCCCGGGGGACGTGGGAGGGTCGATCGATCGGGCAGCATCGTGGTGGAAACCCCATGAGCGCGCAGCAGGGGCTCGACCCCGTCACGCTGGAGATCCTGTGGAGCCGGCTGATCACCG
>VAYG01000031.1 GCA_005885015.1 Actinomycetota bacterium | reverse complement strand
GCGGCGCGAGAGCGATTCCCCACCGCCCGGCTCATGGTCCTGATGGGATCGGACAAGGTTCTCCAGCTCCTCGACCCGAAGTGGTACGGGGACCGCGACCGCAGCCTCCGACGGCTCTTCGACCAGGCCGAGGTTCTCTACGCCCTGCGAGAGGGAGATGAGGAGACGGTGGCCCGGGCGCTGGGCGCTCCCGAGAATCGCCCGTGGCTGGAGAAGCTGTCCGGCCTGGACGTCGGAAGGGACGTGGCGTCCGTCTCCTCTCGGATGGTCAGGGACCTGGTGCGCCGAGGGGTCGACGTCACCGGGCTGGTCCCCACGGAAGTCCTGCCGATTCCGGGCCTGGGTGCATGACCGCGGGCATCTCGGGGAATCCTTTCACCGAATCATGATCTGGGTCGGTCTCGTCATCGCCGCGGTCAGCTGGCTGGTCGTTTCGCTGATCTCTCAGGAGCAGCGGGGGGAGACCGTACCGTTTCGGGTGAGACTGTCGCGAGCCGTGGCCGCCGGCACGTCGGTCGCTCGCGGCGTGCCCGCCTCCGTCCGTGACCGAGTTCGCCACTGGTGGGACCGGCAGACAGAGCGGCGGGCGCTTCGCTCGGGCTCCAGGACGTTTGCGCCCACGGACGGGGGATTCGGCAATCACCGCACGGGCGCTGGGCGGGTGCGATGGCGATCCCGGGTGGTCGCCGCGATGCAGCTGATCCTGTACGTTGTGCTGGTGAGTGCCCTCGTGGCCGGGGCGATGGCGGCGGTGGCACTGAGGGTCGGGCACTTCCACCTCTGACGATCCGGGCGGCCGGCCGGTCGAAGCGAGCCCGATCAGGCCACGCGGTTATCCTGATCGCATGAGCGGGCTTGAGGATGCCCGGACCTTCATCCAGTCGCTGTGCGATCGTATCGACGGACGCCTGTTCGGGGTCAGGGAGCCCGTGCGGCTGGTGCTGGTCGGCATCCTCACCGACGCTCACGTCCTGATCGACGACGTCCCCGGCGTGGGGAAGACGACCCTGATCCGCATGCTGGCCGGGCTTCTCGGGCTGCGGTTCTCGCGGGTCCAGTTCACGCCCGACCTCATGCCCTCCGACATCACCGGTACGTCCGTCCTGAACCTGAGGACCCAGGAGTTCGAGTTCCGTCCCGGTCCCATCTTCACCGAGGTGCTCCTGGCCGACGAGATCAACCGGGCCACGCCGAAGACTCAGGCGGCCCTCCTCGAGGCCATGCAGGAGCGACAGGTGACCGTCGACGGGATGACCTACCCGCTCCCCGATCCGTTCTTCGTTCTGGCCACGCAGAACCCCGTCGAGCTGGAGGGAACGTTCCCGCTGCCGGAGGCGCAGCTGGACCGGTTCATCCTCCGCGTACGGATGGGCTATCCGGAGGCGGAGGAGGAGGAGCGGATCCTGACCGTGGGACGAGCAGGACGGACCCTGTCCTCGGCCCCGCTTCCCGACGCCCCAGGCCTCGCCGAGCTCCGGGGAATGGTCGACCGGGTTCGCCTCGAGGAGCCGGTTCGCCACTACATCGTGGCCATGGCTCGAGCCACCAGAGTCCACCCGGACGTGCAGGTCGGGGCGAGCCCCCGGGCGATCGAGCACATGGGGGACGCGGCCCGGGGCCGGGCGGTGCTGTTCGGACGGGACTTCGTGCTGCCCGACGACGTGCTCACGACCGACGCGAGGATCCGGGACCGCCGCGTCGACGATGTCCTCGAGGAAATCGTGGAAGGCGTCCCCGTCCCGGTCGAGTTCCAGGGGGCGTAGGCCCGCCCGGGTTCGGGTGTCGGAGGGAGGCCAGAGTACGGACACCGCCGATCGGCGCGGGGCACTCCTCCTCCTGGTCACGGTCACGGGACTGATCGCGGTGGCGACCGGGCGGACGGCCCTCCTCCTGTGGTCGGTGGCCATCGCCGTCACGGCGGGGGGGTTGGCCGCGTGGTCCCGGTTGGCCTGGCGCGGCGTGCGCATCTCCGCCCGCTTCCTTCCCGGCCGGGCCTTCCTCGGGGAGGAAGTGACGCTGCGGGTCACGGTGGCGAACGGCAAGCCGCTGCCGCTCCCCCTGGTTCGCCTGGCCGTGTGGCTGCCTCCGGGCCTCCAACCCGGGGAGGGCGGATCGCCGACCATGCGCGGCTTCCAGCGCCGCCTGTCGATCCCGGGCCGCTCCGAGGCCATCCTGGACTTCCATATCCGTCTGCGGAGGCGGGGGGAGTTCTGGCTCGAGCGGATCCGGGTGGAGGTGATCGATCCGTTCGACCTCGCCCCCCTGGAGCGCGAGCTCAGGGCCGAGGCGGTCCTCCTGGTGATGCCGGAGCCCCGCATCACCATCCCGATGTCCGTGCTGCGACGCCTGCCCTTCGGTCAGCCGGCCCAGGCCCTGCGCATCTTCGAGTCGCGGGAGCGCTTTGCCGGCGTGCGTCCCTACGAGTCCGGCGATCCCATGAACCGCATCCACTGGAAGCTCACCGGGCACGCCGGCGGACTCCAGACGAAGCTGTTCGAACCGACGCGCACCGCCGACGTGCTGCTGGTCCTCGATCTGGCGGCGGGCGAACCGTTCTGGGACTCGATCTTCCCCGAGATCGCCGAGGACACCATCGGGTGGGCCACGTTCCTCGCCCGCCAGGCGATCGGATCGGGCTGGCGCGTGGGCATGGTGGCGAACACCCACCTGACCAAGGGGAGGGGTCCGCTCCGCGTGCCTCCCTCCTCCGCCCCCGGCCACGAGGCGGCGCTGTTCGCCGCGCTGGCCCGGATGCCGGGCGATCCCACATCGGACCTCGCTCCCGTCATGCGAGAGATCGGGCGGGGGCTGGGCAAGGGGACGACGGCCGTGGTGCTCTCGCCCCGCCCCGGCCGATGGCTGCGGCACGAGATGGCCGCGCTCAGAGGGCGGGGCACCCAGGTCGTGCACCTTTCCCCGATCGAAGCGGTGTTGCGATGAAGGCGGTCCCTCGGGCCGAATTGCTGCCGGCAGGCCTGGCCGCGCTGGCCGAGAGCGGCCTGCTCTTCGCCGCGTTCCACGACGAGGTCGGGCTGTCCGTCGGTGCCACGGCCGGCGCACGAACCGACTTTGCCGTGTTCACGTTCGTCTTCGTGGCCGGAGTCCTCCTGGCCACCGCTTACCGCACGGCTCCGGTCACTCGGTTCGTCGTCCCCATGGCGGCTGTAGGGCTGGGGGTCTTCCAAGGGGCGGCCGGGAAGGGGAGCCTCGCGGCGATCGGGACCGCGGTGGTCCTGTGGCTCATCGCGGCGTTCCGGGTAGGCATGCTCGCCGTGCGGACCTGGCGGGACCCGGTCAGTCTCTCGTTCGGACTGGGAGCGACAGTGCTGTTCATCGAGATCCTCGCGCTCCCCCGGAGCAGTCCCGAGGGTCGCCTCCTCCCGACCATCGTTGCCGTGTTCTTCGTGGGCTCGCTGGCCTCGCGGGCCGGGAGCCTGTGGATCGGCAACCGGCCCGCGGTCGCGGCCGCCCGCGACCGGGTGGCCCGCCCGGTCCGAAACCTCGTCGTCCTTCTTGCCCTGCTCTCGGTGGTCCTCGGCGTGACGGTCTCCCTGGGGTCCCCGGGCGGCGCGTTCGAGCTCTCGGGCGGTTTCGTGCTCAACGGGGTCGCCTGGATCATCCTGGGGATGGGCTTCGTCGTCGCCGAAGTGCTGCTCCGGCCGCTGGCGTGGCTGTTCGCCCGGCTCCAGCTCTCCGACGTGTTCCATCGGGTGGCTCAGCACATCCAGTCCGCCAGGCCGCCGACAGAGGCTGGCAAGCCCGGCCTTTCCCAGGTCGACCGGATCATCGGCCTGGTGCTTTTCGTGACGGTGGTCGTCGTGTTGCTGCGAGCGATCCCGCGCCGCTGGCGGTCACTCGGCGGGACCGAGGAGCCCGCCCCAGAGCCGGAACCCGAGCCCCTTCGGGCGCCGGTGGGACGGAGGCGCCGGGTGCGAGTCCCTCGGATCAAGCGCGAACTCCCCGCGGACACCGTCCGGCGGTGGTACGCCGAGGCTCTCCTCGCTCTGGAGCGGCTGGGACTGCCGAAGCCCCCCTCTCGCACGCCTGGGGAATTCCTGAGCACGGTGAGACGATGGTTCCCGGAGTGCGCCCCGGGGTTCACCTCGCTGACCCGCGCGTACGAGGAGGTTCGGTACGGCTCCGTGAGACTGAGCAAGGACTCGATCGGCAAGCTCGCGGTCGAACGGGAAGTCGCGATGCGGGCGCTGTCGGGAGCAAGGAGGATCGATGATCCAGATCAGGCGTGACAGCGAGATCTACGAGAAGGAGGGCGGCTGGTTCCATGCCCGGTGGCACTTCTCCTTCGACGAGTACCGCGACCTGGCGTGGATGCAGTTCGGCTCGCTGCGGGTGTTCAACGACGACCGGCTCGTCCCGGGGGTGGCCTGGCCCATGCATCCGCACCGGGACATCGAAGGGATCACGTACGTGGTGGAGGGACAGTTCCAACATGCCGACAGCCTGAAGGGCGATGACTACCCCGTGTTGCCCGCGGGCTCGGTGCAACGGATGACGCTGGGCAGCGGCGCGTGGCACTCGGAGCAGAACGCCTCGGACACGGAGCCGATGCGGTTCATCCAGTTGTGGATCATGCCGCGTGAGCGGGGGCTCGAGCCCTCCGTTGAGCAGAAAGCGTTCACGAAGGGGGACCGGACGGGTCGCCTCCTGAGGGTCATCTCACCGGACGGAGGCGACGGGGTGCTGGTGCATCAGGACGCCAGAGTGTACGTGTCCTCGCTGCCGACGGGCTCGTCCGTCTCCCAAAAGTTCGACCACGGGATGGGCGGCTACCTGTACCTCATCGGCGGGTCGGTTCGCCTGAACGGCGGCGAGCTGGCCACGGGCGACGCGGCCAAGTTCTGGGACGAACCCGAGGTCACCCTGGAGGCGCGCGAGGCGAGCGAGCTCATCCTGATCGAGGTCCGGCTGGATTAACCGGAACGTCTTCCGGGAAGGCGGGCCGGGAGGGACCCGGGTCCGAACGAGAGACCGAAGCCGAACTCGTCGTAGGGCTTCGACTGTTGGCAACAACGATGTCAAAGAGATAGCGGCGCTCAACCCTCCCGGGATTCGCCCGATGCAATGAGTTGGACCCGAGCCGAACGGAGGTTTCGCCATTTCCACGCCCGACCCGCGAGGAGAGCCTGTTTCGGCAGGTAGCGCCCCGCCCGCCCCCGCCCCGCCCCCGCCCCCCTCCCTGCCCGATCAGATGTGCATTCAGTGCGGAACGAAGAACCCCGGAAGCGCGACGTTCTGCTGGCGGTGCTTCTATCCCTTCGAGACCCACAAGCTCCACGCCAGCGCGGTCACGCCGGGCGTCCCGCCGAGCTCCAGCCCCTACCGCAGCCTGTCGTTCTCGACGCTCCCGCAGAACATACCGGCCGCGAAGAAGCCCTTCGTTCGCTACGCGCTCGTCGCGATCGTGGCCGCCCTGGTCGCCCTTGCTGGCGGCAAGGCCGTGATGGATCGCCTGACCAGGAAACACATCCACATCCCGGATGCCATCGCCGGCGCCCAGCAGGTGGAGGCCCCCGCCCTGGCCCGGTCCGTCGAGTCGCTGGAGCACATCGCGGCGCAGAACGGGACGACCGGGAAGGCAGCCTTCTACGGGGATGCCGGGACTCCGCGGTTCTTCGTCGCGGCGTTCGAGCATCGCCTGGAGGGCGGCGAGACCCCCGACTCGGTGTTCGCGGCCTTCGCCGACGGCTTCCAGCGAGGAGGGGCCGCCCGGATCGACCTGAACTCGAAGACCACGGACGCCACCGGCGAAGCCACCTTCGTATGTGCCCGGGTCATGGGCGTGCCTCCGGGCAGCCTGTGCATGTGGACCGACCACGACATCGTGGGATTCGTCGGCTCCTTCGGCCAGGGCATCGGGGCCACGCACGACCTGACCACCGTAGTTCGGACCTCGGTCGAGGCCTAGCGACTACCCGGGCTCGTCGGCCTGCGTCAGCTCGGCGCCGATGGCGTGGTATCCGCCATCAACGTGCACGATCTCGGCCGTGATCCCCTTCGCCCAGTCAGAGAGCAGGAAGGCCACGGTCGTGGCCACGGGCTCGGGGTCGTGGACGTCCCAGCCGAGCGGGGCCCGTTTTCCCCACGACGACGCCAGCGCGTCGAAGCCGGGGATGCTCTTGGCCGCCATCGTCCGGAGCGGACCGGCCGACACGCAGTTCACCCGGACACCGTGCGGCCCGAGGTAGCGGGCAAGGTATCGGGTGATCGCCTCGAGGGCGGCCTTGCTCACCCCCATCCAGTCGTAGATGGGCCAGGCCACGGAGGCGTCGAAGTCGAGGCTCACGATGGACCCGCCGTCCTTCATCAACGGAAGCAGGCCGACGGCGATGGCCTTCAGCGAGTACGCGCTGGTGCGAAGGGCGATCGCGGCACTCTCCCACGGGGTCTGGAGGAAGGCGCCGCCGAGGGCGTCGTCGGGCGCGAAGGCGATGGCGTGGAGGAGCCCGTCCATCCCTCCCCACATCGACTCGAGTTCGTTCCTCACCCCGTCGATCTGCTCAGAGTCGTTGGCGTCCATCTCCAGCACCGGCGGCGGGTCGGGGAGACGCCGCGCGGACTTCTCCGTCAGGCCCATGGCCTTCCCGAAGCTGGTCAGGACGACCTGGGCCCCCTGTTCCTGGGCGATCCGGGCGACGCTGAAGGCGATGCTCTGTGGGGTGAGCACGCCGGTGACCAGGATCCGCTTCTTGTCCAGGAGCACGACGCCCGGAGTCTAGGACACGGGCGCAGCCCTCAGGAAACGTCGATCTGCATCCCCTCGAAGGAGAGGGCCAGACCGTCCCGATCCGAACCCCACAGCTCGCGGGCTCGCACCAGCATGGCCTCGAGCTGGGCGTCGGAGTGCAGGGGATCGTGGTGGAACATGAAGACGCGCTGGACCTTGGCGATCAGGGCGAAGGTCATGGTGTGGGCGATGCTGGAGTGCCCCCACCCGACCCGCTGCGGATACTCCTCCTCCGTGTACTGGGCGTCGTGGAGGAGGACGTCGGCTCGTTCGGCCAGGCTGTAGCCGGAGATCCAATCGGGCTGGATCGTCTCCAGGTCCACGCCGAGGGCGGGCTCGTGATCGGAGATGTAGGTGAGGACCTTGCCGTCCTCTTCGAGCCGGTAGCCCATCGTGGGGCCCGGGTGTTTGACCAGCTCTCCCCGGACGCGGACGGGGCCCAGCTCCCAGTCCGTCTCCGGGACGTCGTGGAAGACCAGGTGGGCGGGGACCTCGTCCAGGTGGACCGGGAAGAGGGGCGGAGAGAAGTACGCAGCCACGCGGTCTCTCAACGAGTGGCCGGGCGACGGCGGACCCCACACGTGGACCTCGCAGTTCGCATCCCAGATGGGGGTGAAGAAGCCGAGTCCCTCGATGTGATCGAGATGCAGGTGGGAGAGGAGCAGATCGATGCGAGCCGGATAGTCGCGTCCCAGGCCCACGCCCAGGTTCCGGATCCCGGTGCCGGCGTCGATGATCATCAGCCGCCCGTCTTCCGGACGGAGCTCCACGCACGAGGTGTTGCCGCCGTACCGAACGGTCTCCGGCCCCGGCGCGGCCAGGGAGCCCCGGCATCCCCAGATCTTCGCGTGCAACGCTAGGAGCCCCCTCCGCCGATCTGGTCGTGTTCCCAGAACAGGGCCATCCCCCCGACGCATTCGGCCTGGTGGGCGAAGAGGGGGAGGGCGGTGACCGCGATGTTTCGGGGGGATCCGTCGACCCCATGGATGCGAAACGTCTTGTGCACCGGCTTGTGGTGTCGCAAGGCTTGCACGAGTGGCAGGTCGTCCGGAGGCATGGGCCGCCCCTCGAAGTCGGTGGGGAAGAAGTCCTTCGTCCAAACGTCCATCGGCATGGGGCCGGCCTCGGCGAAGGTGGTGCCCAGGATCTCTCCACACCGCTCGTTGAAGTAGACGAGCGCGCCTTCCGCATCCACGATGAACGCGGCCGAGGCGAGCTTGTCCGCCAGATCGCGGGCAAGGATCAAGACCAGGTTCCTCTGTCTCATGGGCTCGGCCTCGGCTCACGCATCGGGCGCTCCAAGGATTCGGGTGGGCGCTGGCAAGGTTATTCGCTGCGAGCCTGGACCTCAATATCGCGGATCGGCTCCATCTGGAGGCCCCCCCCGGGGTAGATTGACCGCTTGATGGCAAGTCGATCAGGCCGGGCCGCGCCCAGCCCGGAGCTGGTACGGGCGCGAGTCCGGAGCCTGCCGAGGAGATTCCGGCAGGAGTCGGCGAACGGGCTGGCTGCCGAATGGGAGCTGCGGGTGGGGCGGCAGCGCTTCGCCATCAGGGTGGCCGACCACGCCTGTACGGTCCAGGAGGGGGCGAGCGTCGCCCCGCAGACCGTCATCACCACGGAACCGGCCACGTGGATCGCCATCGACGAGGGCCTCATCGGCGGCGGCCAAGCATTCCTCGAGCGCCGCCTGAGGGCGACCGGCAACCTCGACCTGGCGGTTCGGCTCCAGACGCTCTTCCGGCCGTACCGGCGGCCCAGGCGAATCGGCGACCTCGACCACGTGGAGGTCGTGGCCGGCGGGGTCCGACTCTCGTCGTACGTCCTCGGCCGGGGGCATCCGGTGGTCCTCCTTCACGGCCTGGGCGGAACGAAGATCACCTGGTTGCCGCTGCTCCCCGGCCTCTCCGAGGGCCACCGGGTGATCGTCCCGGACCTTCCCGGCCACGGCGATTCGGACAAGCCTCGCGCCGACTATTCGCCCCGCTTCTACGCCCGGGCGGTGCGGGGTCTCCTGGACCAGCTCGGCGTGACGCGGGCGGTGCTGATCGGGAACTCCCTCGGGGGTCGGATCGCCCTCGAGCTCGCCGTCCGGTCCCCGGGCCGCGTGACCGCGCTGGCGCTCCTCGCCCCGTCGGTACCGGGCTTTCGCTGGCGATACCTCATGGGCTTCACCCGGGTGGTTCCCACGGAGCTGGGCGCCATCCCCTTCCCCCTGCGCGAACGATGGATGCGGGTGGCGATCCGCCGGCTCTTCGCCGACCCGCAGCGGCTGCCTCCCTCCGCCTACGCTGCCGCGGCCGAGGAGTTCATCCGGATCTACCGCGACCCCGTGGCGCGGATGGCGTTCTTCTCCTCGCTGCGGCACATCGTGACCGAACGGCCCGAACCCTTCTACCGCTCGCTGCGGAAGATCAACCATCCCGCGCTGGTCCTGTTCGGAGAGAACGACCGGATCGTCCCGCCGCGGCTGGGCATCCGGCTGGCCCAGCACCTGGCCAATGCCACCTACGTCGCGCTCCCGCAGGTTGGGCACGTTCCGCAGTTCGAGGCGACCCGTCCCACGCTCGAGACGCTGCTGGAGTTCCTGGCGGCGGCTCCTCCAGGGAAGCCGAAGTTCTAGCTTCCTCCCAGGGCTCGCTGGAAGGCGGCGTTCGCTTCCTCGTCGAACAGCACGAACCGGACCTCGTGCACCTCGGTCTGGGCGCCGCGGACCGCGGCGACGGCCACGGCCGCGGCCTCGGCGAGCGGATACCCGTACACGCCGGTCGAGATGGCGGGGAACGCCACGCTCCGGGCTCCCAGCGAGTCCGCCACCGCGAGCGCCTCGGTGTGGCAGCTCGCCAGGAGATGGGAGCGATCCTCCGACTTGGCGTAGACGGGGCCGACGGTGTGGATGACCCACCTGGCCGGGAGTCGCCCGCCCCTCGTGGCCACCGCCTTCCCCGTTGGTAGGCCTTCCGGATAGTGCTCGGCGCGGATCCTCTTGCACTCCGCCAGGATCTCGGGCCCGCCGCGTCGATGGATGGCGCCGTCCACTCCGCCTCCGCCCAGGAGGCTCGAGTTCGCCGCGTTGACGATGGCGTCGACGGCCTGCTCGGTGATGTCGCCGCGCACCAGCTCGATGCGCATGGCTTGATTGTTCGCTGATCCATGCCAGAAGCCAAGCCGGGTCGGCTCTGGCGGGGCCCGACAACTATCCTGTGGCCCCGATGGGAGCGGGGGGCCGGGTCAGGGTCGGACGGGGGCGACCGAACTACACGCTACGCCGGCTGCTCGCGCTGACCATCGTGGTCGTGGTGGCGTATTCGTTCTGGCGGCTGGGCGCCGTTGTCGTCGACGCCCTGGGGTCATCGGTGAAACATCCTCCCTCCCCCTCGGGCGGGGCCACCGGACCAGGTCCATCGCCCTCGCCGGGCTTCGCCCTCGCTCCCGCCTGCGCGTACGGGAACCGGCCTGCCGAGCGCGCTCTTCCCGACGACTGGGCTAGCACGCTGGTAGACACGGAGTTCCGTCTGCCTTCCACCTACGTGCCTCCTCATCTCGTGTCGGTGGCGAAGGCCGGGTTCGTGGGGAAGAGCACGCTTCGGATCCGGGCCCTGGTGATCGCGAATCTGGGCGCCCTGCGCGAGGCCGCGGCGGCCGCCGGCCATCCCATCGACCTGGTGGCGGCCTATCGGAGCTACGTCCAGCAGGCATCGTTGTTCGAGCGGCGCAAGGCCCACCTCGGCCTTCGAGCCGCCCGTCGCAAGACGGCGCAGCCGGGCCACTCGGAGCATCAGCTCGGCACCGCGGTCGACTTCAAGACCTCCGGCCAGCCCGACGTCGACGCGGGCTGGGATTCCACGCCGACGGGTCGATGGATCTTTGAGAACGCCTACCGGTTCGGCTTCGTCCAGAGTTATCCGCAGGGAAAAACCGGCGTGACCTGCTACGCCCACGAGCCCTGGCATTACCGGTACCTCGGGCGGGACGTGGCCGAGGCCGTGCACGCCTCGGGCCTCACCCTTCGCGAATTCCTGTGGAACCAGCAGCACGGGAGTTCCGGATGAGGTTTCTCCCGGAGCCCTCGCCCCGTACGATGGCGGGCCAGATGACGACGCCCCGACCTCGCCGAGGGCCGCGGTGAGCCAGCTCCTTCAGGCACCACCTCGTCCCCAGCCTCCCAACCACCGCCGGCGGCCTCGGTACGGCTTCCGGCGATTGGTCGCCCTCCTGTTGCTGCTCACCGTGGTGGCCCTGGTGTGGCGATCGGGTGTGGTCGGCTCGCTGTTCGACAAGGGCAAGCCCCGGGGCGCGGGCTCGCCGGCCGGGCGTCCGAGCCCCGGTCATTCCTCGGCTCCATCGTCCAGGGCGTCTCCCGCGACCCAACCAATAGGTACGCCCGTCACGGCCGGCCCCATCAACACGACGTTTCCGGGCATCACGACCTTCCGCGGGAACGCCAGCCGTACGTACTACGGCGAGGGGCCGCTGCCGAAGCATCCCAAGGTCCTGTGGCGCTATCCGGCCAGCGGTGGGCTGTGCAGCCGCTCCAACAACCTGGGGGTGACCAAGGTCTGGTGCGGGACGGGATGGACCGGTCAACCGAACGTGATCGCCCGGAAGGACGGAAGGATCGAGGTCCGGATCGGCGCTTACGACGGCCACTACCACTTCCTGAACGGCCGGACCGGCGCGCGGCTCCGGCCGGACCTGGTCACCGGGGACCTGGCCAAGGGATCGGCCACCTCGGATCCCGATGGCTATCCGCTCTACTACGCGGGATCCCGCGACAACAAGTTCCGCATCGTGGCGCTGGACAGGCCCAAGCCCACGGTCCTGTGGTCCATCGACGCCAACCGAGACGTCCCTCACAAGGTGTGGAACGACGACTGGGACGGGTCGGCCCTGGTGCTCGGGGACTACCTCATCGAGGGAGGGGAGAACTCCTGGCTCTACGTGGTGCGGCTGAACCGCCACTACGACATGGCCGGGAAGGTCCAGGTGGACCCGAGGATCGTGATGCTGGTCCCCGGCTACGACGCCCAGCTGTTCAAAGACCTGGGCGACAAGGACGTGTCCATCGAGGACTCCGTCGCCTTTCGGGACGGCGTCGTTTATTTCAGCAACTCCGGTGGCCTGGTCCAGGGATGGGACATCCGCGACATCCTTCGGGGCGGCACTCGTTATGAGCGGGTCTTCCGGTTTTGGGACGGCGATGAGACGGATGCCTCGATCGCCATCGACGACCAGGGGTATCTCTACGTGGGACGCCACGCGTCCTTCAACGTCCCCACCCGTCCCCAGGTGCGCGACCACCAGGTGGGGTCGCTGATGAAGCTCGACCCCCGCAAGCCGAACGACCCGGTCGTCTGGAGCGTGCAGATCGGCGGGTTCAATCCGGACGGAGGGATCCTCTCCACGCCAGCGCTGTACAACGGGATGGTCTACGTGTTGGACACCGCGGGGGCACTGGTTGCGGTGGACCAGCGGACGGGCAAGGTTTGGTGGAGGAAGAAGCTCCCCGGCCCCACGTGGATGTCGCCGGTGCCCGTCGACGGCCAGATCCTGGTTGGCGACTGCAGCGGAGTCTTGCACGACTTCGACATCTCCAGCCCCCACAGGCGCCCCACCGAGCTGTGGCGGGTGCAGCTCTCCGGCTGCGTCGAGTCCACCCCTGCAGTGTGGGACGACCGGATCTACGTGGGGACCCGAGGCGGCGCGATCTACGGGATCGGGGATCCTTAGCCCGGGCCGCCGACCTCTCGGGCGGCTTCGGTGAACCACATCATGTGCTTGTTGAGCTGCTCCCCGGTGATGGCCTCGATCACCCCGAAGTTCTGGACGACCGCCTGGGCCCGAACCGAGTAGCGCTGGAAGTCGTCCTCGCCCCGGATCTTGCTCAATTCGTCGCGGTCGCCCCGCATGATGAAGAAGCCTTCCAGGTCGCCCCCGTGGGGCTGGAGGAAGAAGGGCTCCACCGAGGCCACCCTCCCGTCCTGGACCAGCCTGGTCAGGAACCGCAGCGTCTCCCCGAACAGCTCCACGGCCCTCCGCTCCCGCCCCGGGGCGGTGGCCCCCCAGCAGATGAACAGCGCCGAATCCATCGAACGTCTCCCCTTCGTCGTGGCCGGGCCCGCCCGAGAAGGAGCCCGGCTCGGCCCAAGCATTCCATCCGCGGCCGCAGGGGACAAACCGTCGGGGGGAAAGGATGGGACCCTCCTCGCCCGCTAGGGCGGCGATCTCGGGAGACCGATGCTCTGTGAGTCACGAACTGAGGCAGAACAATTTGGCTCTCGCTGAAGTCAGCTAGGCCTTCCCTCCGTGCAGGCTCCAAGTCGAGGGTCACACGCGATACCCGGAGCTCGACCCGTAGGACGGTAAGTTTCCCGGCCGCCTCCCGGGTACCCCTGGAGCAGGCCCGCCAGCTGGATGGCATGCAGCTTGGCGGCACTATGGGTTTCGCGATTCTTCTACCATCGATCACCTCGTCTAATGTAGTCTCGCGATTCCGTCCGTGAAGAGAGCATCTGGGGGCGCTCGGTGAGGAGATCACGTGCGATTCTGCTGGGGCTTCTGACCGTTGCAGTCACCTTTGGCCCGGTTAGATCAGCCTGGGCGTTCAGCGGAGTCGTACGCGACGTTCCATTCTTCACAACGAGTCATGGTCTGACGCTCACTCTCGATGTCTACGAGTCGGGGCTCTCGAGATACACCCCGTCCATCATTCTTGTTCACGGGGGCGGGTGGTCCGTCGGTGACAAGTCGCAGATGGGGGACGGGACCGCTGCGACGATAGCGGCGTCTGGTTTCACCGTGTTCGTGCCCAACTACGAGTTGGACCTCAAGCCGGACAGGTGCGCGCTCTGCATCGGGTCGCCTTCGTACCCGTTCGCCGTGCAAGACCTACAAGCGGTTCAGCCCTGGCTATTGATACACGCCGCGCAGTATGGAGGGATCGCAAGGACTGGTGCCCATAGCAGGGTGGGGGCAGTGGGAACGTCGGCTGGCGGCGAGCTCGCTGGCATGGTCGCCATGCTGACAAACTCCGGCGGGGCGCCGATCCGGGTCGTCGCCGAGTGGTCGGGGCCCAACGACATGCTCTTCTTCCGTGACCCGGGTGCTATCAGCGCCGTGACCAGGTACCTGGGTTGTGATCGAACCACGTGCCGAGCGACCTGGAAGGACGCCTCGGCTCTGTATCACGTCACGGCTGCCAGCGTCCCCTTTTACATGTCCAACGGCGAGTTGGACCCAATCGTGCCGCCTGGCGACGCGGCCGAGATGTACGACGCGCTCACAGCCCGGGGCATAACAGCACAGACTCATACTGTCTTTGGCTCGGACTGTCACGCTCGCAAGTGTCTCGACGCCGATCCTTCCATCTGGCCCGAGACGCTGGCCTTCCTTCACGCCGCTCTCGGGTAGGTCTCTTGCTTGCCTTGCCAGCCAGGTTAAGGCCATTCTTCTTATCAGACCCCGATGACGAGCGCGGACATCGAGCTCGTTCGGCTCCCCGAGGTTGACAGGGCCAGTCTTTCCAGGCTCGTGAACGACCCGCGGGTGCGTCGCCATATGCCGCTCACCGGCGGCGAAATGAGTGAGGCGGAGATCGGGGAGTGGATCGTCGGCAAGGAGCGCATCTGGGAAGACCATGGGTTTGGGCCTTGGGGAGTCCGCATTGGGGGGGAGTTC
>VAYG01000155.1 GCA_005885015.1 Actinomycetota bacterium | reverse complement strand
AGCTGGCTCGCAGCAAGGGAGCGAAGGCCGTCCGCCTCCAGGTGGCGGGAGCGTTCCATTCCCCGCTCATGGACTCCGCAGTGCAGCCGGTCCGCGCAGCCATCTCGAAGATCCAGTTCCGCTCGCCGTCCTTCCCCATCGTGCCCAACGCCAGCGGGAAGCCGACGACGCAGCCCCTGGTGCTCCGGGACCTGCTCTCCCGCCATCTCAGCTCGCCGGTGCGATGGGACGCCTCGCTCCGCGCCATGGCCGACACCGGGATCTCGTTGTTCTTGGAGGCAGGGCCGGGAGACGTTCTTGCTAAGCTTGCTCGTCGAGCGATCCCCGGCGCCGAGGTGCGATAGCCGCCAGCATCCGTCAGCCAGCGGTCGCCCGCTGACGAGGAGAGCCGGTGAGGGTGCAGAGCCAGCCACGCCCCATCTCTTCCGAGATCGCCCCCGATTCGATGGGTGAGTCGGCGGCCGGATTCGGGTTCTTGCTCGTGGTCTCCCCCGCCGCGGGCCGGCTGCGGCGCCTGCCCACGGCCCGGTTCCACGAGGGAGACGAATGGGTATCGCCCGGACAGGCGGTGGCGCTGGTGGAGCAGGGATCGAATCTGATCGAGGTGAAGAGCCCGTTCGAGGCGCGGGTGGCCGGGGTGCTCGTCCGGGATGGGGAGCCGGTGCAGCCGGGGCAGCCGCTGGTGTGGCTCGAGGGAGGGGGTCGATGACCACCCGGTACGCCAGGATCAGCTCGGCCGCTTCCGCCCTCCCAGCGCGGGTCGTGCCGAATGCGTACTTCGAGACCATTCTCGATACGTCCGACCAGTGGATCATCGAGCGCACGGGCATCCGGGCCCGCCACTTCTCCGGGGCCACCGAGTCGACGGCCACGCTCGCGGCGGACGCGGCGGCCCAGGCCATGGAGCGAGCCGGCGTGTCTCCGCAGTCGGTGGACATGTTGATCGTGTGCACGTGCACGCCGGAGCGGCTCATCCCCTCCACGGCGGCCTTCGTTCAGGCCCGGCTGGGGATGAGCTGTCCCGCGTTCGACCTGAACGCCGCCTGCGCGGGATGGGTGTACGGGATCTCCGTGGCCGACGCCCAGATCCGCGCCGGGACCGCGGACCGCGTCCTGGTGGTGGGGGCCGAGGTCCTCTCCCGGGTGTTGGACATGACCGACCGCACCACGTGCGTGCTGTTCGGCGACGGCGCGGGCGCGACGCTCCTGGAACCGGGCGAGGAGCCGGGGATCATCGAGTCCATGCTGGCCCTGGACGGCACCATGGCCGAGGTCCTGACGCAGCCGGCCGGGGGCACCGCCGAACCGGTCACCGAGGAGGCTCTGAAGGCGCGGCGGAACTTCCTGAGGATGACCGACGGCCAGGCCGTCTTCAAGATGGCCGTCACGTCCATGGCCTCGGCCTGCACCGAAGTGCTGGAGAAAGCCGGATATGCAGCCGCGGACATCAAGCTCGCCATCGGGCATCAAGCCAACGCGAGGATCCTCACGGCATTGGGCAAGCGCCTGGGGATGGATCCGGGCAGGGTGCTGATCGACATCGCCTCAGTGGGGAACACCTCCGCGGCCTCCATCCCCATCGCCCTCGACCGGGCCTGGCGGCGAGGTCTGCTCGAACCCGGCGACCTGGTGTTGACGGCGGCGTTCGGCGCCGGCATGGCATGGGGGGCCAGCCTGTTCCGATGGACGGCCCCGGTGCGGGCCGACCTTCCGCCGGTCGAGGATGAGTCGCAGGCCGTCGATGCCTGAGGGCGAACGGACCGTCGCCCTGGTAACCGGCGCGTCGCGCGGGATCGGGAGCGCGACATGTCTGGCGCTGGCCAGGACGGGGCTCGCCGTGGCCGTGGGGTACCGATCCGACCCCGAGGGCGCGGAGGAGACGGTGGCCAAGGCACGGGCAGACGGGGGAACCGCGATCGCCGTGTCCATCGACGTTCGCGACGAGGTCTCCGTCGACGGCGCGTTCGGGCGGGTGGAGGCCGAGCTCGGGAGGGTCAGGGTCCTGGTGAACAACGCGGGGTACACCAGGGACGGACTGGCCGTGAAGTACGCAACCGAGCAATGGGACGCGACGGTCGAGACGAACCTCACGGGGGCCTTCCTGTGCACCCGCCGCGCCCTCCCCGGCATGCTGAAGGCGCGGTGGGGGCGGATCGTGAACGTGGCCTCCGCGGCGGCCCTCAGGGGGAACGCGGGACAGGCCGCCTATTCGGCGTCCAAGGCCGGGCTGGTGGGGCTGACCAAGTCCCTGGCTCGGGAGGTCGGGGGACGCGGGATCACGGTGAACGCCGTGTGCCCGGGGTTCGTCCACACCCGGATGACCGAACCGCAGAGCGAGGAGAGCCGTCAGCGCTACCTCGAGATGACCCCCGCGGGCCGGTTCGGCACGCCCGAGGAGGTGGCCTCGGTCATCGCCTGCCTGGCCGGACCGGAGGCCGGCTACGTGAATGGGGCGGTGGTGTCGGTGGACGGAGGATTGACGGCCTGAGAGCCTTGATGGCCTGATCGGCGAAGAGGACGGACAAGGGGGAGCGAATGGACATGCCGGAGCTGGAGAGCAAGGTCTGCAAGATCCTAGCCGAGAACCTCTCGGTGCCGGAGAGCCAGGTCACGCCCAAGGCGAGGTTCCAGGAGGACCTCGACGCGGATTCGCTGGACCTCGTGGAGGCCGTCCTGGCCCTGGAGGAGGAGTTCGGCGTCACCATCCCCGAGGAGGAGATGGAGGGCGTGCAGACCGTGGGGCAGGCCGTTCAGCTCGTGGCATCCAAGATGGGTGTCGGAGCCTAGGAATGCCGGCCTCGACCGCGGCCGTCCGCAGGGTGGTGGTGACGGGGTTTGGTCCCGTCACGCCGGTGGCGACCGGGATCGAGGAGTTCTGGTCGGCGCTCCTGGCCGGCCGGTCCGGCATCGACCACATCACGTCCTTCGACGCGTCGGAGATGCCGGTGAAGATCGCCGGCGAGGTCAAGGACTTCCGGCCCGATGACTGGCTCACCCCGAAGGAGATCCGCCGCACCGACCGCGCCGTGCACCTGGCGATCGCCGCCTCCAAGCTCGCCTGGCGGGACGCGGGAGAGCCCTCCGTGGACCCCGCCAGGACCGGGGTCATGTTCTCCACCGGGATCGGGGGCCTTTCGAGCCTGCTCCAGCAGCACGTGGTCCTGCTGGAGAAGGGCCCCGACCGCGTCAGCCCGTTCATGGTCCCCATGCTCATGCCGAACGCGGCCGCGGCGAACGTGGCGATGGCCTTCGGGTTCACCGGACCCAACGCGTGCATCACCACCGCCTGCGCGGCCGGCTCCCACGCGGTGGGCGAGGCCTTCCGGTTGATCAAGTACGGGTTTGCCGACGTGGCCATCGCGGGAGGAACCGAGGCGACCGTGCTGCCCCTGACCGTGGCCGGGTTCGCGCAGATGCAGGCCCTAACCAAGAACCCCGATCCGGCCAGAGCCAGCCGGCCCTTCGACAAGCACCGGGACGGGTTCGTGCTGTCGGAGGGCGCGGGCGCTCTCGTGCTCGAGGATTCCGAGCGGGCCGCCGCGCGCGGCGCCGGGATCTACGCGGAAGTGTGCGGGTACGGAGCCTCGGCGGACGCCCACCACATCACGGCGCCGGAGCCGGAGGGGCTGGGCGCCATCCAGGCGCTCCAGGCCGCCCTGGAGGAGGCGGCCGAGCCGGCGGACGCGGTCGGCTACATCAATGCCCACGGCACTTCCACCCCGCTCAACGACGCGGCCGAGACGCGGGCGATCAAGAAGGCGCTCGGCGACCACGCCTACAGCACCGCCGTCTCTTCGACCAAGTCGATGACCGGGCACATGCTGGGCGCGGCGGGGGCCGTGGAGGCAGGGATCGCCGCGCTGGCGGTGGCCCGGGGAGAGATCCCCCCCACCATCAACTACGAGACGCGCGACGAGGAGTGCGACCTCGACTACGTCCCCAACGTGGCGAGAACGGCCGACGTCCGGCTGGCGCTGTCCAACGCCTTCGGGTTCGGCGGCCACAACGCCGTCGTGGCGCTCAGGCGGTTCG
>VAYG01000148.1 GCA_005885015.1 Actinomycetota bacterium | reverse complement strand
GAAGTCGGCGGGCCTTCCGGTCGACCCGAACATCCGGCGCGTCGGCACGCTGGAAGAGGTCTTCGCCTTCTGCGAGGAGTGGCAACGGCATCGCCACAGCATCGACTACGAGATCGATGGGGTCGTGGTGAAGGTCGATCAGATCGCCTTGCAGGAAGAGCTGGGGGCAACGAGCCACGCGCCGCGATGGGCCATCGCCTACAAGTTCCCCCCCGAGGAACGCACCACCCTCCTCCGCAAGATCGACGTTCACACCGGCCGGACGGGGATCGTCACCCCCTTCGCCTTCCTCGAGCCTGTCTTCGTGGGCGGGGTGACCGTGACCACGGCCACCCTGCACAACCAGGAGGAGGTGAAGCGGAAGGACGTCCGCGAGAAGGACACCGTCATCGTCCGCCGGGCCGGCGACGTGATCCCCGAGGTCGTCGGCCCCGTCCTGTCCAAGCGTCCCCCAAGCGCGAGGCCCTGGAGGTTCCCCAAGAAATGCAACTCGTGCGGCACGCCCCTGGTCAAGCTCAAGGCCGAGGAGGCCTACTGGCGGTGTCCGAACAAGCGCGGCTGCCCGTCGCAGAACATCGAGTGGCTCTCCGCGTTCGCCTCCCGCGGAGCCATGGACATCGAGACGCTCGGATACAAGACCGGAATCCTCCTCATCGACTTGGGGTGGGTGAAGGACCCGGGGGACATCTACTCCATCACCCCGGAGAAGCTGGCCCAGCTGCCCGGCTTCAAGCAGAAGAAGATCGACAACCTGATGAACGCCATCCAGGCGTCGAAGGACCGACCCATCTGGCGGCTCCTGGTGGCGCTGAACATCCGGCACGTCGGCTCGCACGTCGCGCAGGTCCTGGCCAGAGCCTTCCCGTCGATCGATCAGCTGGCCAAGGCCTCGGTCGAGGAGATCAACGCAGTCGAGGAGATCGGTCCGGAGATCGCCCAGAGCGTGCACGACTGGTTCCACGACCGGGAGAACCTCAAGCTGATCGCGAAGCTGAGGAAGGCCGGCGTGCGCATGGAGGACGAGGAGCCCGAGGAGATCCCCGAGGGGCCGCTCTCGAGGACGACCATCGTGATCACCGGCGGTCTCGGGTCGATGAGCCGGTCGGAGGCAGAGTTCGCGGCGCAAGACGCCGGGGCCCGCATCGCCTTCGTGGCGGTGGGGGAGAACCCTGGGTCGAAGCACGACCGGGCATTGCAGCTCGGGGTGGAGACGATTGACGAGGAGGAGTTCCTCAGGCGCCTGAAGGGCTGAAGGAGGGCTTCCAGGGAGGCTCTCTAAGGGCGGCGCTCAGCGCCGGGAGGACTTGGTCTTGCGCCTGCGAGGACGGGACCGACGTCTCGGCTTGGAGCCGGTGTCTTCCAGCACCTGGTCGATGGCGTCCATGAGCTCGCCGTAGCTCCCGTTCTCGTCGGGGGTGGCGGTCTGCTGGTCGGCGGACACGACCGAGCCGGTCATCGACATCCTCCAGAGCTGCTGGGGGATCATCACGTCGTTCCTCCGCTGTCCTGGTAGTCATCGGAGCGGTCCGCCCGCCCCTTGACAGACGGTTGCGCTGCTGGGGGCGGGGCGCACACTGAGCCGACGACCTGCGGGAGGTGGGGAATGGCGATCGGGCTGGCCGGCTGGGCGATCGTGCTCGGAGTGGTCCTCGCGTATCAGGGGCTCTGTCTGGTGGCCAACGGCGATCGGTGGCCGGCGGCGAGCGAGGTCATCCGGGACGTCATGCGCTATCCGGTGGGCAGGTGGGTCCTGTTCGGATTGTGGCTCTGGCTGGGCTGGCACCTGTTCGTCCGCGGCTGGCGGTTCTTCCTGCGAGGGTGAGATGGATCTGGCTCGGAGCGCCGGTGGCGCCGGCACCACGGGCTGGGTCGGCATCCTTCGTCACGACGTCGCCCCGGTCCTCGCGGCCTGGCTCGTCCTGGTGTGCGGCCTCGTCGCCTACGGCAGGCGCGGGCGGGCGCGCCGCCGTCCGGCCCCCCCACCGACCGGCCACCCGTGGAGGGCCTTGGGCTCGTTGCTGGCCGGTGGCTACGTGGTCTTTCTCATGATCGTGGTCGTCTTCTACTTCGTCCTCGGCGCGAGGGACCGCTCGCTCATCTGGCAGGCCCTGGGCCAGGGCTCGCTGCTCACGTTCGGCATGGTCCTCCCCGCATTCGTCGTTCTCTCGTGGGCCCAGGCCCGATTGTTCCGCCGGCGGAACCCTCAGGGAACCCGAACGGGGACGCTCTCGGACAGCGATCGAGCCACGTCGACGTAGGCCTCGGCGCAGCGCGACGGGTACAGGGCCGTCCGGGCGTACGCGCGGGACCCGGACTCCAGGGTCGCCTTGAACGCCGGATCCATGGCCAGTCTCGTGAGATGGCCGCCGACCTCGTCGCCCTGATCGCCGTCCACCTCGACCTTCAGGCACACGTCCGAAGGAACCTCCGCGAGCGAGCCGATGTTGCTCACGACGACGGCCCTGCCCCCGGTGAGGGCGCGCGTAAATGTTCCCGAGGCTTCTCCCGCGCTCGGATAACGGAGGTTCACCACCGCGTCGACCGCCTTGAGGTGGAGGTGGAACCTCACGGGGTCCACGTATCCGGTGAGGCGAACCCGATCGGTCAGGCCCCGCGACCGCGAGTCGGGCCGGCTCCGCAGGAGCTTGGCGAACCCGTCCAGCACGGCCGCCGGCTGCTTGGGCCTGGTGATGAACCCGAACTGGCCGACCAGGAAGGCGCTCGCTGGAAGGCCCAACCGGGACCTCGCCTCCTCCCGGCTGACGCCCTCGACCTCCGCGGGGGGGCGCCCGGCATGGTGGGGGATCACCGCGACCTGGGCGTCGGGGGTCTCTGCAAGCACCTGCTCGCGGGCCCCCGCGCCGTGGACCACCACGGCCCGAGAGGCCCTCACCAGGTGGCCTGACAGGGGAAACATGAACCGCTCGAACTCGGTGAGCGCGCCGAGGGCGCGCAGGTGGGCCAGCCGTGGCCCTGCCTCGCCGTACTCATCGGCCAGCAACCGGGCGTACGCCTCGAATTTCCTGCGGCCCTCACCGAACAGCACGAAATCCACCAGGTGATGCAGGACGAACTCGTGGAGCACCGCCACGCCGGGGCTGGCCAGGGCTGCTCGATAGACGAACGCGTGGTAGGGGTTGTTGCCGAGGTGGTAGAAGACGGCGTCGTAGCCTTCCGCCCGTCGCCGGAATCTCCTGGGGGGGAGAACCTCGACCCCTGAGGGCGCGGACACCGAGCGGACCAGCCCGGGCCTGGGGCAGTACACGTCGACCTCGGCCAGCCGGGTGAGGAACGGGAGGAGCTCGGCGGTGTAGTCGGCGATGCCCGAGGGGATCGGGGGAAGCGGGGAGAACCAGGCGAGGCGCACGCCTCAGTCGGCCGCGGGTGCGGCCGGAGCGGGCTCACCCCGGTGGACGGGGTCCGTCGCAGCCCTCCCAGCCCTGGCCTCCTGGAGCCCCGCTCGGATCGAGTCCAGCTCGCGCCGTACCTCCTCCAGCTCCGCCCCGTGCCGGGCCCGGAGGCCCTCGATCTGGCGATGCAGCTGCTGGAGGACCAGGTCCGTCCGATCCAACAGATCCTTCATCAGCCCGTCCGTGATGTCCGGCCGGTGCGCCAGGACCCGTCCTTCCAGCTCCTCGACCCGCAGCTTCACCTGCCGGTCGTAGATCTCATAGGAGAGGGATCGGAGGTATCGCCGGAGGGCACGGCGCCGCCGGTACGCGTCGAGGGCGCGCCCGGGCAAGACCTTCTTGGCCATCCTCACGAGGACCGCCCGCACGGCTACAGGGTACCCCACCCCCTCTCGTCCCCCTCCGGGCCCCGGCCGAGGCGGGGGCCGTTGTTAGACTCATCGCCGGACCGCGCTCACCTGCGCTTTCGCGTGAAAGGGACTGTCCTGGGCACCGCCGCCGACGTCATGGTTCGGACCTCCGAGGCCCCTCGGCTCTCACCCCTGCACCGTTTGCGGGAGCTGTGGGGGGCCCGGCAGATCCTCGGGAACCTGGTCCGCAAGGAGGTCAAGGTCAAGTACAAATCGTCGGTCCTCGGTGTGACCTGGTCCATGCTGAACCCGATCCTGTACCTGGCCGTGTTCAGCCTGGTGTTCTCCGTCGTGCTGCGCAACGGGCTTCCCCATTTCCCGATCTATCTGCTGTCCGGGCTCCTGGCCTGGAACCTCTTCGCCACATCGCTGGCGCTGTGCGCCCGATCGGTGGTGGACAACGCGAACCTGGTGACCAAGGTGTACTTCCCGCGGGAGATTCTCCCCCTCGCATCCATCGGGGCGGCCGGGGTCGACTTCCTCACCCAGGGGCTGGTGCTCCTGGCCTTCATGGTCTTCCTCCGGTACGGAGTCCTCGGGTGGAACCTTCTGCTGCTCCCCCTGTCCATGCTGGTGTTGCTGCTGCTCACCGCGGCCCTGGGCATGTTCGTGGCGGCTCTCAACGTGCGCTACCGCGACACGCAGCACCTCCTGGCCGTGGCCCTCCTGACGTGGTTCTGGGTGACGCCCGTGGTGTATCCGAGCGGCCTGGTGTGGCAGACGCTCGGACGCCATGCCGTGTTCAAGCTGCTCTATCTGGCGAACCCGATGGCCGCCGTCGTGCTCGGCTTCCAGCGGGCTCTGTACGGGGTGCCGAACCCCGTCGCGCACACGGCGTCGGGACCTCAGGTCGTCCACGCGCTGGCGCCGGTCAGCCTGGGCTGGCTCGCGCTGCTCCTGGGGGCCGTCGCCCTGGGATGCATCATCCTGCTCGGGCTGGCCTGGCGAACCTATTTCCGCATGTCCGGCGACTTCGCCGAGGAGCTGTAGCGCCGTGGCCACCCAGGCCATCTCCGCCCAGGCCGTGGGGAAGCGGTTCCGCCGATATCTCGAACGGCCCACCTCGTTGAAGGAGCGGGTCATCCGGTGGCGCGTCCATGCCGAGGACTTCTGGGCCCTTCGCGACGTCTCGGTCGACATCCCTCAGGGCCAGACTCTGGGGCTCGTCGGTCCCAACGGGGCCGGCAAGACCACGCTGCTCAAGATCATCGCGGGCATCCTCCGACCGACGGAGGGAGAGGTGACCACCCGCGGCCGCATCGCCACGCTCCTCGCCCTCGGCGCGGGGTTCCATTCGGAGCTGACCGGCCGGGAGAACGTTTACCTGAACGCGTCGATCCTGGGGCTGTCCCGCCAGCAGATTGACCGCCTGTTCGACGACATCGTGGGGTTCGCCGAGCTCGAGGAGTTCATCGACACGCAGGTCAAGTTCTACTCGAGCGGGATGTACGTGCGGCTGGGATTCGCTGTGGCCGTGCACGTCGATCCGGCCATCCTCCTGGTCGACGAGGTGCTGGCGGTGGGGGACCTCGGCTTCCAGCGCAAGTGCCTGGACAAGGTCGAGTCGTTCCAGGAGGAAGGGCGGACGATCGTGTTCGTCACCCATGCGCCCGATCTGGTCCTTCGGGTGTGCGACGAGGCGATCATGCTCGAGCACGGACGGGTGGCGGCCCGGGGAGAGCCGGAGGACGTCGTCCGGGACTTTCGTCTCGTCATGGCCAAGGAGGACCTGGCCTACGGTTGGGACCGGGGGACCCGGGAGATCGAGATCGTGTCGGCCGAGGTGTTCGGCGCCGACGGCTCCACCAGGGACTGGTTCGCCCCGGGCGACGAGATGGTCATCCAGATGGACCTCAAGGCGAACACGGCGGTCGATCAGCCGGTCGTGTCCTTCGCCATCCACGACCAACAGAACCAGCTGGTGTACGGGACGAACACGGACTGGCGCGGCCACCGCTGGTTGCGGTTCGAGGGGAAGCAGCGGGTCCAGTTCGTGTTGAGGTCCCTCCCGTTCGTCCGAGGGCGCTACTACGTCACCTTCGGCGTGCACTCCCGCGACTCCACGCGGGTGTACCACCTGCTCGAGCACGGCTACTCCTTCGCCATCGTCCGGGGCGAGGAGAACCCGGGGCTCGTGTTCATCCCCGTGGAATGCCGCGTGGAGCGGCTGTGACCGCTCGATGGCCAGTCCTCCGAAGCCTCCGCCGTCCGAGGAGTCCCATCACCGCCACGGCGGGGGCCGGGGGCCGGAGACCGACTGGGACCCCGAGCTCGAGGCCATCATCCGGACGAGGAAGGGACGGACGGTGCTGATCGCGCTGATCCTGGTCTCGGTGGCGCTCGCCGCCGTGGCCCAGCTCACGTTGAAGCACGGGATGAACCAGGTCACCAGCCACGGAGAGGTTCCTCTCGCCCTCGGCCGCCCCGTGGACGTGCTCCGGCGGGTCGCGGGGAACATCTCGGTGTGGGCGGGGCTGGGGACGTTCGTGGCCTCGGCGGCGGTCTGGCTGATCGTCCTGTCCCGGGCCTCGCTCTCCTTCGCCTACCCG
>VAYG01000145.1:401-9980 GCA_005885015.1 Actinomycetota bacterium | reverse complement strand
TTCGTCCGGGACACCCTGTGGAACACCACGACCGCCGTCACCAGGCTGGACGTGGGGGGCGGCGGGGGCCAGCCCTCCATCTCCGCGGACGGTCGCTACGTCGCCTTCAGCTCGGGGGACTCCACCCTGGTGCCGGGGGACACCAACGGTCAGACCGACGTCTTCGTCCGAGACCGCTCCACTGGGTCGGTGAGCCGCGTCTCGGTGGACTCCTCCGGGAACCAGGCCGACCTGCGGAGCGACTCCCCTTCTATCTCCCCTGACGGACGGTGGACGGTGTTCGAGTCCCAGGCCACCAATCTGGTGGCGGGGGACACCAACGGCACGTGGGACGTGTTCGTCCACGACTCGGTGACCGGGGCCACCACCCGGCTGTCGGTGGCCGCCGACGGGACGCAGGGCAACGGCGACAGCACCACCGCCGTCGTCCGGGCCCACTTCATATCCGCGGACGGCCGGTACGTGGGGACACCAACAACAACCTGGATGTGTTCGTCCACGACATGACCACCGGCACCACGGTCAAGGCCGACCAGACCCCCCTGCCAGGGTGCAACGAGGACTCCGCGGAGCAACCCTCGATCAGTTCCGACGGCCGCTACGTCGCTTTCACCGCGCTGGGGAACAACGGGCTGTGCGGCGATGACTACGTCTACGACCAGCAGACTGGAACTTCCACCCTGGTCTCGGTGGACTCTGCGGGCAACGGCGCCGGGCAGGGTGACCTGGGCTCCATGGCCGACAACGACCGCTACGCCGTGTTCGGGTCCCTCGCCCCCCTGGTCGCCGGGGACACCAACGGGAACTCCGACATCTTCCTCCGGGACATGCAGCAGGGCATCACCGTCCGGTCATCCGTGGCCGCCGACGGCAGCCAGGCCAGCGCCGTGTACAACCAGTATCCGGTGGTGTCCTCCGATGGCCGGTGCGGTTCAATCCGACGCCCTCAGTCCCTCCGGGGCAGTCCCTCGGCAATTGCGGAGGCTGTGACGCCCGATCCGGTCACCCCGGGTTCACCGGCGATCCTGTCAACCTGGCGCTCGGAAGCTTCTTCAACTCGGGCGTGGACGCCACCATGCCCAATATCGGTGTCCCGTTCGCCTTTGCCCGCGCCTACAACTCGGCTGACACCACGCCAATCCAAGGGACACCGCCCGCGGGAGGATCCGCCATCGACCAGCCCATCCCGATCAGCCAGGGCTTGACCTCTTCGTACAACATCTACCTCCGTCAGTACGACTGGCTGGGTGACCTGGTCCTGCACACGGGGGATGGGCAGCAGGTCGTGTTCGCCAAGCAGGCGGACGGTTCCTACCTCGGTGGACCGGGCGTGCATGATGTCTTGATCAAGAACGGGGATCAGACCTTCACCGTCACCCGCCACGACCTGGTGAAGTACCAGCTGAACACGTCGGGCAACATGACCTCGATCAAGGACCGGAACAACCAGGGGCTGACGTTTACCTACACCTCCGGCCATATCGCCTCGATCAGCGGCAACGGGGCCTGGTCGGTGACGCTCGGCTATACGAGCGGGCGGCTGACCAGCCTGTCAATGCCGTTGAGCCGGAGCGTCGGTTATCACTACAACGCCTCGAATCTGCTCGACAAGGTGACCGACATCCGCGGGAGCTTCGTCCAGTTCACCTACACCACCGCGGCGGATGCCCCGCAACCGCTCAACTTGATGAAGACCTTGCAAGACCAACGTGGGAACACCGTCACCCAGAACACCTATGACGCCACCGGTCGAGTGGTCAGCCAGATCGACGCCCGGAACCACTCCCTGTCCTACGGTTGGAACCCCCAGAGCCAGACGGCCACGTTCACAGACGCCCGGAGCAAGGTCTGGACCTACACCTACTCCAACGGCACCTTGGTAAAGGTCGCCGATCCCCTGGGGGACACGACCAAATACGCCTACGACGGAGATATCAACATCGTCAGCCTCACCGACGGCCGGAACAACACCGCAACCTACGTGTACGACTCGGCCGGAAATCTGACGCAGGAGAGCGACCCGGCGCCTCTCAACTACCAGGAGAACTGGACCTACGACTCCAACAACAACCTGCTGAGCTTCCAGGACGGGCGGAGCCCCCGGCGCACCACGCTCTACGGCTACGACGCGTCGGGCAACCTGACCTGCATGACGCTCCCGCTGAGCTCTCCGCCAGCCTCCTGCTCGGCGGCCGGAGCCTCCAGCAGGTGGACCTACACACGAGACCCCTCAGGCAACGGCCTGCTCTCCTCGGTGACCGACCCGAACGGCAACGCCACCAGCTTCACCTACAACAACTTGGCAGAGCCGCTCACCGTCACCACCCAGCTCGGGTTCGTCACCAAGCTGTGCTACGACGCCGGGGGGAGGATGACCAAGCGGATCGACCCCCGGGCCGCGACCAACGAGACCTGCACCCACGCGGGCTCGTTCACCTGGACCTACGGCTACAACAACGCCAACCAAATGACCTCGGCCCAGGACCCCCTGTCCCACCTGACCCAGTGGGCCTACGACCCGGACGGGTTCGTCACCTCCCGGACCGACGCCAACAACCACGTGATCCGCTACGACACCGGGGCCACTACCTGCGCGTCCGCTCCCGCCACCAGCAAGACGGCCTACGTCTATGACAACAACGACAACCTGACCTCCCGGACCGACGCCAACGGCCACACCTGGACCTACACCCCCGACGACGCCAACCGTCTCCAGACGGTGGCCTCCCCGGCCGGGGTGTCCTGGGGCTTCGCCTACTGGCCGAACAGCCTTCTGCACGTGAAGACCCTCCCCTCCGGGTCGATCACCTATGACTACGACGCCCTGAACCGCCTGTCCGGTCTGACCTACAGCAACGCCCCCACCACCCCCAACGTCACGTTCTCCTACGACGCCAACGGCAACCGGACCCAGATGACCGACGGGGCCGGCACGGTCAACTACGTCTACGACGACGCCAACCGCATGTCCACGGCCACGAGGGGCTCCGACGTGTTCTCCTACGTCTACTACCCCGGCGGGCAGCTCAAGCAGGTCACCTACCCGGACGCCGCGGTCGTGGGCTACCAGTACGACGGGGACAATCGCCTGTGCACGGTGACCCTGGGAGCGGTGACCACTTCGTGCACCACGGCCCTGACCAACACCACCAAGTACGCCTACGACAAGGCGAACGACCTCACCACGAAGACCTTCCCCTCGGCCAACGGCTACGTGGCCACCATGACCTACGACAACGCCGACCGGCTGACCAGTGTGATGAACAAGAAGACCACGAACACCCTGTCCAGCTTCACCTTCGGATCCCTGGACGGGGTGGGCAATCCCCAGAGCCTGACCAAGCTGCTGGGCGGATCTACCACCACCACGTACTACACGTACGACCCCTACGACCGGCTGACCGGCGCGTGCAACAAGATCGGCTGCACGGGAGCGGGGCTGACCGGCCTCGGGTACACCTACGACCCGGTGGGCAATCGCCTGACCCAGATCCAGTACGGCACGCCGAACGTCACCACCACCTACAAGTACGACTCCGACGACAAGCTGTGCTGGGCCTTCGTCGGCTCGTCTTCCAACCCCTGCTCAACTCCGCCAACCGGATCGACGATCTATACGTTCGAGGGCAACGGCAACGAAACGGGGGCGGGATCCACGACCTACGCGTACGACTTGGAGAACCGGATGGTTTCCGCCACCGTCGGTGGTGCAACGACCACCTTTGGTTATGACGGCGACGGGAACCGCCGGTCCTCCACGACTTCGGGAACAACCACGGACTACCTGTGGGATGTGAACGAGCCGCTGGCGCTCTTGGCCTTGGAGCGAAGCGGCGGCTCGACGGTCCGGGACTACTCCTACGGGGCCGGCCTCAATTCCATGACAACGGGAGGATCGAACTTCTTCTACCTGCTGGACGCTTACTCCGGCGTCGCCAACCTGACCTCGTCGTCCGGCGCCACTGAGTGGACGTACGCCTCCGACCCCTTCGGGACGGGCACGGCGACCAAGAACGATCCCAGTGCGCCGGCCAACCTGATGCGTTTCGACGGCCAGTTCCTCGACTCGGCCACGGGCCTGTACAACCTTCGAGCGAGGACTTTCGACCCGACCCTCGGCCGATTCCTGCAGATTGATCCCCTCCCCCAAGATCCAACCGAGCTCTACATCACGGGCTATGAATACACCGGCGACCGCCCCACCTTCTTTGAGGATCCCAGCGGCATGTCCCTCGGGGATCTGTTTCACAAGGTTTCGAGGGTAGCGATTGGACCTGTCAATTTCGCCCGGAATGCGGCGGGAGACTGGGTGTCAGGCGCTGTGGCCATGGCGCATCAAGCCGCTGGCATCGTCGCCTCTGGACTCGACACCGCGCGATCAGTCGGCCGCAGAACTTTGGAGGTCCTTTCGGTCATCCCATATGCCCAGTACTACGTAACGTATAGAGTCATCCGATTTGCTCATTGCCATCTTGGCGTCGCGGGACAAATTCTCACAGCTCCCCTCGTTCCCCTCGAAACCGAAGGACTGGCGAAGGATGTGGTGATCGATTTGGTGAAAGGACGCTTCTTTGCCGATGAATCTGTGAGGGACGAGGGGCGAAGGGGTCACCTCTTGCCATTCGAACTTGGACCAATCATCTACCTGTATGGCTGGCATGCTAATGGGAAGATCGATTTCGAGTGGTAGCCTCTGGTAGCCCTTAAGAAGGCTGTAGGATCGAGCCGATACCTTAGAAGGGCATTCTTAGAAGGGGCTCGAGGTGTCGCGAGGAATTGGGGTTCTTAGACGGCATCGACGAGCCGTCGTCCTCACTTTTCTAGCGCTTGTCGGTTTCGCGACCCTGGGAGCCGTCGAGCGCTTTGGCGGGCCACTGGATCCGACCGAGCGATCGTTCGCCGTCCAAGTCCGCAATGACACTTCAGCAGTTGTCCTGTTAAGACAATGCGGCGACAATTGCCGCTCATTCCACGAGGAAACCACACTCGCGCCCGGCTTCGAAACAGCGGAAAATGCATCTGACGAGTCCGACGTCACCCAATGGTTTTTGATCACGGACCAAGCCGGCCGGCAGCTCGGCTGCCTGGGGCTGAGATTCAACGCCAGAGAAGAAGGAGTCGTCGTACCCATCTCTCGGATGGTTCGCTGCCCCGACTTTCTAGTCGCGGGCTGACATCTGGGATTCCTTGCCAGGAGACTCTGCGACCAATCTGATCGTCCATCCGGAGGCGTCTATGACAGGAGTTATGCAGAGGCTCATGCGTTGTTATCAAGAGTGCAACCAAACCCTAGCTAGGTGCTAGGGCGAGGCTTCGACCGAGAGCGCTTCTGGCGCCTCAAGGTGGCGATAGTCAACCTGAGGAAAGAGATCGCCGCCATCGGGTAGTCCCTAGCCCAAGGGCCACCCCACCCAAGTTCGCAGAGACCACTGCAGCCCTTCTTCCGTGAACCCTTGGACCACTGCCCATCACTCGTGATCGTTGATGAGCGGTCCTGTCCTCCGGCGCCACCTTGGGCTGCTCAATCGAGGGGCAGCCTCCCATGAACGCTCACGTTGGGGTCGCGTGACGGCATGGTGACGGTGCGGTGACGGGCCCGTGCGAAGGTGGGGGTGGCTTGGGTCTCCCGTCGGAAGGGAATGGCCAAGGCCGGTCGAAGGAAGATGGCGCGGATTCCGAGGGAGGGCGAAATGACGCGTGTCCTGAAGCTCGTGAGCGTGCTCGCTGCTGCGGCGACCCTTCTGGCAACCTCCGGTGCAGATGCGGGCGCCGCCCCGAGTTGCCGCTCGACAACCACCGACCCTTACGCGAGGACGGCCACCCAGCTCCGTGCTTGCGGCGCGGACGGGACGAACGGCCCTGCCAGCTCGATTGGCCGGCCGCCACCATGGGCTCATGGAGTGGTCTTCGCCGCCGGGTCACAAACCGCATCGATCCGATGCGGGCCGGAGGACCTGTTCCGCGCGGAGCGCATCGCGGTCGGTCCCCTCACGGACACGGCTCGAGAGAAGGAACTGGTCGGCTAGCACGCGCCCACGCGAGCGGCCAGGCATCCGAGTCGGACGAGGCCGCCCAACTGGCCAGGATGGCCGGGGCCCGGACCTGCTCGATCAGTGAGGTTCTGCGGCGGCCACCAAGGCCGGGGGCATAGGCAGGTGCCGGGCTTGGGTGGGAGGCGGCGCCGGGACGCCTACAAGCCGGGACGCGAACCCGTGACGGGCCTCGCCCGGGTTCGCCTGGGCCAGACCACTTGCGGGTGTGGTCGTTCCGGTCATGGCACTCGCCGCAAGGGTCAAAGGGGCAGCCCTGATCGTGGCAGGTCCACCCATCTGCTACTAGACCCGGCCGCGGGGGGCCATTCGTCCCTGTCGCCGGGTCTCACTGAGCGGGAGCATCACAGTCAGGAGGACCGAAAGTGCGGCCCGAGGCATCAGGTCGCGCCGAGGGGACACATGAGCGCTGGACTGGGCAAGGGGGGTGGCGGTGGCCCGAGTGGAGAGGCCCCGGGTCGGGGCCTCTCCATCGTGGGATGCGCCTTAGAGCGTCGATCAGAGCGTGGCGGACCCCGAGCAGATCTCTCCGGTCACCGTGTTCCTCGACCTCACGGTGATCGTGTCGGGTCCCGCCTGGTTCGTCGCGTAGCGGGTCACACTCCAGGACCCGTCGCCCAGGCTCGTCTTCTGACCGTGGGCGAACTGCACCCCGTTGTCCTTCATCCGGTAGGTCCAGAGCTGCCCGGACGCGTTGCTCTGAACCTCCCAGTCCGCCTCGATCCGCCCGTTGTCGTGCTTGAGCGTGAGCAGCCACGTGCTCCCGGCGGTGCAGGCTCCGGACTTCTGCACCATCGGCGCCGCGGGGCCGGCCGTCCGAGCCAGGGCCGGAGCCACCGCCAGGATCGAGAGCGAGAGCACCCCCACGATACCCAATCCCACCGTTCTCTTCATCGCTTCCTCCTTTCGGCCTTCGACCGATGCCAGGGACAACGTAGAGAGGTCACCGTTAGAGGAGGGTTAACCCGGCGGCTTCACACCGGACTCTCATCGAGTTCTAACGAGTCATCGCCCTAGACCGGGAGGGAAGGAGCGACCGGCCGTGAGGATCCTCGTCGTAGAAGACGAACCGACGATCGCTCGGGCCGTCCGCAAGGGCCTTGAGCAGGAGGGCTACGCGGCGGACGTGGCGGGCGACGGAACTGACGCGCTGTCTCGGGCCACCGAGTCGGCCTACGACGCCATCCTGCTCGACGTGATGATCCCGAAGGGTGATGGGCTCGAGGTGTGCCGTGAGCTCCGCGCCCGCAGGGTGTGGACGCCGGTGTTGATGCTGACCGCGCGGGGCGAGGTGACGGACCGGATCCGCGGCCTGGATGCCGGCGCTGACGACTACCTGGCGAAGCCCTTCGACTTCGGCGAGCTGTTGGCTCGTCTTCGCTCGCTGCTCCGCAGGGCCCCCGCCGAGCGACCGGCGGTGCTGCGGGCCGGCGATCTCGAACTGGATCCGGCCCATCACACGGTGACGCGGGCTCGGGAACCGATCGAGCTGTCGGCCCGCGAGTTCGCGCTCCTGGAGTTCCTGATGCGCCACGGTGGCGAGGTCGTGTCGCGCACGGCCATCATGGAGCACGTGTGGGACTACGCGTTCGTCGGGCTCTCGAACGTCGTCGACGTCTACGTGAGCTACCTGCGCAAGAAGCTCGGCGGGCCGCCGGGCGGGCCCGTGATCAGGACCGTGCGAGGAGTCGGCTACGCACTGGACCTCGGACCGGCGCGCCACGACGCAGCCGCCCCGGTGGGGAGCGAGTCGGCGTGACCATGCCAATCAGGGCCAGACTCACCGTTTGGTACTCCGCGATCCTCGCGGCGATCCTGGTGGCGCTTGGCCTCTTCGTCACCCTGCGGGTGAACGCTGACCTGATGCGACGGACCGACCAGGCGCTTGCGCTCACGGCCGACGAGCTGTCGACGGACTTCTCCACGACCGGCGGAGAGAACGAGTTCCGCGACGTGGCGGATGCTTCGCTGGCCGGTTTGCCTAGGGATCGATCGTTCGCCCAGCTGCTCTCCCCCGCCGGCGCGGTAGAGGACTGGTCCGGGGTCGGGGTCGCCCGGACCATCGCGCTCTCTCCCAACCAGTTGTCGGCCGCGGGGCGGGGCGAACGCAGACCGGGTCGGATCTCCCGCTCCGGCCAGACATACCGAACCCTGGCCGTGCGATTCCCCAACGATTCGGCCGGCCAGGTCCTCGTCGTGGGCACGTCGCTTGCAGAGGTGAACGAGTCGACGTGGCGACTGATTGTCTGGCTCCTCGCCGCCTGCCCGCTGGGGCTGGCCCTGGCGGCCGTGGGCGGATGGTGGTTGGCCGGAGCGTCGCTTCGGCCCGTGGAGCAGATGACGCGGGAGGCAGCGGAGATCGAGGCCAGTCGGCTCTCGCGCCGTGTTCCGGTTCCGGCGGCCAAGGACGAGATCCACCGGCTGGCCGCGACGCTGAACTCGATGCTCGAGCGACTGGAGGCATCGTCGGAGGCGCAGCGACGGTTCGTCGCCGATGCCTCCCACGAGCTCCGGACGCCGCTGACCGCGATGCGCGCGGAGATCGACGTCAGTCTTCGGTCCCGCGACCTCACCGACGACGCTCGGGAGGCCCTAACGAGCGCCGCCGACCAGGTCGGTGGGATGACCCGGACGGTAGAGGGCCTGCTCACGCTGGCGAGCCTGGACGCGGGGAAGCTCGCCCTGTTCCCGGAAACGCTCGACCTTCGTGCGCTCGCGGAAGGGGTTGCCGCCTCGCTCTCAATCCTGGCCGACGAGCAGGGCGTCCGGGTGCGCGTCGAGGGGCCGGCGGCATGGGTAATGGCGGACCACGACCGCATGCTTCAGGTCCTCACCAACCTCCTGGACAACGGGATCAAGTACGCAGGCCGGAACGGAACGGTCCGCATCGAGACCTGGATGAACGGCGTAGAGGCCGGTGTGGTGATTTCGGACAGCGGACCCGGGATCCCTCCCGGCTCCCTCCCGCACGTGTTCGATCGCTTCTACCGCAGCGACCCCGCTCGGTCGACTGGCCAGGGGGGATCTGGCCTCGGGCTGGCGATCGCAAAGGACATCGTGGCCGCGCATGGTGGCCGGATCTGGGCCGAAGGCGATACGGACGGCGGTAGCAATCTCCATGTGGCGCTGCGCTCCGTGGCCCGTTCCCGCTGACAGCGCAACGGAGGGCGCCGCGGTAATCTGCAGCCAACTGGATCCCACCTTGTCAGGGCAGCCGAGAAGTGTGCACTCGGATACCCATGAACTCGCCCCGGTGGGTGCCGCTTCCGCTCAGGCAAGACACCACGATGCCGGCCTCTCCGACCTGCTCTTCCACTTCGATCCGAAGGTCGGGGAAGGCCGCCCGCATCATGCTGATCGTCTGCTTGACCCCCGGATCTTGACATAGCAGCGCCTGAGTTGTAAGTAGCCCTGGCGCCTCCTATGCGGTCTCGCCGAGTGGGTGGAGGTCCACGTCGTAACCGAGCCGCTCGAGCTGGCGGACCAGGCGCTTGGCGTGGTGGTCCGGGGACTCTCGGTTGAGGAAGTA
>VAYG01000145.1:0-250 GCA_005885015.1 Actinomycetota bacterium | reverse complement strand
CACGAGGGCGGTCCGCAGCCACTTCGATCCCTTCCTGGTCTTCCCGGAGTGGTGCTACTGCCGTGAGGCTACTCGCGCCGGGAACCAGTGATTCCTCTTACTGCTATCCACGTTCCTTTCACTCCGTTATCCACGTTATGGTCCCGGGCCTACAATCCGCCGGAAGTCCTAAATCATCCGCCGAAATCTGTTCCTGTACATTCTCCATGAGAACGGTCTCGAGGAACGAGGCCGCATGAGGCGAGTCCAC
>VAYG01000150.1:5432-7234 GCA_005885015.1 Actinomycetota bacterium | reverse complement strand
CCCCTCCTTGCTAGAATCCGGTGAGGCTTGAGAAAGCGTTCACAAGCTCTGACAGCGTGATCTGAGGAGCGCGTGGAGAGCTACTTCCAGTCCTACGGGATCGTGGTGGCCCTGCTGATCGCGGGGGGAGGCCTGGTCTCGGTGGCGTTCCTGGCTCGCCGGGTCGTGGCCCCCCAGCGCAAGACCGCCGACAAGCTCACGACCTATGAGTGCGGGATCGATCCGGTCGGCGAGGGGTGGTCCCAGACCCAGATCCGTTACTACATCTACGCGTTCCTGTTCGTGATCTTTGACGTCGAGAGCGTGTTCCTGTTCCCGTGGGCCACCATCTTCGAGCGGCTCGGCTATCAGGCCGTGGTCGAGATGGCCATCTTCGTGTTCATCCTGGCCCTGGGGCTGCTGTACGCGTACCGGAAGAAGGTGCTCCAGTGGGCCTGATGGACCAGGTGGAGATGCCACAACCGGTCAAGTTCATCCTGAACTGGGGGAGGAAGTACTCCCTGTGGGTCATGAACTTCGGACTGGCCTGCTGCGCCATCGAGCTGATCGCCACCTCGACCTCCAAGCACGACTTCATGCGGCTGGGGGTCATCCCGATCGCCCACGGTCCCCGGCAGGCGGACCTCATGGTGGTGGCGGGCACGCTCACGGACAAGATGGCGCCCGCCCTGAAACGGGTGTACGACCAGATGCCCGATCCGAAGTACGTCATCTCCTTCGGCTCGTGCTCGAATTGCGGCGGACCCTACTGGGACTCCTACTCGGTCACCAAGGGCGTCGACCAGATCGTCCCGGTCGACGTCTACGTGCCGGGTTGCCCTCCCCGTCCCGAGGCGCTCCTCCACGGGATCATCAGGTTGCAGGAGAAGATCGCCGGCGAAGACATCCGGGAGAAGTGGAGTGGCAAGCTCACCCAGCCGCAGCCCGCTGCCACCAGCTGAGATCGCCGACCGCCTCCGCGCCCAGTTCGGCGAGGACGTGCGTTCCGCCGAAGAGGTGCACGGTCACATGACCGTGGCCGTGAACCCGGAGCGGTACCGGGAGATCGCAGCATTCCTCCGGGACGACCCGGACCTCGGGTTCGACTTCTTCGATTTCCTCACGGTCGTCGACTTCCGGCCAAAGGGCCGTGGCTTCGACGTGGTGACTCACCTCTACGCCACCCGGCACAACCACCACGTTCGGCTCAAGGTGGAGTGTCCGGCGGAGGATCCCCGCTGCCCCAGCCTCTCCGACCTGTGGCCCGGGGCGAACTGGCACGAGCGCGAGGCATGGGAGCTGTTCGGTGTGGTCTTCGACGGCCATCCCCACCTGGTGAAGCTGGTCCTCCCCGAGCAGTTCGAGGGGCATCCCCTGCGGAAGGACTTCGCCCTGATGACGCGGGAAGCGAAGCCCTGGCCCGGAGCGGTCGAGGGGGAGGAGATCGAGGAGTGACCCCGTCGGTCCTCGCCGCGGCCGGCGAGAGCTTCGTCAACGACCTGACCAGCAACTTCTGGGTGGTCCTGGTGGTGAAGGTCGCGATGGTGCTGGGCTTCGTGCTGGTCGCACCGATCGGCCTCATCTGGGGCGAGCTGAAAATCATGGCGCACATGCAGCACCGGCTGGGCCCGATGTACGCGGGGCGGTTCCACGGGATCGGCCAGCCCATCGCCGACGGGATCAAGCTCCTCCAGAAGGAGGATGTCATCCCGACGGCCGCCGACTCGTGGGTGTTCGGCCTGGCCCCCGGCGTCGTACTGGTGCCCTACATCGCGCTGTTCCTGGTCATCCCCTTCAGCAACTCGATCTTCGCGGAGAATCTC
>VAYG01000150.1:1088-5421 GCA_005885015.1 Actinomycetota bacterium | reverse complement strand
GATGGCCGGATGGGCCAGCGCCAACAAGTTCTCCTTGATCGGCGCCTTGCGGGCGGCGGCCCAGCTCATCGCTTACGAGCTGCCCATGATCCTGGCGGCGGTGGCGGTGGTCATGCAGGCGGGCACCCTCTCGATGGTCGGGATCACCGAGGCCCAGCACCACTACTGGTTCGTCCTGACCCAGCCGGTGCTGTTCGTGATCTTCCTGATCTCGACGCTGGCCGAGCTCACCCGGACGCCGTTCGACATGCCCATCGCGGAGTCGGAGATCATCTTCGGCGCCTACACCGAGTACACGGGGCTGCGCTTCGCCTTCTTCATGCTGGCCGAGTACGCCGGGATCCTCGCGTTCTCGGCCATCGCCAGCGTGCTGTTCCTCGGGGGATACCTCGGCCCGCCCATCATCGGACACGTCATCCCATCCTTCTTCTGGATGATGGCCAAGATCGGTGCGCTGGCCTTCGTGGTGATCTGGCTGCGGGTGACCTTCCCCCGGCTGCGGGAGGACCAGCTGCAGCGCTTCTGGTGGGTGGTGCGATCCCCATCGCCCTGGTCGACATCCTGATCACGGGCGCGATCAAGGTCCTGGTGAAGTAGATGGCTGTCGGCGGACGGCAGGAAGTCGGGCCCGGGGCCCCCCGAGGCAACGGCGGGCGGCGCGGGCTGCCCGGGGTGGGCCTGATCAAGGGGCTCGGGGTCACCTTGAAGCACATGCTCCAGCGCTCCATCACCCAGGAATACCCCGACGAGAAGCCGAACCTCCCCCCGCGTACCCGTGGTGTCATCGCCCTGAAGGAGGAGAACTGTACCGTCTGCTGGAAGTGCTCTCGTGAGTGCCCCGACTGGTGCATCTACATCGAGTCGCACAAGGAGACCCACCCGCCCGCCAGCGGGGGACGGGCCCGATCGGTCAAGGTCCTCGATCGCTTCGCCATCGACTACGCGCTGTGCATGTACTGCGGGATCTGCGTGGAGGTCTGTCCGTTCGACGCGCTGTTCTGGGCGCCCGACTTCGAGTACGCCGAGTACGACATCGTCGAGATGACCCACGAGAAGCAGCGCCTCGAGGAGTGGACGTACCGGGTCCTCCCGCCTCCTCCGCTCGAGGTGGGCGCCGAGCCCGTGGAGACGCCGGAGGAAACCCCGGTCATGACGGGAGGCGGCGAAGCTGTGGCCTCGCGGCCTCCCTCCGCGGCCGAGACGCCGCTGGCCGGGGCTCAGCCGCCCCCCCAGATGGCCCCTCCCCGCGCGGAGCCGGGGCCCCCGACGCCCGAGCCCAAGCCCGCGGCCGCCTCGGCCGAGCCCACCCCAGCCGCGGCGCCTCCCCCCCGGCCGGCCGCCGCCGGGGAACACGTCGAGCCGGACCAGGAGACGTTCGACCGGGTGCTGGCGGAAGAGCTGGCCAAGGGGACGGATCGCCGGGTGGCCGAGGGCCGGGCCAAGGCCGCGGGTGTGCGGGCCGCCAGGAAGAAGGCGGGGGGGTAGCGGGCGGCATGACCGGCCCGGAGTTCGCGTTCCTCGTCCTCGCCGTGATCGGCGGCTTCGGGGCCATCCGGCTCGTCACCAGCCGGAACGTCGTCCACGCCGCCCTGTACCTCGTGGTCACCCTGGCCATGGTCGGCGGGTCCTACCTGCTGCTGGCAGCGGAGTTCGTGGCGTGGGTCCAGGTACTCATCTACGTCGGAGCCATCATCGTCCTGGTCCTGTTCAGCCTCATGCTCACGAAGGCGCCGATCGGCCGGGAGGCCCTCGACAACCAGCAGCGCGGGATCGCCGCCCTGGTCGGGGCGGGGGTGCTGGCCGGCCTGATCTTCCTCATCCAGGACTCCTTCGGGGGCAAGGACATCTCGTTGCACCATGTGCGGACGGCGCAGGTGGGGGAGTCGATCTTTCGCGACTTCGTGCTCCCGTTCGAGGTCGTGTCGGTGCTCCTCCTGGCGGCCCTGGTCGGCGCGGTGGTGATCGCCCGGAAGGACGAGGGTCCCGCCGAGCCGCCCGAACGCCGGGTGCCGTTGATCGGGCGCCGGCAGCCCACGGTCTCGCCCAGAGAGGGGGTGCGCCGATGATCCCCGAGATCGTCGCCGCGACGATCCGGCTCCCATTCCCGCTCATCTTCTCGGCCGTGTTGTTCTCGGCCGGTGTGTACGGCGTGCTGGCCAGGCGGAACGCGGTCCTGGTGCTCATGTCCATCGAGTTGATGCTGAACGCGGTGAACGTGAACCTGGTCGCGTTCTCCGCCTACCTCGGCCAGCTGACCGGCCAGGTCTTCGCCCTGTTCGTCATCGCCGTGGCCGCCGCCGAGATCGGGATCGGGCTGGCCATCGTCATCCTCATCTACCGCAATCGCGAGACCATCAACGTGGACGAGGTGAACCTGCTCAAGTGGTGACGCCTGGGCGGCCTGCCGAGCTGGGGGGAGCGTAGCGCGTGCAGAGGTTCGCCTGGCTGGTCCCGTCGTTCCCCGCGGTGTCGTTCTTCCTCATCGTGTTCTTCGGCAAGCGGATGCGCCGGCGCGGTTCGGAGATCGGGATCGCCGCCGTCTTCCTGAGCTTCGTGGTCTCGATCGCGATCATGGCCCACTTCGTGGCCGGCGGCGCTCCGGTCACCAGCTCGCTGCCCTTCTTCCAGATCGGTTCGTTCCACGTCGAGGTCGGGCAGAACGTGGACGGGTTGACGGCGGTCATGTTCGTCGTGGTCACGCTGGTGTCGTTGCTGGTGCAGATCTACTCGACGGCGTACATGCATGGCGATCGCCGGTACACCTGGTACTTCGCCGCGCTCTCCCTGTTCACGGCCTCCATGCTCAACCTGGTCATCGCCGACAACCTCTTCCAGCTTCTGGTGGGGTGGGAGCTGGTGGGGATCTGCTCCTACCTGTTGATCGGGCACTGGTGGGAGGAGAAGGAGAACTCCGACGCGGCAATCAAGGCGTTCATCACCACGAAGACCGGGGACATCCCCTTCCTGTTCGGGATCTTCGTCCTGACCGTGGCCGCGGGCACATCCAACATCCCCGAGATCACGCACCTGGCGGAGACGCACCAGCTGGCCACGGGGACCCTTACCGTCGCCGCCCTCCTTCTGTTCGGGGGGGCCATCGGGAAGTCCGCTCAGTTCCCCCTGCACGTCTGGCTTCCCGACGCCATGGCGGGTCCGACGCCCGTGTCGGCGTTGATCCACGCGGCGACGATGGTGGCGGCCGGCGTCTACCTGGTGGGACGGATGTTCGCGGTGTTCGCGCCGTCCGGCCACGCGCTGGCGTTCGTCGGCACGATCGGCTCGATCACCATGGTGATCGCCGCGCTCCTGGCGATGATCCAGGACGACGTGAAACGGGTGCTCGCCTACTCCACCGTCTCCCAGCTCGCCTACATGATCGCGGCGCTGGGGCTGGGCGAGGAGGGCTACACGCCCAGCCTGTTCCACCTGTTCACCCACGCCTTCTTCAAGGCCCTGCTGTTCCTGGCGGCCGGGTCCGTGATCCACGCCGTGCACACCAACAACATGAGCGAGATGGGCGGCCTCCGGAAGTCCATGCCGGTCACGTTCTGGACGTTCGTCATCGGGGCCGCCGCGCTGTCGGGGATCCCCCCGCTGGCCGGCTTCTGGTCGAAGGACGAGATCATCACCGAGGCCTTCAAGACCGGCCACTACGCGATCTTCGTGACCGCCCTGGCCACGGCCGTCCTCACGGCCTTCTACATGACCCGGGCCGTGCTGCTGACGTTCTTCGGCGACTACAGGGGGACGGCCCATGCGCACGAGTCGCCGCGGGCCATGACCGTCCCGCTGGTGATCCTGGCCGGGCTGTCGGTGGTGGTGGGAGCGGCGTTCGGGCCGACCGGGCTGTTCTTCGACTGGGTCCACTTCGGCACCGCGGTGCACAAGCCGGTCGACTACGGGTTCGCCGCCATCTCGCTGCTGGGAGCCGCGGCGGGCCTCCTGGCCGGGTACCGCCTGTACTCCCGGTGGCGGGAGCATGACCCGCTGCGGTCCCTCGGCCCCGCCTACGTGGTGCTGGAACGGAAGTATTTCCTCGACGACCTCTACCTGGGAGGCGTTGTCCGCCCGATCCAGTACCGCTTGTCCGCCGCCACCGACTGGTCCAACCGGTACATCCTGGACGGCGCGGTCAACGGGGCGGCGTGGCTGGCCAGGCGACTGGCCCGGGCGGTCGACCGCTTCGACCGCGACGTGGTCGATGGCGCCGTCAACGGTGTCGGCATCGGCACCAGGGCCAGCGGGGGCTGGCTGAAGTACCTCCAGTCCGGCTATGCCCAGCGGTATGCGGCATATCTGTTCGGCGGAGTGGTGATCCTCGGGCTGGTGATCA
>VAYG01000150.1:0-1027 GCA_005885015.1 Actinomycetota bacterium | reverse complement strand
ACATGAGCGGCTGGGAGAAGTCGGCCATCACGCTGGCGGTGTTCCTGCCCGCCTTCGGGGCGCTGGTCATCGCGTTCATGCCTCGGGGGATGGATCGGCTGGTCCGGGGACTAGGCATCCTGTTCAGCGGCGCGGCCCTCCTTGTCGGCATCATCATGCTGTTCGGTTTCGACTACGGCGCCCACGACGGACTCCAGTTCGAGCTGAAGGCGTCGTGGATCTCCGCGATCAATGCGAACTATCACGTGGGGATCGACGGGATCAGCCTGCCGCTGTTCGAGCTCACGCTCCTGCTGACGTTCCTGTGCGCCATCTACACGTGGAAGTTCCTCCCCGAGCCAGGGCGGCCCAAGGGCTTCATCGCGCTGATGTTGCTGCTGGAGACGGGGATGGCCGGGACGTTCATCGCCTTCGACCTGGTCCTCTTCTTCATCTTCTGGGAGCTGGTCCTGGTGCCGATGTACTTCCTCATCGGCATCTGGGGCTCGGGCAGCGTGTTCATGCTGCTGGGGTTCCTGGCGCTGTTCTTCAACTCCAACCCGCACACCTTCGACATCCTCCAGCTGTCCCAACAGGGGAGCGCCGGGCTGGCCCTGACCAGGTCGGTGCAGAACCTCATCTTCGCCGGGCTGTTCCTGGGCTTCGCCATCAAGGTGCCGATGTGGCCGTTCCACACGTGGCTCCCGGATGCGCATACCGAGGCCCCCACGGTCGGCTCGGTCCTGCTGGCGGGGATCCTGCTGAAGATGGGGACCTACGGCTTCATCCGGATCGCCCTGCCCATCCTCCCGGACGCCGCCAGGACCTGGGCCCCGGCCATCGCGATCCTGGCGGTCATCGCCATCGTCTACGCGTCGCTGGCATGCCTGGCCCAGCGCGACCTCAAGCGGCTGATTGCGTTCTCCTCCGTCGGCCACATGGGGTTCGTCATGCTCGGGATCGCCACGCTCACGCCGGTGGGGATCAACGCGGCCATCTTCGGGATGGTTGCCCACGGGCTGATCACCGGGATGCTCTTCTTCGAGGT
>VAYG01000026.1:2429-16039 GCA_005885015.1 Actinomycetota bacterium | reverse complement strand
TCGATCACGTCTGCCTCCCGTACGCGGTCATGAGCCCCGGCAGGTAGGCCGCGAACAGGAAGGCCAGCCAGACGATCAGGACGACCCCGGCCACCAGGGGCAACCCGGCCAGGGGCATCGTCCGCATGGCAGACGGCACGCCGCCGAAGGAGGGGCCGGTGGCCGCCGCAACGATGCCGGACGCTCCCGCCACCAGGTCGAGCCCGACATGGAGCGGCGAGGGCGGCAGGTCACGTTCGCCCGCGCACCCGCAGGAGGGGACCTCGATCCTCCAGGCGAGGACGGCCCAGAGGAAGGCGGCGAAGCAGAGGTAGGCGGTCGCGAGGGTCAGCGCGGCCCACCGGCTCGGGGCCATCAGCGCGACCGACCCCAGCACGAGTTCGCCGGCCGCGAGGCTCCGAACGGCGCCGGGGCTGGCCGGCAGGTCGGCCGCGGCGAGCATCCGTACCAAGGGTCCGGGACGGTTGAGCTTGGACAGACCCGAGATGGCCAAGGCGAGCGCCGCGGCCCAGAACGGCACGGCGAGGACTGGGGAAGGAGCCATCGGATCCTCCGCAGGCTAACAACGGAGATCCGAGAGTCAACGATTTGGCGAGACCAGCCAGAACCTGCTCGGCGTCAGTGACCGGCCGGGGCAGCCTCGGCCCAGCTCCTCCCCCACCCCAGGTCCACCCGGACCGGCACCGAGAGCGGATATGCCCGCTCCATCCCGGCCTTGGCCAGGGCCCCCGCCGCTTCGAGGTCCTTCTGGGCCACGTCGAAGACCAGCTCGTCGTGGACGGTCAGCACCATGACGCAGTCGAGGCTCGAGGCCCGAAGGGTTTCGTCGACCTTGATCATGGCCAGCTTCAGGATGTCGGCCGCGCCGCCCTGGATCGGGGCGTTCAGGGCCATCCGCCGACCCATGTCGCGCACGCGAGGGTTGGCCGCCTGGAGCTCAGGGAGGTAGCGGCGCCGGCCAAGGATCGTCTCGGTGAACCCCTCCGCGCTGGCCCGGGCTACCTGCCGGTCCAGGAAGTCCCGGATCCTCGGGAACTGGGCGAAGTAGGACTCGATGAACTCGGAGGCTTCGTCGGGGGCGATCCCGATGCGGCTGGCCAGCCCGAACGCGTTCATCCCGTACGGGAGCCCGTAGTTGATCTGCTTCACACGTCCGCGCATGGCCCCGTCGACCTGGTCCTCGGGGACCCCGAACACTTTGGCCGCGGTGGCGGCGTGGAAGTCCTTCCCCGCCGCGAAGGCCTCGGCCATGGCCTCGTCGCCGGAGAGGTGCGCCATCACCCGCAGCTCGATCTGGGAGTAGTCCGCGACCAGCAGCACGCGATCGTCCGCTCCGGGGATGAACGCCCGGCGGATCTGCCGCCCGAGCTCTCCTCGCACCGGGATGTTCTGGAGGTTGGGGTTCACGCTGGACAGACGGCCGGTGGCCGCGCCGACCTGGTTGTACGTCGTGTGGATCCGGCCTGTCTTCGGGTTGACGAGGGGAGGGAGGGCGTCGAGGTAGGTGGACTTGAGCTTCGACAGCTCGCGGTACCGGAGCATGGCGTCGACGATCGGATGATGGTCCCGCAGCTTCTCCAGGACGTCGGCGTCGGTGGAGGGCGCCCGGCCCTTGGCCGTCCGCTTGAGGATGGGCAGCCGGAGCTTCTCGTAGAGGATGACGGCCAGCTGGGGCGGCGAGCCGATGTTGAACTCCTCCCCCGCGTGGCGATAGATGTCCTGCTCCAGCGTGGCCATCTGGTCGCCGACGGAATCGGACATCTCGCCGAGGTACTCGACGTCGAGCCGGATGCCGGCAGCCTGCATCCGGCCCAGCACCCCGGAGAGGGGCATCTCGACCGCCTGGAGCAGGTGGGTCAGACCGGCTCGCTCCACCCGCTCGTGGAGCACCGGCGCGAGCAGCCCGACGGCCGCCGCCGACCCGCCGATGTGGCGCGAGGGATCGGCGAACAGCTGTCCCGCGTCCTCTCCCTCGACCTCGCTCAACACGTCGAGACCGAGATACTGCCGGCACAGCTCGTCGAGGGGATAGTTGGCCTCGGCCGGGTCCAGGAGGTAGCCGGCCAGCAGGGTGTCGAACGCGACCCCGGCGAGCTCGCAGCCCCCGGCCCGCAAGGCGGCTTCGAAGTCCTTGGCGTCGTGGACCCACTTCGCCGACCCGGGGTCGGCCAGCCACTTCATCACCGCGTCGGGCATCCGATCGAACGGGGCGTACACGGCCTGCCCACCCCCTGGAGACACGGCCAGCCCGCGGATTCCCCCGTCGAAGAAGGGGTACGCGGCGCGCGGTCCGGGCCCTTCGATGGCCCGGACCAGCTCGTCCTCCTGGGCCGCCCGCACGTCCAGGGAGGCGGCCTCGACCTTGGGCTTGGCCGCCCGCTCGACGTCCTCGAGGCGTTCCAGCAGCGTCCGAAACTCCAGGGAGTTGAACAGCCGACGGACGGCGTCCTGGTCCCACTCCCCCATCACGCAGTCCCGGGGATCGAGCTCCAGCTCGAGGTCGCAGTTGAGTCGGGCCAGCTCCTTGTTGCGGACGAGATCGTGTCCGGCGCCTTCGATGGCGGTGCGGAGTCGGCCCTTCAGCTCGGCCGTCCGTTCCAGGAGTGACTCGACGCTACCGAAGTCCTGGACCAGCTTCGAAGCGGTCTTCTCCCCAACACCCGGGACGCCGGGGATGTTGTCAGAGGTGTCGCCCTTCAGCGCCACGTAGTCCAGGTATTTCTCGGGCGGCAGGCCGAATCGCTCCGTCACGGCGGGGACGTCGTAGGTCACGATGTCGGAGATCCCGCGCCGGTTGAACATCACCTGGATGCCGGGACGGACGAGCTGGAAGAAGTCGCGGTCGGCCGTGACGATGACCGCCTCGATGTCTTCCCCCGCCGCCCGGCATGCCAGCGTGGCGATGGCGTCGTCGGCCTCGTAGCCCTCGACCTCGACGATGGGGATCCGCAGCGTCTCCAGGACCTCCCGGATCAGGCCGAGCTGCTGACGGAACTCGTCGGGGGCCTCCCGACGGCCCGCCTTGTAGTCGGCGTACTGCTCCAGGCGGACGGTGGGCCGTCCCTTGTCGAAGGCGACCGCGATGAAGTCGGGCTTCTCCTCCGCCAGGAGCTTGATCAGCATGGAAGTGAAGCCGTAGACCGCATTGGTGACCTGGCCACTGGTCGTGGCCAGGGAGGCCGGCAGGGCGAAGAAGGCTCGATACGAGATGCTGTGCCCGTCGAGGAGGAAGTAGCGCTTGGGGCGGTCGGTAGCCGGGTCGGGAGCAGCCGTCTTGGTGGTCGAAGCTGGCACTCCGGCGATTGTAGACGGGGCCCGTGACGGTCCCTGGGGTCGCGCGCGGACCGACCTCGGTTGCTGCGAATCCGATCTGGGCCGTAGGATTTCTGCGGGCATCTCCTCGGAAAGGCGTTCGGTACCAGACACATGAGCCTGGCCCAAACCATGCTGCTCGGGTTCATCGCGGGAGCCACGATCTTCCTGGGACTCCCGGTTGGCCGGATTCGGCGAGCTGCTCCTCGGACGAAGGCGTTCCTGAACGCCGCCTCTGCCGGGATCTTGCTGTTCCTGGTTTTCGAGATCTTTCACGACGCGTTCGATCCGGTGGAGGAGGCGGCGAGGCGCCTCCATGAAGGCCAGAACGCGTGGGGCTCGCTTGTTGGGTACGGGGCCGTGCTGGTCGTCGGGTTCGCCCTCGGACTCCTCTCCCTCCTCTACCTGGGCGGGCTCCAGCGGCGCGGGCGCCGGTCGCCCCAGATCGGGCCCGGGGCCATGGCGATGGCCGAGGCCCAGGCCGCCCACGCCGACTCCGCCTCGACGGTCCTCAGCCTGGGCATGTCGATCGCGGTGGGGATCGGGCTGCACAACCTCTCCGAGGGGCTGGCGATCGGATCGAGCGCCAAGTCGGGCGACACCCAGCTCGCCCTCCTTCTGGTGATCGGGTTCGCCCTGCACAACTCGACCGAAGGGTTCGGCATCGTGGGGCCCCTCGCTGCGGGGGGCGTCCGCCCCTCGTGGGCGTTCCTGGCGGTGGCCGGGCTTGTGGCGGGCGGGCCCACGTTCCTCGGGACGCTGGTGGGGTACGGGTTCCAGAACACCTACCTGTCGGTCGCTTTCCTGGCGGTGGCCGGCGGGGCGATCCTCTACGTGGTCGCCGAGCTGTTGAACACCGGCCGGAAGATGGGGGCCTGGAGCATGACGGTCTGGGGCGTCCTGGCGGGGATCGTCATCGGCGCTATCACGGACCTGGTCATCGTGGCGGCCGGTGGCTGACGCTCATCGCGCGGCCGGCGACGGCACCGTTCCAGGGAAGGTCGCCGGGCGGCTGGCGGAGCGCATCGGCCTGGAGTTCCTGGAGCTGGATCCGAGCAGGGTGGTTGCCCGCATCCCGGTCGAAGGCAACACGCAGCCGTACGGGATCCTCCACGGCGGAGCCACGGCAATGCTCTGCGAGACGGTCGCGTCGATCGGCACGGCCCTGGCCGTCGGGATGGAGAAGCAGGTGATGGGCATCGAGCTGAACGTGAATCACATCGGCGCGGTCAAGGAGGGGCACGTCACGGCCATCGGGATGCCCCTGCACGTGGGCAGGTCCACTGCGGTCTGGGACGTGAAGGTGCACGACGACGAATCGCGATTGATCGCCGCGGGCCGCCTGACATTGGTCATCCGAGAGCCGCGTCGGGACGAATGACCGGGTCGACGGCATGGCGTCGTCGCCGGATTTCTTTGTCGCTCTGGGAAGATTTTCGTCGTGGTCCGGACCGGGCGCTACCTGCGCAAATCCGCGAAAAGCATTGTAGGACAGTAATTTTGCGTCGTTTGACACCCGCGCACGCCCTTGCTACGTTTCGCGCCGGTCCCAAGCGGCCGAGGCCGGAGGGAGGGCCCGGGGCCTCCCAAGGGAGCGAACCGGACATCGACAGGGCGAGAGCCCCATCGATGACCGGGACCCCCCGGACGGGGCGACGATCGAGGCGGCGCAAGCCGTATCCGATCTGCCCGCAGTCTGGTGGAGGCTCTGGCCGACCCGATGGCCGATGGGTTGCTTGGGACCGCCTTTTGAGCGGGTCCGAGGTGCCGAGTAGATAACGCTCGCGTATGGGGAAGGCGCGAGCGGCTCCAAAGGCTCCTCGGGCCCGCTCAAATGACTCCGGGGTTTTCGAGCGGCCGATCCGCGGTAATCTCGGCTCGATGGACGACGAGACAAGCGGCTCGCCCAGACCTGCCGGCCCGGCCGAACCCAAGGATGTGGTTTCGGCTCCGGGTTTCTCCCTCGATCCACAGCGATTGCTGCGCATCGCCGGTGTCACCCGCGAGGTCCTCGACGAGGCCCGGCGGATCCGGCCCGAGCCGGGAGCCGTCGATCACCTTCGGCGCGTCCATGCGCAGATCCGCGAGGTGCTGAAGGACTCACTCCCGGATCCGCTGTACCAGGAGCTCGACGAGCTGACGCCGGCGGTGCGGGACGGATCGCTCGAGGAGCTCTCCCTGGCCCACGCCGAGATCCTCGGCTGGCTGGAGGGGCTCTTCCAGGGAACTCAGCTGGCCCTCCAGATGCAGGCAGCCCAGGCCCTGGATCGGGTGCGCGGTCCCCTGCCGGCCAGGCGCGAGCCGTCCGAGCGGGACGAGCCCGACTCACGGTACCTCTAGCCCCTCCTCATATACTCGGACGCAGAGCCGGGATGGAGGAACATGGCAGACTCGATGGACTCAAAATCCATTGCCCGAAAGGGCGTGAGGGTTCGAATCCCTCTCCCGGCACTGGTCCGCTCGGCTATCGCTTCGGCCCAACCACCGTGTCGAGCCTGACCACATCTGCCCGGCGGGCAATGGAGATCGACTTCGCGTTCATCGTTCTCCACGCCACCCCGAAGTCGTCACACGCGCGGCAGAAAATCTCTCTGATGTCGTCCGACAGGTTGGTGAACTGGTATCGCGCGTAGGCCTGACGCTTCACCCGATTTAGGAAGCGGGACCCATCCGATTGGAGCAACCCCCGCAAGAGATACTCGGGGTGGCGGTTGATGATCGACTGTTGCCATGTGGCAAATTCGATCTTCCGCTCGTGTTTGCGGCCGGGTCCGTGTTGAGGGAACAGGCAGGGCCAGTGCTTCCAAACGGACGACAGCACCACACATCCGGGCCGTGGGCGCTGCCCGACGGGCCTCCAGGCCGAAGGCCGCATGCCAGACATCGCCAAAGCGGCCTCGAAGATCACCATCGCATAGCGAGCGTCGAGCGTGATCTCCAATCGGTACAGCCCCTTGGGAAGTGTTGTGAGACACCCATCTCCGAGGTAGAGGCCCAGCAGGTAGGCATACGCCGGACCCGGGAGGATGGTCGAGGAGCAACGGGGGCAATCGGGATCCGCCCTCCTGAGCCGGGCGGAAACCGATTGCCCTCGCCATCGACAGATCGTCCGAACGGGGATTCCCGTGCGCCGGCCGATCTCGCAGTCATTCAATCCCGCTGCGATCAGCCGGTGGACGGCTTCGAACTCGATGAGCGGGAGCATCTCGATCGGATCATGAAGCGCCCCTCCGACACGGCGGAGCCGGTACAGTCCCCTCCGTGCCCCTCGAGCTCTCCGCCCGCGATCGAGCGATGCTCGACGGAGACGCCGGCGAAGGACCGCGCATCGCCATGCGGATCGTCGCCTCGATGGCCGAGGTCCTGGACGCGGATCATCTGATCGACGTCGCCTCCGCCCACGTGGACGGCTGCCTGTATCAGGGCCAGGCCAGCCTCGATTTCGCCGAACGGCTGGCCCGGGCCGGCGCTCGCGTGTCCATCCCCACGACCCTCAACGTGGGAGGGGTCGACCTCCTCCACCCCGGCCTCTATCGGGGAGATCCCGACCGGGCTGCCCGTTCCCGCCGGCTGATGGGGCTGTACGAAGGGATGGGGTGCCGGCCCACGTGGACCTGCGCCCCCTATCAGCTTCCGGACAGGCCCTCCTTCGGCCAGCACGTGGCCTGGGCGGAGTCCAACGCCATTGTCTTCGCCAACTCCGTGCTGGGAGCCCGGACCGATCGCTACGGCGACTTCATCGACATCTGTGCCGCGATCACCGGACGAGCACCGGCGGCAGGGCTCCACCTCGACGCCAACCGAGCCGGGGGCATCCTCTTTCGACTGTCGAGCGTGCCGGGGCGCCTCCTCTCCGAGGACATCCTGTACCCCCTGCTGGGACACCTGATCGGCGCCGAATCCGGCTCGTTGATACCGGTGATCGACGGGCTCCCTCCGACGACCACCGAGGACCAGCTCAAGGCGCTCGGAGCGGCCGCGGCATCCTCGGGGTCGGTGGGCCTGTTCCACGCGGTCGGGGTCACGCCGGAAGCGGGGTCGCTGGAGCAGGCCTTCGCGGGCCGTGTCCCCCGGCGGGAAGTGACGGTGACGCCCGCCTTGATGGCCGAGATCCGGGATGGCCTCTCCACCACGACCGGTCGCATCGACGCCGTCAGCGTGGGGACGCCGCACTTCTCGCTCGATGAGTTTGGCGCGCTGACTCCGCTCATCGAGCGGACGGCCATCAACCCGGAGGTGGACTTCTACGTCTCGACGAGCCGTGCCATCCTCGCCGAGGTCGAGCGGATGGGTTGGATGTCCGCCTACCGGCGGGCCGGCATCCAGATCGTCACGGACACGTGCACGTACATCGCCCCCATCCTGTCGCCGTCGACGCGGGTGGTCATGACGAACTCGGGCAAGTGGGCGTACTACGCGCCCGGAAACATCGGCGTCGAGGTCGTCTTGGGAAGCCTCGCGGAGTGCGTCCGCTCGGCCGCCGAGGGAAGGGTGTGGCGGGACGATGCGCTCTGGCGGGGTTGAGGATGGACTCTGGCGAGGTTGAGGATGGACTCTGGCGAGGTTGAGGGTCGCACCCTGGCCGCCGGATCGGCCACCGGCCGGGTCCTCCGGTTGGACGAGCCACTCTCCCTGTGGGGCGGCATGGACCCCGCCACCGGCAGGATCATCGACCGAAGGCATCCACAGGCCGGCCAGAGCCTGGCCGGCCGCGTCGTGGTCATGCCGGCCGGGCGAGGATCGAGCTCCAGCAGCAGCGTCCTTGCCGAGGCGATCCGGGCCGGCACGGCCCCCGCGGCACTGGTCCTGCGGGAGGCCGATCCGATCCTGGCCCTCGGGGCGCTGGTCGCCTCCGAGCTGTACGACCGCCGGATGCCGGTGGTGGTGATCGACGAACGCGCCCACGCTGCGATCCGCGCCGGCGACGAGGTGGTCGTCCGGGCAGGCCCCCGCGGCGCATCGGTGCGGGGACCCAGAGGGTCCGCCACCCCTCGCGGCTAGGCCGTCGCCAGGCGAGCCAGCCGCTCGCCGATCAGCGGCGCGAACTTGAATCCGTGGCCGCTGCACGGCGAACCGACGACCACCCGACCTCTTCGGTCGATGATGAAGCGCTCGTCCGACGTGTTCGTATACATGCAGGTCTCCGCGTGATGCGGGGCCGGCCTGGCTCCGGGGAACCGCTCGTCGACCCACGCGGCCATGCGGGCCGTGACGCCCGAGTCCGGGCCGCCCCGGCGGTCGGGATCCGTCGCAGGACCCGTATGGTGCCAACCCGTCTTCAACCCGCCCCCCGGCACCGGCAGCGCGTAGAGGGGTCCCCGACCGTCCACCCATTCCACGAACACCGGAAACCGATGTGCGCCAATGGATTCGAAGTACGCCACCGTCTCGCGGCTGGGGGTGACCGGCAGGTCGAGCCCCGCGGTGGCGAGCAGGGGCGGCGCCCACGAGCCAGCGGTGACCACCGCGACGTCCCCGGCAAAGGTCTCTCGTCGGGTCACCACCTCCACGTGCCCGTCGCGCGGGCGAAGCTCCGTGACGGTCGTGCGTTCGTGGAGCTCGGTGCCGAGCGCCCGGGCCACGGTCACCATGGCCCGAACGGCGCGGTCGGCCGCCAGCACTCCGGCGTCGGGCTGGAAGAGCAGGGTGGCGTCCGGAGGCGGGCGCACCGATGGAAACCGAGCCGCCACCTCCCGTCCCGGCAGGAGATCCCAGACGGCTCCCCACGCGTCCAGCGCCTCCATATGACGCTTGAGGCGCTCGTCGGATCCCAGGTCGAAGCCGCCGGTCACCGCGAGGAGCTCCTCACCCGACGCGTCCTCCAACGCGCGCCACAGCGGCAACGCCTCCATGGCCATGGCCACGTACTCCGGCTCGTCGTAAGAGAAGCGGAACACCCTGGCCGAGCCGTGACTGGATCCGCGGTCGTGGCCGACCTCGAAGCGTTCCAGGAGGATCACCGACCGGCCGGATCGCGACAGCCGCCACGCCGTGGCCGACCCCATGACTCCGGCACCCACCACGACCACGTCGGCGCGTCGCAACGATTCAGACCACGTGATGTTCGGAGACGACGTGACCTGAGGTGAATCGCCCCAGCCCGAGCGACGAGATGTCGACCGACCGGGCGGCGCCGTCCACGATCAGCTCCGCCAGGAGCTTCCCCACGATCGGTCCGTGCTGGAACCCGTGACCGGAGAATCCGTTCGCCAGGTAGAAGCCCGCGACCCCTGGGGCTTCCCCGATCACCGGGTGGCGATCCGGGGTCATCTCGTACAGCCCCGACCAGGAGAACCGGAGATCCGCCGCCTCGAGTGGAGGGAACGACTGGACGGCGGTGGGCAGGAGTTCGTCGGCCACGAACCGTTCGTCCACCCGGGTGTCGAACGAGGCGTGCTCGTCGCGGCCACCCATCCCCATGAGCACGCCCGGGCCCTCGCGGTGGAAGTAGAAGGTCGATTCGGCTTCGATGACCAGCGTCCGCCGGGCCGGCGCGCCGGGGAACGGCCCGGTCACCACGACGTTGCGAGGGATGGGCTCGACGGGAAGATCGACCCCCGCCGTGGCAGCGACCTTGCTTGCCCATGGGCCCGCGGCGTCGATGACCGCCCCTGCGGAGATCAGGCCGTCCGCGGTCGAGACGCCGGTGACCCGGCCGCCCTCGGTGTCGACACCCTGCACTTCCACGCCCGTCCGGATCTCCGCCCCAGACCGACGGGCCAGGGTCGCGTACCCGTTGGTGAGCCCGGAGGGATCGGCGATGCCGTCTTTCGGGCCGAACGTGGCCCCGACCAGGCCCTCGAGCGCGATCCCCGGAAGGAGTTCTCCCACCTGGTTGGGCTCGAGCACCTCCACCTCCACTCCCAGCGAACGCTGGAGCTCGACCCCGGCGAGGAACGCTCGCCATGCGTCGTTCGTCCGGACGAGGAACAGATATCCGTCCTGGACGACGTCGAGGGGAAGACCGTGCTCCTCCGAGAAGCGCGTGATCATGGGGACGCTGGCCAGGGACAGGAGTATGTTCACCCGGCTGGAGAACTGATGGCGGAATCCGCCCGCGCACGCCCCTGTCGACCCGGTGCCGAGCTCCCCGGCCCGTTCCAGGAGGAGCACCCGGCCCGCTCCCCCCTCGGCGAGGTGGTAGGCGGCGCTGGCCCCGATCACTCCACCACCGATCACGACGACGTCGGCCGTGTCGGTCATCGGTCGATCCGATCCACGGCTGCCCGGGCGAGGATGAGGTCCTCGAAGGCCACCCCGACCGACTTGAACACCGTGATGTCATCGGGACCGGTGCGGACCGATGCTCCCTTGACCACTTCCGCAAGGTCCGCCACGACTGCGGACGGCCCGATCGCCCCCGACGCCATGGGGATCACCACGTCCCCCGCCTCCGCCATCGCTGCTTCCCTGGTCTCCACCACGATCTTCGAGCGAGCCATCGCGGCGTCGTCCAGCTCCCTCGTCTCCGGCCGGTAGGCCCCGACCGCGTACACGTGGGCTCCCGGCTTGAGCAAGCTGCCCTCGAAGAGCGGCTCCGGGCTGGTGGTGCAGGTGCACACCAGGTCGGCCTTGGCCACGGACTCGGGCCCCCCGGCCGCGGCCTCCATGTCGAGCGAGCGGCCCCGGTCGACCAGGGCCTGAGCCCGGCCGGGAGACCGGGAGACCACGGTGACGTGCCACACGGGCCGGACCGCGCGCATCGCCATGAGGTGTCCGTTGGCCTGGACCCCCGCCCCGAAGATCACCAGCCGCTCCGCCTCCTGGTTGGCCAGGTGCCGCGTGGCCAGCCCCGAGACGGCCGCCGTGCGAAGCGCCGTCAACGCCGCCCCGTCGATGACCGCGGCGGGTTCGCTGGTACCGGGCGCGAACAAGACGTACACGGCGTGGATCAGCGGGAGGCCGCGCTTCGGGTTCGAGGGATTGACCGTGACCAGCTTGATCCCGGTGCCCGGCTCCCCCACCGCGGGCATAAGCAACAGCTCGGCGCCCTCCGCGTCCACGGACGTGCGCAGGGGTGACCGGGGAAGCCGGGGAGCCCTGAACCCCGCCTCCAGCGCGTCGATCGCCGCCTCCATCGGCAGGGCGCGGTCCAGCCCGACGGCGTCGATCAGTCGCAAGCCTGCTCCGGGGACTCCCTCACAGCTCCCCCAGGTATGCCTCCCGCATGAGGGGATTGTTCAGGAGGTTCTGGGCCGAGTCGGACAGCACGATCTGTCCGGTCTGGAGCACGTACCCACGGTCGGCGATGGATAGGGCCATGTTCGCGTTCTGCTCGACCACGAAGATGGTCGTCCCCTGCTGGTTCACGTGCTTGATGATCTCGAAGTTCTGCTCCACCAACACGGGGGCCAGACCCATGGAGGGCTCGTCCATCAGCAGCACCTTCGGGCGGGCCATGAGCGCCCGGGCCATGGCCACCATCTGCTGCTCGCCGCCGGAGAGGGTCCCGGCCCGCTGGCCCAGGCGCTCCTTGACCCGAGGGAACAGCGTGAAGACCCTGTCGAGGTCCTGTTCGACCTCGCTTCCGTCTCGACGGAGGTAGCGGCCCAGCTCGAGGTTCTCCCGGACGGTCATGCGCTTGAACAGCCGCCGGTTCTCCGGGACCATCGACACGCCCATCTCGACCAGTCGCTGGGTGGGGGCGCCGTTGATCCGCTCGCCGTCCAGCAGGACGTCTCCGGTGGTGGGGACGACGTAGCCCAAGATGGTCTTCAGCGTGGTGGTCTTCCCGCTGGCGTTCCCCCCCAGGAGGCAGACGATCTCGCCCGGATGGATCTCGATGTTGACGCCGCGCAGCACCTGGACCGGTCCGTAGTGGGTGTTCACGTCCCGGAGTTGGAGGACGGGCTGGCCGTTCGGACTGGGTGCGGAAGCCTCCACGCTGCCTTCCATGGTGTCGTCCACTAGACGGCCGCCTTTCGTCCCAGGTAAGCCTCGATGACGTGAGGGTCGTGAGCCACTTCATCGTAGGGTCCCTCGGCGATCTTCCGGCCGTAGTCGAGGACGACCACGTGGTCGGACACACCCTTCACCACCCGCATGTCGTGCTCGATGAACACGATCGTCAGCCCCGTCTCGTCCCGAAGCCGCCGGATCTGACGGGTGAGCTCGAGGGTCTCCTGTGGGTTCATCCCTGCGGTGGGCTCGTCCAGGAGCAGCAGCTTGGGGTCAGGCCCCAGGGCCCGGGCGATCTCCAGCCGCCGCCGGTTCGCGTACGAGAGACTTATGGCAGTCTGGTCGAACCGGTACCCGACCAGGCGGGAGCCGAAGATGGCCAGCGCTTGCTCGGCACGCTTGCGGGTGCCCTCCTCCTCGCGGCGAAAAGCGGGGGTTCGAAGGATCGCCGAGAGGATCCCGGACCGGGTCCGGCAGTGCCTGGCCACCATGACGTTCTCGCGCACCGTCATCTCCGGGAACAGCCGCACGTTCTGAAAGGTGCGGGCCAGCCCCAGCGCGAGGACCTGGCTGGGGCGGAGCCCCACCAGGTTGCGGCCCTCGAAGACGATCGACCCTCGATCCGGCTTGATCATGCCGGTCATGAGGTTGAACAGCGTGGTCTTGCCGGCCCCGTTCGGCCCGATCACGCTGGTGATCCGTCCTTCGTCGACGCCGAACCCCAGCTCGTCGATGGCCCGGACCCCGCCGAAGTCCTTGACCAGCCCGTCGATCTCCAGGATGGCCATCGCTCAGCTCCCCTCGACGACGGCCGGCTCGGCCCCGGCCTGCTCCGCCTCGGCCCGCTCGGCCTCCCGCGCCCGCAGCCACGCATCCTGGAGGTGGCTCGCCGCCGGCTGGGGATGAATCCCTCCGGGCGCCGCAGCATCATGAAGATGAGGAGCGCGCCGTAGAGCAGGAAGCGGTAGGTCTGGAACTCCTGGAGCACCTGAGGCAGCCCGATCAGCACGACCGCGGCCAGGACCACGCCGGGGATGCTGCCCATGCCCCCGATGATCACGATGGCCAGCACGGTGATCGACACGATGATGTCGAAGGTCTGAGGCAGGACCGAGGCCGTCTTGACGGCGAACAGCGCGCCCCCGAGGCTGGCGATGATGGCGCCGATGATGAAGGCCCACAGCTTGGCCGCCACCACGTTCACGCCCATGGCCTCGGCCACGGATTCGTCTTCGCGGATGGCCATCCAGGCCCTGCCCATGCGGGAGTCCTGTAAAGCGTAGGAGATGTACCCGGCCAGAGCGGCGAAGCCGAAGATCAGATAGAAGAACTGCTGCGGGTTGGCCCCAAGGACCGTGACGGGCCCGATGGTGAACGGATCGATGTTGATGATGCCGAAC
>VAYG01000026.1:0-2327 GCA_005885015.1 Actinomycetota bacterium | reverse complement strand
GTAGTCCCCCCGCATGCGCAGGACTGGCGTCCCCACCAGGATCCCCGCGACTGCCGCCGCCAGGACGACGAAGGGGATCGCCTCCCAGAAGATCAGCTGGGGGGAAGGCTTCGAAGGGCTGTTGATGGGGTTGGCCGGGGACATGAGTACCGCGGTGGTGTAGGCGCCCACGGCGAAGAAGGCCACATAGCCCAGGTCGAGCAGCCCGGCCACGCCCACGACGATGTTCAGGCCCAGCCCCATCATCAGGAAGATCCCTGCAAGGTTGAGGTCCTCCGCGATGTCCGAGGACAGGAGCCTGGGGACCACGGCGAGGATCCCCACCCCCACCACCACGGCCCCAATGGCCGCCAGGCGCCGCTGCGGGGGTGGGAGCTGGTCGAAACGCTCCCGGACCTGCTGGCGGTTGGGCTTCGGGATCAGGTACAGGGCCACGGTCACGACGAAGACCCCGATCGCCCCCGGGATGCTCAATGAGTTGTAGATGACGCTGTACAGCTGCTTGGAGAAGCTGAACCCCAGCTTGTCCAGGACCGTGGAGAACACCACCTGGAGCAGACCGACCACGACGACCCACATGAGCCCCAGCGTGACGGCCTTCCGGACCCGCCCGCTCATCAGGTTCAACCCGCCGCCGAGCGCCGCCAGGGCTGTGGAGGCCAGGAAGAGGACCGCCGCCCCCGCCGGGAGCCCCAGTCCGAAGGTCAGCCGCTTCACCATGTCGGGGGAGATGTTGGGAAAGACCTCTCTCAGGTTGAAGTTCCCGACGATCGCGAGATACACGGCCATGACCAGGCCGGCCAAGGCGCCGGCGGCCGCCCCGGCAGCCACGCTGCGAGTGCCGGTCCGCGGGGCCTCGTAGCCCTCCAGGGTTGGCGGGGGCTTCGCCGCGAGGTACCCGAATGCCACCGGAATGGCCGCGAGGATCACGTAGTCCAGGCTGAACTGCTTCACCACCAGCCGGCCCGACAAAGACACGAGCATCCCGATGGAAGCGACGAAGGCCCCCGTCAGGCCCGCTAGCAAGCCCGATCGGATCACCTGTCGGGAGCCAGCTACACGTGCGGGGAGCAGCGCGCCGGCCCCGATCGGCGCCTCGGCGGGGACCGTGCGCACGGTCTCCATCGGCTACGCGCGCTCCTCGGACAGCCGCTCGCCCAGGAGCCCGGTCGGCCGGAAGATCAGGATGACCACCAGGGCCAGGAACACCACCATGTCCGCGAGCTGGAACGCCCCGGGGATTCCGAGGCCGGAGAGGATGAGGTTGGGGGTCACGGTCTCGATCAGGCCGATCAGCAGACCCCCGACCATCGCTCCGGGGATGTTGANNGGGACGAACCCAACCAGGAAGAACGCCTGGCCGAACACGAGCGCGTAGAGGAACGCCGCGATGCCGGCCATCGCCCCGCCGATGGCGAACACCAGGACGATGGTCCGGTCCACGTTGATCCCCATGAGCCTGGCGATCTCCGCGTCCTCGGCCACTGCCCGGATGGCCTTCCCCGTCCTGCTCCGTTCCACGAACACGTAGAGCCCGATCATCATCACGATGGCGGCGACGACAACGATGGCCTGGGTCCTGAGAAGGAAGTGGAGGCCCGAGATACCGACCCTCCCGTTGACCTGCTGGACCTCGGGGTAGTGGTGGACCTGGGGCCCGAACAAACCGGCGAACGCGTACTGGAGGAAGAAGGACGCCCCGATCGCGGTGATGAACGGGATCAGGCGGGGTTTGCCCCGGAGCGGGCGGTATGCCACCCGCTCCAGGAGCACCGCGATGAACGTCGAGGTGGCGATGCTGGACAGGAGGACGATGAGGAGACCAACGAAGATCCAGTTTCCGCTCCACAGGAAGGTGGTGGACAGGGCCGTCGCCACGAAGAACCCGCCCATGGTGCCGCTCATGAAAACCTCGCCGTGGGCGAAGTTGATGAACCGGAGGACCCCGTAGACCATCGTGTAGCCCAGGGCGATGAGCGCGTAGATCGATCCCAGCGAAAGGCCCGACACGATGTTGTCCCGCCACTGGGCTGCGGACAGCGTGACCAGCCCGCGGCCGGTCAGGCTTCGGAACGATCCCACCACGATGGCGACCAGCGCGGCGATCCGGATGAGCCACAGGAAGCCGTCGACCAGAGGGAGCTGGGCCGTACGCCTCGCGCGGACCTTCATCGCCTGCGCCACGTCACCACCCCCGGCATGTCCTGCGGTTCATATCACAAGAGGGAGAGGGGGACCGGCCCCGGCCGGTTCCCCTCTCCCCTCCTCGTTCTGGCTGCCAGACGCTACGCCGCGGGCGGCTGGCAGATGACGTTGGCTTTGACCGA
>VAYG01000147.1 GCA_005885015.1 Actinomycetota bacterium | reverse complement strand
ATCAATGGCGACACCTCGAAGGTGCAGCCGCTCACGATCACCGACGTCTCCCGTATCCACGTGTTGGGCGGGTCCATCCTGTTCACATCCCGGGCCAACCCAACGGTGCGCGACGACGGCGCCGAGGACCCGGCTTGGCGCATGACCAACACGGTGCGGGCGCTCCGGGAACTGGGGGTCGACGCCCTGGTCACCATCGGCGGCGACGACACCGCCTACTCCGCCCAGAAGGTGGCCGAGGCTGCGGCCGGAGCCATCAAGGTGGCCCACGTGCCGAAGACGATCGACAACGACCTGCCGCTGCCCCGGGGCGTGTCCACGTTCGGGTTCCAGACGGCTCGGCACGTGGGTGTCGAGCTCGTCAACAACCTGATGACCGACGCCATCACCACGAAGCGGTGGTTCTTCGTCCTGGCCATGGGGCGGTCGGCCGGCCATCTGGCCGTGCGCATCGGCAAGGCCGCCGGGGCGACCCTCACGGTCATCGCCGAGGAGTTCCCTCTCGACGAGCCCATCCGGCTGGACCATCTGGTCGACCTCATCGACGCGGCCATGCTCAAGCGAATGGCCCACGGGCGGCCCTTCGGGGTGGTGGTGCTGTCCGAGGGGATCGCCCTGCGCCTGGAGGAGGACGACCTGAAGAAGGCCATGCCCGACGTCGAACGCGACGAGCACGGCCACATCCGGCTGGGGGAGCTGAACCTGGACGGCGTGGTGGCCGACCTGGTCAAGGCGCGATTCCGGGAGCGGGGACAGAAGGTCACGATCACCCCGAAGAACATCGGCTACGAGCTTCGATGCGCCGCCCCGATCCCCTTCGACATCGAATACACCAGGGATCTCGGCTACGGCGCCATCGACTACCTGCGGATGCTCCTCTCGGAGGGGCGCGACGAGGTCGGCGCGATGATCACCATCCAGGAGGAGCAGATGGTGCCGCTGCCGTTCGGCTCGTTCACCGACCCGGAGACGGGGCGGCCCCGGACGCGAGAAGTGAACATCGACAGCGGCATGTACCGGGTCGCCACCGAGTACATGATCCGCCTGGAGCAGGACGATCTGGACGATCCCGGCAAGCTCGGGGCGATCGCCCGTGCTGCCCGGATGAGCCCGGAGGAGTTCCGGCGCCGGTACGGCTACGTGCTCAGGGCCCGGACCGCGGCCCAGGGCTGAAGGTCAGCCGGCGCGGCGGCGCTGGGTGGGGTGGCGCTGCGGCTGCCGCTGAGAAGGCCGGGAGGCCTCATCCGCTTGGGAAGGAGCCGAGGGGGACTGCGGATTCGGCCTGGTCCGGACGATCGGTCCGCGCCGCTCCGTCGTCGCGAACAGCGCCCACAGCAGCCCGACCGAAGCGAGAAAGACGAGCAGGATCCCCGGGGCCCACACCAGCGAGATCCCGATCGTGATGAGCAGAACTCCGAACATGGGGACCCCCGCCAGGAACTGGGGCGAGAGCCGTCGCATGATCCAGGCCGCCGGGCGCAGCCAGCGTCCTTCTCGCCACTGGATGGCCGCGACGGGTCCCAACAGCCCGAGCGCGATGAGGATGATTGCGGTGGCCATGTGTGCGGGCTTACCCCCCTTCCCCAGAGGTTATGCCCGACCGGGAGCCCGCGCGTCAAGTGAGCGCGAGCTCACGGCTCGGGGACGCCACGAGGGCCCACTATACTCGGCCAGCGTGACCCGCCCCATCGACCTGCGTTCCGACACGGTCACCACTCCCACGCCGGCGATGCGCAAGGCCATGGCCGAGGCCGAGGTGGGCGACGATTGGTACGGCGACGACCCCACGGTCAACCGGCTCGAACAGCGCTGCGCCGAGATCACGGGGAAGGACGAGGCCGTCTACGTCGCCACGGGGACCATGGCGAACGAGATCGCCATGCACATCCTGGTCCGGTCGGGCCATCTGGTGGTGTGCGAGGCGACGGCCCACATCGCGGGCGTGGAGGTGGCGTCCGCCGCGGCGATGTCAGGGATCGCGTTCAAGCCGATCCGGGCGGACCGAGGCCAGCTCACGGCCGAGACGGTGGGCGCGGCGATCGAGCCCGACCCGTATGACGTTGACGTGGTCGATCTCGTCGCCGTGGAGAACACCCACCAGGTGGGCGGCGGGTCCGTCATGCCGGTGGAGGAGCTCCGTTCCATCCGGAAGGTGTCCCAGGAGGCGGGCCTCCCCGTCTACCTGGACGGGGCCCGGATCTTCAACGCCAGCGCCGCGTCGGAGACCCCGGTTCACGAGTACACGGCCGAGGTCGACGCCCTGATGTTCTGTCTCTCCAAGGGCCTGGGCGCGCCCATCGGGTCGGTCCTGTGCGGACCGGCGGATTTCATCCGGGAGGCCCGGCGGGTGAAGATCCTGTTCGGGGGGGCATGGCGCCAGGCGGGGATCATGGCCGCTGCGGGGCTGGTGGCCCTGGAGGACGGGCCGGGCCGGCTCACCCTCGATCATGCCAACGCCCGGGCCCTGGCCGACGGGATCGCCCTGAGCACGCCTGCGGCTGTGGATCCGGCGGCCGTGGAGACCAACATCGTGTTCGTCAACACACGAGCCGTCGGCGTGGAGCCGTTCGAGATGCGCGACCGCCTTCGCGACGCTGGGCTCCTGGTGACGGTGGTCGCGAACAAGGTCAGGATGCTGACCCATCGTGACGTGACCGCCGAGGACGTCGGCGAGGCGGTCAGGATCTGGCAAGGAGTCATCGACGGCGTCGCCGGGGGAGGTCCCCGCCGGTGAAGCTGTTCGGACCGAAGTACCCCGAGGAGATCGCCGCCCGCGTTCCCCCGGGCCAGCGCCTGGTGAAGGGCTGGCCGGTCCTCCACTACGGGCCGATCCCGCGGTTCGACGAGTCCTCCTGGGACTTCAAGGTGTTCGGCCTCGTGGAGAACCCCTTCATGGTCAGCTACTCGGAGCTGAAGGCGCTGGGGCCGGCGAAGGTGACCGCGGACATGCACTGCGTCACGGGATGGAGCACGCTCGACAACGAATGGGAGGGTGTGCCCGTTCGAGTCCTGTCCGAACGGGCCCGGCCCAAGGCCGAGGGGGACTGGGTCATCACCCACTGCGAGTACGGATACACGTCGAACCTCTCGCTCCAGTCGGTGCTCGACGACGACGCCCTATTGGCCTGGGGCCACAACGGGGAGCCGCTGGCCCCCGAGCACGGGTTCCCCCTGCGGCTGGTGGTCCCCAAGCGGTACGCGTGGAAGAGCGCCAAGTGGCTGCGCGGCCTGGAGTTCGTCGACCGGAACGAGCGGGGGTTCTGGGAGGTGCGCGGGTACCACACCCATGCCGACCCGTGGCGGGAGGAGCGGTACTCGTATCAGGAGGACAAGGGCTCGGAATCGGAGCCCTGAAGCCCGCCGATGAGCAGCTACCCGCCCGAGGTGCCGCCCCCGCCGGATCGGGCGCCGGCTTCCCGGCCGGGCATCGTCACGGCCGCGGGGGTGCTGTTGATCGTGGGAGGGGCGCTGGGGATCCTCTTCGGCCTCGTCGTGGTCTTTGCCGCGACCCGCGGCCCCGTGGTCGTCCTGGGGCTGTTGCTGCTCGGAGCGAACCTGCTCCAGCTCTACGCCGGCTTCCAGGTCCTGGCGCTGCGGGAGGTGGGCCGGCAGATCGGGCTGGTGCTGGCGATCATCTCGGGGGTGCTGGCCCTCCTGTCGCTGGGCCGGGCTCGGGGTGGATTGCTGAACATCCTGATCGACAGTCCGGCCAGCCGCTTGAGGGTGGCGATGTTCCGCGCGTGATCCTCCAGCTTCCCGGGCGTCTCGCAGATGACGGTGCACCGGCGGACGGCCGGGTCGGACAGGATGGCCCGGAAGCCGGCCTTGCCGATGTACCCCTGGCCGATGTGGGTGTGGCTGTCGCGACGAGCGCCCCGGGGGAACTTCGAGTCGTTCGCGTGGATCACCCGGAGCCGGCGCGACAGGCGCAGTCGCCGCAGCTCGTCGAAGCAGGCCTTCACCCCGCCCGCCGAGTCGAGGGCGTAGCCGACGGCGAACAGATGGCATGTGTCCGCGCAGAGTGCCAGACGCGGATGGCGGCCGCACGCGTCGAGGAGCTCCCGGAACTCGGGGAAGGTGGACGCGACCGATCCGGCCCCGCCCGCGGTCAGCTCGACGAGGACCGATGCGTGCCGGGCGGCCCCCGCGATCGCCCGCAGCGAGGCAGCGGCCACGCGCACAGCCCTCCCTCGTTCCGTGGACGCCCCCGCCGCCCCGGCATGGACGACCACCCCGTCCGCTCCGATCGTCTCGGCCAGGGCCACGGTGGCCGTGGCCAGGTGGACCGACCGTCGGCGGAAGGCCGCGGTGGGGGAGGCGATGTTCACCATGTAGGGGCAGTGCAGGATCAGGGGGCCCAGGCCGGCGGCTCGCCACGCCCGGCCGAACTCCCGCGCGCCGTCGGCCTGCACCGACGGCGGGGCCCAGGCGCGGGGATTGGAGCCCCAGATCTGCGCGGCCTCGGCCCGGCACGCCCTGGCCGAGTCGATCGCCCCGAACAGCCCACCGCGGGTGGGGACGTGGGCGCCGATCCGCACTTGGCTACTGGTTGCCCGTCACGTAGATCGTGACCGTCTGCCCCTGCTGGACGGTCCGTCCGGCCTTCGGATCCTGATACACGACCTGGTCGCCCTGGGTCCCGGGGATCGGGACGACGTGCACGACCAGGCCAAGGTTCTCCAGCAAGGCCTGGGCCGACTCCCTCGACATGCCCACCACGTTCGGCATGGCGAACGTCTTCGGCCCCTTGGACACGACCAGCGTGACCTCCGAGCCCCTGGGCAGCCTCGTCCCGGCTGGTGGGTCCGTGCTGATCACGTGGCCACGAGGCACGTCGGTGGAGAACTCCTTCTTCTCCTTCGCCTTCAGGCCAACCGCGCGGAGGGCGGCCTTGGCGTCCGCGAGGGGCTGCCCCACGAGCGTGGGGACCTCCACGGGCGGTGGTCCCTTGCTCACCGTCAGGGTGACGGCCGCCCCCTCCTGGAACTTCGTCCCCGCATCGGGGCTCTGGCGAATC
>VAYG01000025.1:52722-55006 GCA_005885015.1 Actinomycetota bacterium | reverse complement strand
ACTCGGCGGACAAGGTGGCCAGGTTCGTCTGGCTGTGCGACGCGTTCAACATCCCGCTGATCTTCCTGGCCGACGTCCCCGGTTTCATGATCGGTTCGCAGGTGGAACGGCAGGGGATCATCCGTCACGGCGCCAAGCTGATCACCGCGGTGAGTGAGGCGACCGTCCCCAAGTTCTCGGTCATCGTCCGGAAGGCCTACGGGGCCGGGCTGTACGCGATGGCGGGCCCCGGGTTCGAGCCGGATGCGACCATCGCCCTCCCCACCGCGCGCATCGCCGTCATGGGTCCGGAGCCGGCGGTGAACGCGGTGTTCTACAACAAGATCATGGCGATCGAGGACGGCGAGGAGCGGGCTCGGTTCGTGGCGGAGAAACGACGGGAGTACGAGGAGGATATCGACCTCCTCCACCTCGCCAGCGAGAACGTGGTCGACGGGGTCCTCCAACCAGACGAGCTGCGCGGAGAACTCGTCAAGCGATTGGCCCAGGCTCGCGGGAAGGACCGGGACTTCAGCGCCCGCCGCCACGGCGTGCCGCCGGTCTAGCAGATGGCGCTGGTGGAGGTCGGGCTCGACCGCCACGTCGCCACGGTCCGGCTGAACCGGCCCGAGGCCCTGAACGCGATCTCCGGCCAGCTGGCGAACGAGCTCGCGGGGGCGTTGCTGCGGGCCGCGGCCGACCCCGAGTCATGGGTGGTCGTGCTGGCGGCGGCGGGTGAGAAGGCCTTCTGCGTCGGGGCCGATCTGAAGGAACGGAACCAGCTCGACGATCCGGGATGGATGCAGAACCGCATCTTGATGCGGTCGATGTTCGACACGCTCCGGTCCCTGCCACAGCCGGTGATCGCGTCGGTGTTCGGGTACGCCCTGGGCGGCGGGTTCGAGCTCGCCCTGAACTGCGACCTCGTGGTCGCTTCCCACGACGCCGCGTTCGGGCTTCCCGAGGTGACCGTGGGGATCGTGCCCGGTGGCGGAGGAACGCAGCTGCTGGCGCGCAAGGCAGGCCTCGGCAGGGCCAAGGAGCTCGTGTTCACCGGGCGTCGCCTCAGCGGGGAGGAGGGCTTCGAGATGGGGCTGGTCACCCGGCTGGTGGAACGCGAGGCGCTGGAGGCGGCCACGATGGAGCTGGCCACGGAGGTCTGCCGGGCCAGCCCGGTGGCGGTGCGCGAGGCGAAGGCCGCGATCGACCGCGGGTTCGGCATCGCGCTCGCCGACGGGATCGAGCTCGAGGACCTGGCGTGGCGGCGCAACGTGGCTTCCCGAGACCGGCGGGAGGGCGTGGCGGCGTTCAACGAGAAGAGGGAGCCTCGGTGGCAGGGCCGGTGACCCTCCCCCGGCGGGTCACGATCCGAGAGGTGGGGCCGCGAGACGGTTTGCAGTCGGAGGCGCCGCTGGCCGTGGAGGAGCGGGCCAGGTTGATCGAAGCGCTCTCCGCTACAGGCCTGCCGAAGATCGAAGCGGTGTCGTTCGTCTCGCCGAAGGCCGTCCCGGCGATGGCCGGCGCGGCCGACGTATGGGCCCGCGTGTCCAGGAGCCCGGACGTCGCATACTCCGCGCTCGTTCCGAACCGACGGGGCGCCGAGGAAGCGGTGGCCGGCGGAGGGTTCGCCGCGCTTCAGGCGTTCCTCGGCGCGTCCGACGGCTACAACCGGAAGAACGTGGGGAAGAGCGTCGAGGAATCGATCTCGGACGTCGGGGACGTGGTGCACGTCGCCAGGGGTGCGGATCTCACGGTGGAGGTGTCGATCTCGGCGTCGTTCGGTGATCCCTACGACGGCGACGTGCCGGCCGAGCGTGTCCTGGAGGTGGCCGAGCGCGTCCTGGCCGCGGGGGCCGAGGCCGTCTCGCTGGGCGACACGACCGGGATGGGAACGCCGTCCAGGGTGTGGGACGTCGTCGGGTTGCTGCGACAGCGCCTGCCCCACGTCCCGCTGAACATGCACTTCCACGACACGCGGGGCACGGCCATGGCGAACGTCCTCGCGGCGATGGAGGTCGGGGTCACGGAGTTCGACGCCAGCGTGGGCGGCCTGGGCGGATCGCCGTTCGCTCCCGGAGCCAACGGCAACCTCGCCACCGAAGACCTCGTCCACATGCTTGGCGACATGGGCATCGAGACCGGGGTCGACCTCGACAAGCTCCTGGAGGTCGCCGGTCTCGTCGAATCCCTCGTCGGCCACGGACTTTCGAGCCAGGTCTCGAAGGCTGGTCCTCGATGGCGGGGCGCGGCCGGACGGTCCGACTAGGGGAAGTCGAGGCGTGTTCACCCGAATCCTCATCGCCAA
>VAYG01000025.1:50817-52698 GCA_005885015.1 Actinomycetota bacterium | reverse complement strand
TGGGGATCGAGGTCGTTGCCGTTTTCTCCGACGCGGATGCCCACGCCAGGCACGTGGCCCTCTCCGACCACTCGGTGAACCTGCCCGGCTCGGCGCCCGGGGAGACCTACCTCGACCTCGAGCGGATCGTTGCGGCCGCCGTCGAGTCCGGCGCCGGGGCCGTCCACCCTGGCTACGGATTCCTGTCCGAGCGGGCCGACGCCGCGGAGGCGGTGATCGCCGCGGGGCTGGCCTGGATCGGACCACCGCCGCGGGCCCTGCTGGCGGCGGGGAACAAGGTTCGGGCCCGGCGCTTGGCGGAGGAGGCGGGCGTGGCGACCGTGCCTGGCACGCTCGAGCCCGTGGCCGATGCCGAGGCGGTGCTCGCCTTCGCCTCCCAGCACGGTTATCCGGTGGCGATCAAGGCGGCCGGCGGCGGCGGAGGTCGCGGGCTCAAGGTCGCCCGCAACCCCCAGGACGTTCCGGCGGCGTTCGAGGCCGCCGTCCGAGAGGCGGAAGCCTATTTCGGATACGGGGATGTGTACCTCGAGCGGTACCTGGAGCATCCGAAGCACATCGAGGTCCAGGTGCTGGCCGAGGTCCCGGGACGAGCCATGTGGCTGGGCGCCCGCGACTGCTCGCTCCAGCGACGGCACCAGAAACTGGTCGAAGAAACCCCGCCCGCGCGATTCGGAGACCTCGTGCCCGACATGGGGCGGGCCGCGGTGGCGGTGGCCGACGCGTGCGGCTACGTCAACGCCGGGACGGTCGAGTTCCTCGTGGACACGGGGGATGGACGGTTCTACTTCCTGGAGGTCAACGCGCGCCTCCAGGTGGAGCACACGATCACCGAGGAGGTCCTGGGTCTCGACCTCGTGGCCGCCCAGCTTCGGATCGCCGCAGGGGAGCCACTCGGGTTCGGCCAGGACGACATCCTTCCGGGAGGCCGTGCGGGACCGCGCGGCCACGCCATCGAATGCCGGATCAACGCGGAAGATCCGGCGCGCGGATTCCTCCCTCGGCCCGGCCGGATCGTCCGCTATCGGGAACCCGGCGGGCCCGGCGTCCGGGTGGACTCCGGGTTCGGGGAGGGCGACGAGGTCCCGCGCGAGTACGACAGCCTGGTCGCCAAGCTCGTGTCGTGGGGCCCGACCCGCGAGGAGTCCCGCCGGCGGATGATCCGGGCGCTGGACGAGTTCGAGATCGAGGGGATCGCCACGACCATCCCCGCGCACCGGGTCCTGCTGGAGAGTCCCGAGTTCCTCGACGGCAGCTACACCACCCGCTTGGTGGAGGAGGGTGCGCTCGATGCGCTGAAGCCGGACGCGACGCCGGCCGCCCCGGGGGGTCCCGCGGGCGCGGTGCTGATGGTGGGCAGCCAGCCGGTCCGGTTGTGGCATCCCGCGGTGGCGGCGTTCTCCGGCGGCACCGGTGGGAGCGCAGACGCGGGAACCGGGTCGGTGGCGGCTCCCATGCACGGAACCATCCTGAAGCTGCTCGTGAACGAGGGAGACCGCGTGGAGGCGGGCGACCCCGTCGCCATCCTCGAGGCGATGAAGATGGAGACCCACCTCGCGGCGACGGCGTCGGGGACGGTCACGGCCATCCGCGTGGACGCGGGCGAGGTCGTCGAGGCCGGCCAGGTCGTCGCGGTGATCGCCTAAGCGATCCAGTGCGGCTCCGGGTCCGGCCGCGGGGAGCGGCTACGATTGGGCGCATGGCCGGCCCGATCCGCCGATTCGATCTGGTCTTCTACTGGATCTCCGACATGGAGCGGTCGGTGGCGTTCTACCGGGACGTACTGGGGTTGCGGCTGGTCTGCCGGGATGACGGCAACTGGGCGGAGTTCGACGCCGGCGGGCGTCCCTTCGCCATCCACTCGGCCGCCGATGGCCAGCCGGT
>VAYG01000025.1:50120-50765 GCA_005885015.1 Actinomycetota bacterium | reverse complement strand
GGCACGAGGGGGCCGTGGAGGGCTACGCTCGGTTCGCCTCGTTCGAGGATCCGGACGGCAACCCGATCCAGATCATCGAGTACGCGCAGGCTCAGTCCGAGTCGGCCCCGTAGCTCTCGCGGCAAGGTCCGGGTCCGAGGGTCCCCGTATGCTTCTCTCGTGGCCCAACTGTGCAACCGATGCGGCGCGCCCCTCCCGGAGGACGCGCGGTTCTGCCCACGGTGCGGCGCCCCGGTGGAGGCGCTGACCACCGAAGAGCGGAAGGTCGTCACCATCCTGTTCGCCGACCTCGCCGGGTCGACGCAAATCGCCGCGCGGCTCGACCCCGAGCGGTTCCGCGAGGTGATGGCCGCGTTCTACCGATCGGTGTCCGAAGAGCTGGAGTCGCTTCGAGGACGGGCCGAGAAGTTCGTGGGGGACGCCGTCATGGCCGTGTGGGGTCTTCCGCATGCTCATGAGGCCGACGCCTTGCGAGCGGTCCGGGCCGGCTTCGCCATCCGCGAGCGGACTGCCCGGCTCGGCGAGTCGCTGGCGCTCCCCCTGCCGCTGCGGGTTCGTGTGGGTGTGGACACCGGCGCGGTGGCCACGGGGTCGGGCCCGGCCGGGCAGTTCCTGGTGACGGGGCCGGCGGTCAACCGGGCAGCC
>VAYG01000025.1:47267-50080 GCA_005885015.1 Actinomycetota bacterium | reverse complement strand
CGTCGCGGCGAAGGGATTCCCGGAAGACGTGAAGGCCTGGACGGCCGTGGCCCTGTCCCCCCGGACCACGCGAAGGACCATCCCACTGGTCGACCGGCGGCACGAGCTGGCCCTGCTCGTGGACGCGTTCGCCCGGGTTCGGGAGAGCGGGCGGGCTCACCTCATCACGGTCCTGGGCGAGGCCGGGATCGGGAAGAGCCGGCTCGTCGACGAGTTCGTGGCCGGGCTGGGGGAGGAGGTGACCGTGCTCGCCGGAGGGGCCAGCGACTTCGAAGAAGACGTCACCTTCGCCCCGATCGCGGAGATGATCCTCCGCCGGCTCGGTGTGGAACGGGACACGCCCTCGGCGGTGGTCCGGGAGCGGTTGGAGAAGCTGGTGGAGGGGTGCTGCGATCCTCCCGAGGCCGACCGCGTCGTCGGCCGCCTCGGGCTGGCCCTGGGCCTCGGCATGGACCGACGGGATTTCGATCCGGAGCGGCTGTGGGCCGAGAGCCTGGCCCGATTCGAGGAGTACGTGAAGACCGAAGGCCTCGAGCGCAACCGCTACCGCGCCGCGGAGATCCGGGCAGGGTTCCAGCGATTGCTGGAGGGCCTGGCCCGTTCGGGCCCGGTGGTAATCGTCCTCGAGGATCTCCACCTGGCCGGGCCGGACTTCATGGACATGATCGAGCATTTCCTCAAGGCGAGCCGGCGGTTGCCGCTCCTGGTGGTGTGCGTGGCGCGTGACGAGCTGCTCGAGTGGCGGCCGGGATGGGGCGGTGGGATCCCCGACGCGGTGACCCTGCGGCTGGAGCCGCTCGACGCCGACCGTGCCAAGGAGCTGGCCATCGCCGCCGGGGAGTCGCTGGACGACCCGACCGCCGAACGGATCGCGCACCAGGTCGGCGCCCGGCACAGCCACCTGCTGCCGCCGACGGTGCACGCCGTCGTGACCTCCCGGATCGATCACCTCCCCGACGATGCTCGAGACCTGCTGCGCAAGGCCTCGGTGCTGGCCCGGTCGACCTTCTCGGAGGAGGAGCTGTCGCTCATCACCGACCCCCGGTCGGAGTTGCTGCACAACCTGGAGGAGGAGGAGTTCCTGGTTCGGGACCCGGACCGGGAGGGCGTGTGGCGGTTCCGCCACGACATGCTCCGGGACGTGGCCTACGAATCGCTGTCGAAACGCGACCGGCTCCGGATGCACGTGCAGGTGGCGGACGGGCTCGCCGGCGGCACCGAGGGAGACCGCTACCCGCAGGTCGTCGCCTATCACCTGGCGAAGGCCGCCGAAGCGTCGCTCGACCTCGATCCGGCCGAGCGGGCGCTGCCCGATCGGGCGGTTGCGGCGCTGGTGAAAGCGGCGGACCGGGCCAGGTGGCGCATGGAGTCGCGGTCGGCGGCCGACCTCTATCAGCGCGCCCTGGCCCTGACCGGGCCGGAGGAGGAGTGGGGCCCACGAGAGGCCCGCATGCTCTCGGGCCTCGGAGAAACGCATTACTGGCTGGCCGAGTTCGACCAGGCCAAGGCGTTCCTGACCAGGGCTCTGGCCATCGCCGGGACGGACCCGTGGGTCCGCACCCATGCCAACCGGTTCCTGGCGGATGTCGTCCTCAACGTGGAGGGTGACCCCGACAAGGCGGGACCCATCTTCGAACGGGCCATGGGCGGGGCCCGGGAGCTCGGCGATCCCCACGCGACCGCCCGGACCCTGCTGATGGCCGGTTGGGTGCCGTATTGGCGCGGTGATCTGGAGACCGCGCGGACCATGTTCGAGGAGGCGCTGGAGATCGCTCGATCCAACCCCGATCCGGACGGGGACCTGTGGGCGGAGGCTCGGGCACTGGTGGCCCTGACCGCGATCATCTCGCCCACCGGCACCGAGGAGGAGGCCCTGAAACTGGGGCAGCAGGCGCTGGAGATCGGCCGGAGGATGGGAGACCCGTTCACGACGGCGGTGGCCCAGGAGTACGTCGGAAACTCGTTGCGACGACTGATGCGGCTCGACGAGGCGCTGCCGCTGCTCGAGGAATCCGTCCGGACCTTCCGAGAGCTGGACGCGCGATGGGAGCTGGCCAGCACGCTGGGCGACCGGGGGCAGGCCTTCTGGCTCGCCGGCAGGATCCCCGAGGCCGAGACGGATCTGAAGGAGGCGCTCGAGCTGTGTCGCAAGCTGGGTGAGAGGAGCCTGATCGGCTGGACGGCGGCCCAGCTCGCCATCATCCTGATGATGAAGGGGCAGCTGGCGTCGGCCCGCAGGGTGGTGGAGGACCCCTCGGTGCAAGGGGCCCCCGGCGACACCAGCTCGAACATCTCCCTGGCATCGGCGGAGGCGCTCATCGCCCTTCGGGAGGGCAGGGGCGAACGCGCCCTGGAGCTAGCCCAGCGGGTCCTCACCACCGTCCGCTCGGACGGATGGAAGATCCCGGTGGCCTCCCGGGTGTGGTGGGTGGGGCGGATCTTCGGCCCGGAGCACGCGGGTGGCCCGGAGGCGGTCGAGGAGGCTCGCCGGACGCTCCAGGAGGCCGGGTGGCTCTACGCGCTGGCCGAGCCGGACCTCATCACCGCCCCGGCGTGAACTCACCCCTCGCGGGGAGGAGTGGTCCGGGCCTCCGCCGAGCCCTGCTGTGGCGCTCTCTTCTGGGGCAAGGGCTCGAGTACTGCTCGCTGTGGCGGCGCCGGGCCGTCGGCGCGGACCCGCAGGGCGGGTGGGCCCTGCGGGGCACGGCCATCGCCGAGTTCGACGGCGGGCCTGCCGAGGTTCGGTATCGGGTCATCACCGACGACCGGTGGCAGACCAGGCGGGTGCATGTCGGGGTGGTCCACGGCGACCG
>VAYG01000025.1:46717-47236 GCA_005885015.1 Actinomycetota bacterium | reverse complement strand
CTCCAGTTCTCCGGCCTGGTCGACGTCGACCTGGGGATCGGTGCCTCCACGAACACGCTCCCGATCCGGCGCCTTGGCCTGTCGGTCGGCGAGTCCGCCGAGCTGGTCGCCGCGTGGGTCCGGTTCCCCGATCTCCGCGTGGAACGATTGCCCCAGCGATACACGCGCCTCTCCGACCGGCGCTATCTGTACGAGTCGCTGGACAGCGATTTCAAGGCCGAGCTCGAGGTGGACGACCTCGGGCTGGTCGTGCGGTACGAGGGCTGGTGCGAGCGGATCGCCGTGTTCGATCCTCCGCGACCCGAGGCCGCCGGGAGCGGCTAACCTCTGGCCATGGACTTCGACCTGACGCCGGAGCAGGAGGAGTTCCGGCGCGCCGTCCGGGAGTTCGCCCTCGAGGTCATCGCCCCGAGGGCGGAGGAGATGGACCGCCTCGAGGAGCTCCCCCTCGACATCGTCAAGCAGATGGCGCAGATGGGCCTGTTCGGGCTGCCCTTCCCCGAGGAGTACGGGGGCCAG
>VAYG01000025.1:46127-46644 GCA_005885015.1 Actinomycetota bacterium | reverse complement strand
TCGGGACCGAGGAACAGAAGCAGCGGTGGCTCGTGCCCATGTGCCGGGGCGAGATCCTCGGCGCCTTCGGCCTCACCGAGCCGGGTGGCGGGTCGGACGCGGGAGCCACGCAGACGACGGCACGACTGGTCGACGGACAGTGGGTGATCAACGGGTCCAAGGCCTTCATCACGAACTGCGGGACCGACATCACCGGACTCATCACGATCACCGCGACGACCGGGGAGTCGGTGGAGACCGGGAAGCGGGAGATCTCCGCCATCATCGTCCCGGCCGGAACGTCGGGCCTGGAGGTGGGCAAGTCCTACCGCAAGGTCGGGTGGCGGGCCTCGGACACGCACGAGCTGTCGTTCGACGACTGTCGCGTCCCCGAGGAGAACCTTCTCGGCGAGCGGGGCCAGGGATACGCGCAGTTCCTCCAAACCCTCGACGACGGCCGGATCGCCGTCGCCGCGCTGAGCACCGGCTTGGCCCAGGGATGCCTCGACGAGTCGGTGAAGTACGCGAAGGAGCGCGA
>VAYG01000025.1:38805-46108 GCA_005885015.1 Actinomycetota bacterium | reverse complement strand
GTGAAGTACGCGAAGGAGCGCGAGGCTTTCGGGCACCCCATCGGGGGTTTCCAGGCGGTTCAGTTCAAGATCGCGGACATGAAGGTCGCCGTGGAGACCGCCCGCCTGGCAACCTACCGTGCGGCCTGGCTCCGGGATCAGGGGCGGCCGTTCAAGTCGGAGGCGGCCCTGGCGAAGCTCTACGCGAGCGAGGTCGCCGTCGCGTGTGCACGGGAGGCCGTCCAGGTGCACGGCGCCTACGGGTACATGGAGGAGTTCCCCGTGGCCCGGTATTACCGGGATTCGAAGGTCCTGGAGATCGGGGAGGGAACCAGCGAGATCATGCGGTGGATCCTCGCCCGCGACCTCGGACTCCCCGAAGTCAGCTGAGCCGGGCCTGATTCTCCGGTTCCGGAGGCGAGGCCGGGAGCGGCTCCCCCTCAAGAGCCCCAATCGCATTGCCGAAATCCACAGAAATGGTTGAACCGGCAGGCGGGGCGGGTCAGGCTTGTCCCGTCTTGACAGCGATTGGCCGGGTCGGGTAGGGATAGAGCCTCTTTGAACAGCGCCCACTCCCCGTTCTTGGGTAGGGCGGCGGCCGTCATGGCTGCCGTCGTTCTCGTGGGCGGGCTGGCCGCCGGCCCGGTTCGAGCGGACAGCGCGACGACCAAGAAGCAGCTGAGCGTGGCCCTGAACAAGCTCCACGACCTGGAGCATCGGATCGACTCCGAGAGCGCGACGGTCGCTTCGATGCAGAAGGACATGACCGCCCTGGTCACCGAGATCGACCACGTCCAGTCCCAGATCGCCCGGACCCAGTACCAGATCGTGAAGAAGGAAGCCGAGATCCAGGACGCTCAGGCGCAGCTGGACGGGACCCGCGAGCAGCTGAACCAGCGCGCCTGGGTAGCCTACGAGAACGGTCCCGGTTCGAGCCTGGACTTCCTGCTCGGGGCGACCTCGCTGTCGGACCTCGCCGACCGGCTGGTCATCGTGAACAGCGCGGCCTCCAACGACCAGGACCTCATCATCCAGATCGAGGAGGAGCAGAACCGGCTGCGTTCGCGCCAGGCGGAGCTCGAGTCCCTGGAGAACACTCTGCGGGACAAGCGGAATCAGCTCAACCAGCAGCAGGCAGCCCTCCAGTCGAAGCTCGACGCCGAGCAGAAGGTGCTGAACCAGCTGGAGGCCGACAAGGGCCAGGCGGACAATCTCGTGAACCTGCTGCGCAAGCGGTACAACGCGCAGCTGGCCGCGGAGGAGGCAGCCCGGCTCCGGCGGATCCAGCACCGTGGGAACTCCGGGGACTTCCGGCCCTACGCGGGCGTCTTCCTGGCCTGTCCTGTGCCCGGGGCGGTGTTCAGCGACGACTTCGGCGCGCCTCGGTTCGGAGGCGGCTATCACCTCCACGCCGGGAACGACCTGTTCGCCGCCAGAGACACACCGATCCACGCCCCGTTCTCCGGCACGGCCGAGCGCTCCGACAACGGCCTGGGCGGGATCGCCGTCAAGGTGTACGGGTCGCTCGGATGGGTCTACAACGCGCACATGGATCACGTCGAAGGTGGATACCCACGGTCCGTGTCGACGGGAGACGTCATCGGGTACGTTGGAGACAGCGGCGACGCCCGTGGGGGCGCCACGCACGATCACTTCGAGTGGCACCCGAACGACCCGTCCCGGTGGCCCACGTGGACCAGTCCGTACAGAGTGAGCCGGGTCGGCTCGGCCATCGACCCCTACCCGTTCAACAGCGCGACCTGCGGATAGCGTCTCCACGGGAGCCGGCCGGCCTGGGGGGCCGGTCCGGGGCCAGGTTGGTGGGTATACTCCCGGCGCCATGAGCGGCGAGGACACTCCCGCTTCCCCCCGCCGGCGCGACGAGCCCTGGATCTTCCGGACCTACGCCGGATACGCCACCCCCCGACACACCAACGCGCGGTTCCTGGCGAACCTGGCCAAGGGCCAGACCGGGCTCTCCGTTGCGTTCGACCTACCGACCCAGACCGGCTACGACAGCGACGCCCCGATGGCCCGGGGAGAGGTGGGGCGGGTCGGCGTGCCCGTGTGCCACCTGGGAGACATGCGGACGGTGTTCGACCGGATCCCCCTGGACCGGATGAACACGTCGATGACGATCAACGCACCCGCCGTCTGGGTCCTGGCCATGTACGTGGCGGCCGCCGACGCGCAGGGAGCGGCTCGGCAAGGGCTCTCCGGGACGACCCAGAACGACATCCTCAAGGAGTTCCTGGCCCGGGGAACGCACATCTTTCCCCCGCAGCCGGCGATGCGCCTGACGACCGACCTGATCACCTGGACGTTCTCCGAGACCCCTCGTTGGAATCCCATCAACGTGTGCTCCTATCACCTCCAGGAGGCCGGGGCCGACCCGGTCCTCGAGGTCGCCTTCACGCTGGCCAACGCCATCGCCGTGCTGGACGCCACGAAGGCGACGGGGCGCGTCCCGGATGGCTCGTTCCCCTCGCTGGTGGGCCGCATCTCCTTCTTCGTCAACGCCGGGATCCGGTTCGTCGAGGAGATGTGCAAGATGCGGGCGTTCACGCGGCTGTGGGACCGGCTGGCCCGCGAGCGGTACGGGGTGCAGGACCCAGCCCACCGCCGCGGAGCAGCCGGAGAACAACGCATACCGCATCCTCCTGGAGATGCTGGGAGTCACGCTGTCGCGCGAGGCTCGGGCCCGAGCCGTCCAGCTGCCCGCGTGGAACGAGGCGCTCGGTCTCCCGCGGTCCTGGGATCAGCAGTGGTCCCTCCGAGCCCAGCAGATCCTGGCTTACGAGACCGACCTGCTGGAGCACGACGATCTCTTCGCCGGATCGAAGGTGGTCGACGAGCTCAGCGCGCAGATCGGCGAAGAGGCGTGGGACGAGCTCCAGCGCGTCCTGGAACGCGGCGGTTCGGTGGAAGCCCTCGGTTACATGAAGGAGCGTCTGGTCTCGTCGCTGGCCGAGCGGTTGCGCGACATCGAGTCCGGCCGGCGGCCCGTGGTCGGAGTCAACACGTACCGGGAGTCGGAGCGCTCGCCGCTGGCCGAGGGCGTGCAGGAGGGCTTCGCCGCCGTCGAACGCGTCGAGCAGGAGACGGAGGAGGAGCAGGTGGGTTCCCTGCTCGGGTGGCGGAAGCAGCGAGACGGCCGGAGCGTCCGGGCCTCGATCGATTCCATCCGGCGGATGGCCCGGTCAGAGACGAACCTGATGGAGGCGTCGATCGAGGCGGCCCGGGCCGGGGTCACCACGGGGGAATGGGCCGACGCCCTGCGGGAGGTGTTCGGCGAGTACCGTCCGCCCACGGGCGTCTCCGGCACCGCGCTGGGGGTGACCGGTGACGCCGAGGCCCTCCGGATGGCCAGACGGAAGGTCGAGGAGGCGGCCCGGCGCCTCGGGGTGGCCCGGGTCCGGATGCTGGTGGGCAAGCCCGGGCTCGATGGTCACTCCAATGCCGCCGAGCAGATCGCCGTTCGGGCCCGTGACGCGGGCTTCGAGGTCGTCTACCAGGGGATCCGGCTGACGCCCGAGGAGATCGCCAGGGCCGCCGCCGACGAGGACGTTCACGTGATCGGGTTGTCCATCCTGTCCGGAGGACACGGCCGGCTCGTGCCTCGGGTGCTGGACCTGCTGCGGTCGGAAGGGGTCGATCCCGCGCGCGTTCCGGTCGTTGTCGGCGGCATCATCCCCGACGGGGATGCCAAGGAGCTCCTGGAGCGCGGCGTGGCCCGCGTCTACACGCCGCTGGACCACGACCTAACCTCGATCGTCGGCGAGATGGCCGACCTGCTGGGCGACCGGCAGCCCTAGGCTCGGGACCGGCCCTTCTTCCGTTCGTTCCGCTTCTTCAATAGGTAGCGCCCGCCGAAGAACAGCACGGCCGCGATGAGCACTGCGTACCCGAACCGCGACAGCACTTTGTCCACGAAACCCAGGTTCTGTCCGAAGAAGTAGCCGAAGATCGAGATCCCCGTCGCCCACACCAGGATGGCGGGGATGTCGAACGCCAGGAACCGCGGGTACGGCATCCTGGCCGCCCCGGCGGTGAAGGGGACGAACGCGCCCGCCGCGGTGGCGTACCGCCCGATGGCCACCGTCTTCCCCCCATGTCGCTTGAAGTACTCCTCGGACTCCTCCAGCAGCCTGGACAGCGAGCCTCCGAAGAACGGAAGGCGCCGAAGGATCCGGACGCCGAACTTGCGCCCCAGCCAGAAGCCGATGGTCTCCCCGGCGATGGCCGCCACGCTCCCAACGGCGATCACGGCCGTCAGGTTCATCTTGTGCTGGGAGGAGAACACACCGCCCAGGGCCAGGATCACGTCGCCGGGGATGATCAGGCCGACGAAGATCGAGCGCTCCATCAGCACGCCGGCGGCGATGATCCAGTAGCCGGCCGCGGTGAACGCGGGTTCGATCCAGTGGACCAGTCGTTCGACGATGCTAAGGGCGAGCACCCAGCATGTGTACCATGTGTCCCTCTTCGACGGGAGGACGGCGATGAAGCCTGACGAAGTCAACACGGTCGGGGTGGTGGGCTGCGGGATCATGGGTTCGGGCATCGTCGAGGTGTGCGCGAAGGCCGGCCTCAAGGTGGCGTTCGTCGAGGCGACCGAGGAGCTGAAGGCCCGGGGCCAGGCCGCGATCGAGCGCTCGACGGCGAAGGCCGTCGAGCGTGGCAAGCTCGAGGAGGGCGAGCGCGACGCAGCCCTGGGCAGGATCACCGGCTCCACGGACCTCCACGACCTGGCCGACGCCGATCTCGTCATCGAGGCCGTCACGGAGGACCTCCCCACCAAGCGCGAGGTCTTCCACGCCGTCGACCAGCTGATCCGCCCGGACGTCGTGCTTGCCACGAACACCTCGTCGCTGCCGATCGCCGAGCTGGCCGCGGTGACGAAGCGGCCGGAGAAGGTCGTGGGCCTGCATTTCTTCAACCCGCCGCCGGTCATGAAGCTGCTCGAGATCGTTCGCGCGCTGACCACGGGGGAGGAGACCGTGACCTTCGCCCGCGGCATGGGCGAGCGCCTGGGAAAGACCACGGTGCTGTCAAAGGACCGCGCCGGCTTCATCGTGAACTTCCTGCTGGTTCCCTATCTCAACGCGGCGATCCGGATGTACGAGGAGTCGTTCGCCACGAGAGAGGACATCGACACGGCGATCCAGCTGGGGTTGGGCCACCCGATGGGGCCCCTGACACTCCTCGACCTCATCGGGCTGGACACGGCCCTGCACGTGTCCGAGGTCCTGTACGAGGAGTTCAAGGATCCCCTGTACTCGCCCCCCACCGCGCTGAAGCGGATGGTGTCCGCGGGCTGGCTGGGGAGGAAGTCGGGCCGGGGCTTCTACGAGTACGACAAGTGAGGCACCGCCCGGCCCGGCGAGGCCGGTAGACCGGATGCCCCGGGCGATCGACCTGCACGTCCACCTCCCCATGGACGAGTGGCTCGATAACGCCATCGGGCCGTTGTTGCCTGCCACCGAGGCGTACTTCCGGGCGAAGGTCCCTCGCAAGACCATCGACGAGGTGGCGGAGGAATATCGGTCGCGCGACATCCTCGGGGTGGTCCTGGATTGGGACGACCGCTCGGTGACCGGCCGGGGCTGGATGGGGAACGACTGGCTGGCCGGCCTGGCCGGGCGGTTCCCCGGGGCACTCACGGCGTTCGGCTCGGTCGATCCCCACGACGACGGTGCCCTCCGGGAGATGGACCGGGTCGCGGAGCTCGGACTGAAGGGGCTGAAGTTCCACCCGACGATGCAGCGGTTCGACCCGGCCGAGGAGCGCTTCCGTCCGCTCTGGGCCAGGGCCGCGGAGCTCGGCCTGATCTGTCTGTTCCACACGGGCACGTGCGGGATCGGCGCGGGAACCCCCGGGGCGGGCGGGACGAAGATCCGTTACTCCCATCCAGCGTTCCTCGACTCCATCGGCGCGGACTTCCCCGGCCTCACGCTCATCGCCGCCCACTTCGGGTGGCCCTGGTTCATGGAGTGCCTGGCCATCGCCCTGCACAAGTCGAACGTGTTCATCGAGCTGTCCGGCTGGGCGCCCAGGTATTTCCCCCCGGAGGTGGCCCGCGAGATCGGCCGGCGACTGGCCGGCCAGACCCTCTTCGGCAGCGACTACCCGTTCATCTCTCTCGACCGGTGGATGGCCGAGTTCGACGAGCTCGGGCTGTCCGAGCAAGCTCGGTCGGGGATCCTGGTCGGGAACGCGTCGCGGCTGCTCGGGCTGTGACGCCGCCTGCGAAGTACGGGAGGTATGGCAATGGCAGACGAGTTCGACGTCATCGTGATCGGGGCCGGACCGCCGGGTGAGAACGCGGCCGGCCGTTGCGTCGACCACGGGCTGTCCGCGGCCATCGTCGAGGAGCGGCTGGTCGGGGGGGAGTGCTCCTTCTACGGATGCGTCCCCAGCAAGACCCTGATCCGTCCAGGCGACGTCCTGGCCGCGGCCCGGCGGGTGCCAGGCGCCGCCCAGGCGATCTCGGGGACCGTCGACGTCGACGCGGCTCTCGCCCAGCGCGACTACATGACCAGTGAGTGGAGCGACCGAACCCAGACGCCGTGGCTGGACAGCAAGGGGATCGAGCTCGTCCGAGGACACGGCAGGCTGGCCGGGCCGAAGACGGTGGAGGTGGACCTGGCCGACGGCTCGGGCAACCGGAGACTCGCCGCCCGGACGGCCGTGGTGATGGCCTGCGGCTCCCTCCCGGCCATGCCGCCGATCGATGGCCTGGCGGGTGCCAGGCCATGGGACAACCGCGACGCGACCTCGACCAAGGAGATCCCCCGTCGCTTCCTGGTGATCGGCGGAGGGCCGATCGGGCTCGAGCTTGCCCAGGCCTTCCGCCGGCTGGGATCGGAGGAGGTGACGGTGATCGAGGGGAGCGATCGCCTCCTCGTCCGGGAGGAACCGTTCGCCGGAGAAGAGGTCCGGGCGGCGTTCGAGGAGGAGGGGATCACGGTGCTCGCGTCCGCCCGGGTGACCTCGGTGCGGAGGCGCGAAGCCGACGACGCGGTCGTGGCAACTCTCGATGGGGGCCGCGAGGTCGTGGGTGAGGAGATCCTGGTGGCCGTGGGTCGCACGCCCAACACCGCCGACGTCGGGGTGCAGACGATCGGCCTGGATCCGAGGAAATGGCTCTCGGTGGACGAGCGCCTCCGCGTGGAGGGCGTCGACGGCGACTGGCTGTACGCGGTCGGGGACGTGAACGGGCTGGCCCTGCTGACGCACATGGGCAAGTACCAGGGCCGGCTCGTTGGGGACGTGATCGCCGGCAAGGACGTGATGGACCTGGCCGACGCGCGCGCCGTCCCCA
>VAYG01000025.1:38262-38783 GCA_005885015.1 Actinomycetota bacterium | reverse complement strand
CGCCGAGGTCCGGGTGGTCGCCTACGGCACCGGGGACGTGGCCGGCGCATACACCCGGGGGAACGGGATCAAGGGGACCAGCCAGCTCGTGGTCGACGAAGCGCGGCGGGTCGTCGTCGGCGCGACCTTCACCGGCCCGGACGTCCAGGAGATGCTCCACGCGGCCACGATCGCCATCGTCGGGGAGGTGCCCCTTGACCAACTGTGGCACGCGGTGCCGTCGTTCCCCACCGTCAGCGAGGTGTGGCTTCGGCTGCTGGAGACGTACGGTCTCTAGGCGGACCGGTCGGGAAAAGCTCGCCTGTAGACTGGGCGGGCGGTGTCACGTGGATACCGAGCGTCGATGAAGCGAACCGCCGATCAGGCCTCCTACGAGGTCAAGTCACTGATCGCCCCCCATCCGCGGCTGGCGCTTCCCCTCCTTCGCTGGCGGGGGCGCCGGGGACACGGCGAACCGGTTGGCCCGGACACCGACGTGGTGATCGAGGGATATCCGCGCTCCGGCAACAACTTCGCCGTGG
>VAYG01000025.1:18457-38229 GCA_005885015.1 Actinomycetota bacterium | reverse complement strand
CGATCCGTCGGTCGATCCCGGCCGTCGTGCTGGTCCGGGAGCCCGAGGACGCCGTGCTGGAGTTCGTCATCCGAAGGCCGTCCCTGTCGATCGTCGGCGCCCTGCGCGGCTACCTGCGCTTCTACGAGCCGCTCATTCCTCATCGGGATCGCTTCGTGGTCGGATCGTTCTCCGAGATCACCACGGACTTCGGCGCGGTGATCCGGCGCCTCAACCAACGGTTCGGCTCGGCGTTCATGGAGTTCGACCACACCGTCGAGCACGTGCAGGCGGCGTTCCAGGCGATCGAACAGCACTACCGGAGCCTGTACGACGACGACCGCTTCGAGCTGGTGGTGGCGCGGCCGTCCTCCGAGCGAGATCGGATGAGGGATGTCCTGCGGCCCGAGTACCGGGCGCGGACGCCGGAGCAGCTCCGGGCCCGAGCGCGGGCCCTCTACGAGCAGCTGGCGGACGAGGCAGGTTCCCCCGGGCGCGTTTCCGCGGACGCGGCGTCATGAGCGTGACGGCGGGGTTCGTCCCGCTGCCTGTCCGACGTGCCCTGTACGAGCTGAAGACGGTGGTCGCCCGCTATCCGCCGCTCGCCGTCCCGATCGCCAGGTTGCGGCACGGCGATCCGGTGGGCCCCGACACGGAGATCGTCATCGAGGGATTCCCGCGCACCGGGAACACCTTCGCCGTGAACGCGTTCAACTTCGCGCAGCCCCGGCCGGTCCGGGTGGCTTGCCACGTCCACGCCCCGGCCCAGCTGATCGCCGGGGCCAGGAGGAGGATTCCGGCCATCGCCCTGGTCCGCGAGCCGGAGGAGACGATCCTCTCGTTCGTCATCCGCCACTCACATGTCCCGGTCGGGCAGGCCCTTCGGGGATACCTGCGCTTCTACGAATCCCTCGTCCGATACCGCGACCGTCTCGTGATCGGGTCCTTCGACGAGGTGATCACGGACTTCGGGGCGGTGATCCGCCGCGTCAACGAACGCTTCGGGACGCTCTTCGCCGAGTTCGTCCACACTGAGGAGAACGTGCGAGCGTGCCTCGAGCAGATCGAACGGGACTATGGAGCGCGGGAGGAGCGCGGAGAGGCTCTGGAGCGGATCGTGGCCCGGCCCTCGCCGGTCCGGGCCAGGATGAAAGAGGAGATCCGGCCGGAGTATCGAGCCCCCCGGCTGTCCGGGCTCCGGGCCAGGGCGGAGCGGGCCTTTCAGGTCCTGGTCGCGACCGATGGCGCCACGCTCCCTTGACCGGCTCGCGGCCCGGGCCGGTTACGCGGCCGGGACGCTAGCGGGTCGATATCCACGGCTCGCCCTCCCCATCGCTCGTCGGCGCGGCCACGGCTCAGTGGCCGGGCCGGAGACCACCATCGTGATCGAGGGGTACCCGCGTTCGGGCAACTACTTCGCAGTAGCGGCGTTCCAGGTAGCCCAGCCGCGCCCGGTGCCGATCGCGCACCACACCCACGCCCCGGCCAACGTCATCGCCGGTCTCCGTCTGGGGGTACCGGTCCTGGTTCTGGTCCGTGACCCCGAGGAGGCCGTGGTCGAGCTCGTGGGCATCAAGCCGTTCCTCTCGGTCCCGCTGGCCCTTCGCGGTTATCTGCGTTTCTACGAACCGCTCCTCCGACTTGGCGACCGGTTCGTGGCCGGTTCCTTCGAAGGGGTCACGGCTGACTTCGGGTCCGTGATCCGGCAGGTCAACGAACGCTTCGGCGTGCACTTCTCCGAGTTCGAGCACACGAAGGAGAACCTCGAAGCCGTCGAGGTCGAGTCGGCGCGCCTGGCTGGAAGCAGGACGGGCCCAGGGCTTCCCCTGATGCGGACCGAGCGGCCACCGGAGGCCGCCGAAGCGTCTGGGACCCGGGATTCCCTGGATGCCCTGCACCGGGCCTACCGATCCTCATCGCTGGCAGGTCTGCGGAGGAGGGCTCGACGGGTCCACGACCTCCTCGTCGGCACCGTGGTCGAATCCTCCCGTTGAGCCGACCGGCGGACGAAGCGAGGCTCCGGGTCGGGCTGGTCTGCGAGCAGTTGCTCCGGCCGGCCCCTGGAGGCATCGGGACCTACGTCCGGGCGCTCCTGGATCTGCTGCCGGGGAGTCGAGGAGGTCCGACGGACGTGGTCCCCATCGTCGGATGGCACCGGCGGAGCACCCTCCGTTCCCTTTCGTTGGGAGGGGCCCGCCGCCTCCCCGTGCCGGGCCGGATCCTCTCGGAGAGCTGGTCCCGGACGGGCCGGCCACACGTGGACGAGGGGCTCGACGTGGTGCACGCGCCGAGCCTGGCCTTCCCCGCTCGCGGCCGGCGACCGCTCGTGGTGACCGTTCACGACGTCCTGTTCATGGATTTCCCGGACGCGTACCCTCCGCATGGCCTGCGCTTCCATCGGCGCGCGCTCGCGCGTCTGTCCTCCGCGGACCTCGTGATCTGCCCCTCGCGGGCAACCGCGGACCGCCTCAGCTCCCTGGCCCGCCCGCCAGGCAGGGTGCGCGTCGTCCCCCTCGGGACCGAGCTGACGCCCTCCCCCCAGCCCGGGCGGGTCCTTGCCGATCTGAGGATCGAGCAGCCCTACGTCGTGTGGGTGGGAACGCTCGAGCCGAGGAAGAACGTCGAGCGCGTGATCCGAGGCTTCGTCGAGGCCGTGACGTCGGGACCGCGCGACGAGCGAGGGCTCAAGCTCTACCTGGTGGGGCCGCCCGGATGGGACCGGGGGAAGGCCGCCGGCCTTCTCGAAGATCGGGGCATTCGGGACCTGGTGCGGTGGATGGGCCCTCAGCCACGTGAGCGTCTCCGGGCGATCTACAGCGGGGCCGAGGCGTTGGTGTTCCCCTCCCTCGGCGAGGGGTTCGGTCTTCCCGTGCTGGAAGCCATGGCCTGCGGGACGCCGGTCGTGGCTTCCGACCTCCCGGTCCTCCGAGAGGTCGCGGGTGAGGGGGCGGTGTTCTGCGACCCGACCGATGCGTCCTCGATCGGCGAGGCCATCACCAGGCTCCTGGCGGACGACACGCTCGCCGATTCGTGCCGGCGGGCGGGTCTCCTACGCGCGGCGGAGCTGACGTGGGAGCGCACGGTCGCCGCGACGGCCGCCTGTTACCGGGAGGTCATGGAAGAGGCGGTGGGCAGATCGCCGGTGACGTGAGCCTGAGGGTGCTCCTCGACGCGACGTCTCTCCCCCCGAAGCCCGCCGGCGTTGGCCAGTACCTCCTCGGCCTGGTGCACGAGCTGGCGGCCCGTCCGGACGACATCGAGCTCCACGTCGCTGCGAAGAAACGAGACCTTCCCACCCTGCAAGGGCGGGCATCGACGGCCGTCTTCCATCCAGTGGCGTTGCGGTCCCGGCCGGCCCGGCTGCTGTGGGAGCAGACCTCGCTCCCGCGCCTGGCCAGGCGCGCTGGCGTGCGGGTGATCCACGGCCCTCACTACACCCTGCCGCTTCGCCTTGCCCTCCCGGGCGTGGTGACGTTCCACGATCCGACGTTCTTCACCGACCCCGACCTCCACGAGCGGGCCAAGGTGCGGTACTTCACCCGAATGGCCAGGCTGGGCGTGGCGAGGGCGACGAGAGTGATCGCGGTGTCGGAGTACGGACGCCGGGCCGCCATCGAGCACGCCGGGGCCCGGGCCGATCGCGTCGACGTCGTCCATCTCGGCGTGGACCCCGCTCGGTACCGGCCCGGTCCCGAGGTGGCCGACGAGGGCCTGCGGGGCAGGTTGCGGGTCGATCGGCCCTACCTCCTGTGGGTGGGCACGATCGAGCCGAGGAAGGACCTGCCGAGCCTGGTGGCGGCGTTCGCCTCGCTCGTCCGGGAGAGGGCCGCGCAATCGCTCGTCCTGGCGGGACAGCGAGGCTGGGGGGCGAGCGACCTGGAGCGCGCGATCGAGGCCTCCGGTGTGGCCGGGCGGATCCATCCGCTGGGCTACGTCTCGGAGGAGGAGAAGATCGCCCTCTATCGAGGGGCCGACGCCCTCGTCTACCCGTCGATCGCCGAAGGGTTCGGGCTCCCCGTCCTGGAGGCCATGGCCTGCGGGTGCCCGGTGATCACCACCACGGGGTCGGCGCCGGAGGAGATCGGCGGCGAGGCCGTCGAGCTGGTGCCCCCACGCGACCCCGACCGCTTGCGCGCGGCGTTGGAGCTCGTCCTGGGCAATCCGGAACGGAGGGGCCGGCTTCGCCACGCCGGACTCGAGCGGGCCCGAGGCTTCACCTGGGGGCGAACCGCAGAGGGGACGCTGGGAACCTATCGCCTGGCCGTGGGGTCCGCGTGATGGTGGGCAGCTCGCCTCCGGCGGTCGCGATCGACGTGACGCCCATGTCCGGCCACCGCACGGGAGTCGGTCTGGCCGTCGCCGAGGCGTTCGACGCGCTCACCCGGCTCGGCGAGGGCTGCCGGCTGCTTCCCTACGCGATCGGGCTCCGGGTGCCGCCGGGTCACCACGACCTGCCGGAGGGCACCAGAGTGATCCGGGTCCCCGCCCGGGCCCTGCTCCTCGCGTGGCATCGATGGGACCGTCCCAGGTTGGACCGCCTCCTCAGGTCCGCCACCGTCATCCACGGCACGAATTTCACGGCGCCGCCCAGTCGCATGCCCACCATGATCACGGTCCATGACTGCACGTTCGCCCGATTCCCCGAATGGGTCTCGCCGGCGGTCCGGGAATACGGTCGGGTCCTTCGACGGGCGGTCGACCGGGGAGCCTGGCTCCACTGCACCACCCGGACGGTCGCCGGGGAGGTGGAGGACATCTTCGGCTCGTCGCTCCGAGCCCGCGATCGCATCGTGGTCGTTCCCTTCGGTGTGCCACGGCTGGGTCCCCCGGCGTCGCTGCCGGCTCCCGTCGCCGCCCGCCTGGGCACCGCGCCGTGCGTCCTCGCCCTCGGGACGATGGAACCGCGGAAGAACCTGCCCCGTCTGGTGCGCGCGTTCGGCAGCGTGGGGGAGCTCCATCCCGACCTCCGGCTGGTCCTCGCCGGAGCCGAGGGCCCGGATCGTCCCCGGATCGAGCGGGCGATCGAGGGGTTGCCGGGCCCGGTGCGGGCGCGGGTGGTTCGCCTTGGGTGGGTGGCCGCGTCCCATCGCCGGGCTCTGATCGAAGGGGCGGCCGTCCTCGCCTACCCGTCGCTCTACGAGGGGTTCGGGTTCCCGATGCTCGAAGCGATGAGCCTGGGGGTGCCGGTCGTGGCCGGGAAGGGGGGCGGACTCCCGGAGGTGGCCGGTTCCGCGGCGCTCCTCGTCGACCCGGCCGACACCGACGCCATCACGGCCGCCCTGCACAGCCTCCTCACCGACGAGCGTCGCCGGCAGGAGCTCATCGCCCGCGGACGCGCACGAGCGGCTTCGTTCACGTGGGAGAACACCGCGCGTGGCCTCGCGGCCGCCTACCGCGAGCTGGCGAAGTCGGCGACGAGCGCACGATCGTAGATCTGCCGCACCCCGGCATCGGCTACTGAACGGTCTTGTAGACCTCCAGCGTCCGCCGCGCGGTCTCCTCCCATGTGAAGCCGGCGGCCCGGGCCAGGCCGGCCTCCCGCAGCCGGGCCGTCAGGCTCTGGTCGTTGAGGACGCGCTCCATGGCCTCGGCCAGCCCCGCCACCGAGCGGGGCTCGACCGGCACCGCGGCTTCGCCCGCCACCTCGGGCAGCGAGGCGGCGATCGACACGACGCATGGCGTCCCCCGGGCCATGGCGTCCAGGACGGGAAGGCCGAACCCCTCGTACAGGGATGGGTAGACGAACGCGGACGCGCCCCGGTGGAGGGCATCCAGGTCGGCGGGCTCGGTGGGCCCAGTCAGGACGATCTCGCCCGGAGCCTCGATGGCCAGTTCCCGGAACAGGCCCTGCGGGCGCCACCCCATGGGCCCGGCCAGGACCAGTGCGTGCGGCGCTCCCCGGCTGGCCAGGCGCCGGTAGGCCCGTACCAACCGGACCACGTTCTCCCTCGGCCCGAGCGTCCCGGCGAACAGCACGTACGGGTGGCGGATCTTCAGGCGAGCCAGCGTCTCCTCCACGTCGCCGCCCGTGATCGGCAGTCCGGCGGCCAGCGGCACGACATGGATTCGGCCCGCTTGAACCCGCGACCGGCGCACCAGATCCTCCGCGGTGTGCCGGGACACGGAGATGATCGCGTCCGCCGACCGAACCGCGCGGAGGAGCGCGGCGCGGTACAGCAGCCGCCAACCGACCGGATACAGCTCGGGATGGACGAGGAACGCAAGGTCGTGGACGGTGACCACCAGGCGCTGTCCCGGACCCGCCGGAGGAACCGCCGGTACGAGGGGAGTGTGGAGGAGGTCCGCTTCGGCCAGGGGTGGGGGGAGGAGGGGGCGGCGGGCCACCGCCCAGCTCGGAGCGACGCGCCGGACCGGCCAGGGGAGCTCTTCGACCCGATACTCCCTCATCCAAGCCTCGGCTGCCGCGCCGTCGACCCGGGCATGGAAGAGCGTGATGGCCAGTGATGGTTCCGCTCTGGACAGCGCGGGGATCAGCTCACGGATGTAGGAGCCGGCCTCGCCGGGCACCGGCGCGTACAGCTGGTCTGCCTGGAAGGCGAGCGACGTCAACGAAAGGATTCCATGCACTCGACGCCTTCAGGACCGGCCACGGCGCGGTGCTCCGTCCCGGCGTCGATGTCCAGGCGGTCCCCGGGCTCGAGGCGGAAGTTCATACCCTCGCGGTCCTGGAACGCGATGGCGCCGGAGACGCAGAACAGGACCTTCTGGTACCCATGGCCATGCCAGTCGTAGGTCTCCTCCGGCCCGCCCGACCACCGCCGCGGATGGGGGCAGTTCTCGGCGGCGAAGATCCCCCGCATCAGCTGCTCGTCGGGCGCGGCTCCGCGCGTGATCCGGATGCCCACGGGCTCAACCCTCCCGGGGAATCTTGCTCATGCCGGGCTGCCCGGGGCAAGCATGCTCCATGTGGGCGGCGAGATCACTTCGCGTCGCCCCGCCCGGCCCGAGGCTCGGCGCCCCGGCGGGTGAACGGGGCGACCCGGGTCTCGTTCCATGGACGGTTGGACTGATAGCGAACCTGGAGCGCTCCCAATCCGATGGCCTCGGCCCGCCCCGCCAGGGCCCATGGGCTCGGGCGGTTCTTCTCCTTCCCGAAGTACTGCTCCAGCGCGGCGACGATCGCTCGCTCCTCTTCTGGAGTGATCCCGGACGGCAGCTCGTAGGGCACCGGCGGCGGGCTACAGAGGGATGTTCCCGTGCTTCCGCGGAGGGACCTGCTCCCGCTTGGTGTGGAGCATGCGCAGGGCTCGGATCAATCTGGGGCGGGTCTGGGCCGGTTCGATCACGTCGTCGACGAACCCCCGCTCCGCCGCGATGTAGGGATTGCTGAACTGCCCCTCGTACTGGGCGATCAGCTCCTTGCGCTTGGCCTGGGGGTCGGCGGCCTGCTGGATCTCCTTGCGGAAGATGACGTTCACCGCTCCCTCCGAGCCCATGACGGCGATCTCCGCCGATGGCCAGGCCAGCGAGATGTCCGCCCGGAGATGCTTGGAGTTCATGACGACGTAGGCGCCCCCGTATGCCTTTCGAGTGATCACGGTCATCTTCGGCACGGTAGCCTCGGAGAAGGCGTACAGGAGCTTCGCCCCGCGGCGGATGATCCCTCCGTATTCCTGTTGCGTTCCTGGCAGGAACCCCGGAACGTCCTCGAAGACGACCAGGGGGATGTTGAAGGCGTCGCAGAAGCGGATGAAGCGAGCGGCCTTCTCCGAGGAGTCGTAGTCCAGGGTGCCGGCCAGCACCTTCGGCTGGTTCGCCACGATGCCGATCGATGCGCCGTCCAGGCGGGCGAACCCGATCAGGATGTTCGACGCCCACAGGGGGAAGACCTCGAAGAACTCCCCCTCGTCGACGACGCGGCGGATCACATCCTTCATGTCGTAGGGAGCCCGTGGGGAATCCGGGATCAGGGTGTTGAGGGCCTCGTCCCTCCGGTCGGGGTCGTCGCGGGGCGCGTACGACGGCGGATCTTCGAGGTTGTTCGACGGGAGGAACGACAGGAGATACCGGACCTGGGCCAGGCAATCGGGCTCGTCATCGGAGATGAAGCTGGCGATGCCGGACCGGCTGGCATGCGTGTTCGCACCCCCGAGCTCTTCGAACGTCACGTCCTCCCCGGTCACCGCCCGGATCACGTCCGGCCCCGTGATGAACATGTGCGACGTTCCCTTCACCATGAAAACGAAGTCGGTGATGGCGGGGGAGTAGACGGCGCCGCCCGCGCACGGGCCCATGACCAGGCTGATCTGCGGCACCACGCCACTGGCCCGGACGTTGCGGTCGAAGATGTAGCCGTATCCGGCGAGGCTGGCCGCGCCCTCCTGGATGCGCGCTCCACCCGAGTCGTTGATCCCGATGATGGGAGCCCCCACCGAGACGGCGAGGTCCATGACCTTGCAGATCTTCTCGGCCATCACCTCTCCGAGCGAGCCGCCGAACACGGTGAAGTCCTGGCTGAACACGAAGACCTTGCGCCCGTCGATGGTTCCCCATCCCGTAACCACGCCGTCCGTGTACGGACGGGACCGGTCGAGGCCGAACGTCCCGAGTCGGTGACGGGTCAGGACGTCGGTCTCCTCGAAGGAACCTGGATCGAGGAGGAGCTCGAGGCGCTCTCGTGCCGTGAGCTTGCCCCGGGCGTGCTGGCGTTCGATGGCCTCGGGGCCCCCCGCGGTTCGGGCCTTCTCCTTGAGCGCTCGAAGCTCCTCGATCCGTTCGGCGGTGCCCGGGGGGGCCGGCTCGGCAGCGCCGGCGTCCTCCTCCAGGTCTTGCCGGGCCCGGTCCTCCCGCGTGTCAGCCATGGGCGTCCTCCCGGCCCGAGTCTATCCCCTGCGGCGGAGCATCCGACTGATCGATGGTCTGGCCGCGAGACGTCTCCGCACGTGGGCAGCCATGTCGGTGGGAGGCCCTACGCTCCAGCCCGTGGACCTCACGCCGATGCAGCTGCGGACGCTTCGTGACCTGATCGCCGCGGATCCCGTTCCGGCCGATCCGTCGCCGTTCGAGCGCATCCGTTCGCTGCTCGAAGACCGACTGGCGCCGCTGCGTCGCCACGTCGGAGGCCCGGTCTGGCTCGGGAAGCATCGATTGACCGACTTCCGGCGATGTCCCGGATCCTTCGCCGCAGGCCTCCTCGGCGAGGGGCAGCCGTTCCAGCATTCCTCACGCACGTCCGCGGGCGCCCTCTTCCACAAGTCCATCGAGCTCGACGTGGTGACGGGTCGATCGGCGGATCCCCAGTCCATCTGCGAGCGCGCGGCCGACCGCCTGTCGGACGGCGACGCCGCGTTCGGCCGCTACTGGTCCGGGCTCGACGCGCTCGCCCGGGGCGAGGTCGTCGCCGAAGCCGGGCGCCACCTCATCCTGTTCCGCGAATCCTTCCCGCCGCTGCTGCGACGGTGGGCGCCACAACCGGAACTTCCCCTCAAGGCGCTCCTGGCCGACGGCCGGGTCATCCTCTCGGGGAAGCCCGATCTCGTTCTCGGTCTGCCCCGCCGGCTCATCATCGACTTCAAGTCGGGGCAGGCCTGGCCCGAGCATCCCGAGGACATGCGCTTCTACGCCCTGGTGCATCTGTTGCGAACCGGGCTTCCCCCATACCGGGTGGCCACCTTCTTCCTCGATTCGGGCGAGTGGCAGGCGGAGGACGTCGGGGAGGAGACACTGGAGCACGCGGCCGATCGGGTGGCGGCCGCGGCCCTGGCCGCCTTCTCGTTCGTGGACGGTGGCCGGCCCGACCTCCATCCGGGGAGGCATTGCGACTGGTGTCCACGGCGGGCGAGCTGCCCTGCCGCCTCGGCGTGGTTCGCGCAGGACGTGACCGGGGAAACATCTGCGATGCATGGCTTGCTGCCGAGCGGTGAGCCGACCTATCGTTCGGCGACGCTCGATCCCGGGTCGGCGAGGAGGGGCGATGGCGCAGGATCGCTACGAGATCGGGACGATCCCCCCGCTGGGCGAGGTCCCCCCCTCGATGTACGCCCAGGTCATCCGGCCGGACCGGTTCGGTGAGCCCAAGGACGCCTTTCGGGTCGAGACCGTTGAGACGCCCTCCCCGGGCCCGGCGAAGCGGTCGTGCTGGTGATGGCGGCGGGCATCAACTACAACAACGTGTGGGCGGCCAAGGGCGTGCCCATCGACGTCACCAAGGTCCACGAACGGTTCGGGGAACCCGGCGAGTTCCACATCGGGGGAAGCGACGCCTCCGGCGTGGTGTGGGCGACCGGCGAAGGCGTCGACAGCGTGGCGGTGGGGGATCGCGTGGTCGTCCACTGCGGGCAGTGGGACCAGGACGACCCGGTGGTTGCGGCCGGCCAAGACCCTGGATTCGCCACGTCCTTCCGGATCTACGGCTACGAGTCGAACTGGGGATCGTTCGCCCAGTTCACCAAGGTGCAGGCCCATCAATGCCTGCCCAAGGCTCCCCACCTCACCTGGGAGGAGGCTGCGGCCCCCACCCTGGTGGGGGCGACGGCCTACCGCATGCTGCTCGGGTGGCCCCCGAACGTGGTGGGCGAAGGCGACCTCGTCCTCGTCTGGGGCGGCGCGGGAGGCCTCGGCTGCATGGCCATCCAGATCGTCCGGGAGATGGGGGGCAAGGCCGTCGCCGTGGTCTCCTCCGAGGACAAGGCGGACTTCTGCCTCAAGCTCGGCGCGGTTGGAGCGCTGGACCGGACCCGGTTCTCCCACTGGGGGATGCCCCCGCACTGGAGCGACGCCGAGGCCTACGCGCAGTGGGCGGAGGGGGCCAAGGCGTTCGGGAAGGCCCTGTGGGAGGCGGCTGGTGAGAAGCGCAGCCCCCGCATCGTGTTCGAACATCCCGGCGAGGAGACCGTCCCGACCTCGATCTTCGTCTGCGACGGCGGGGGAATGGTCGTGATCTGCGCCGGCACCACCGGATACAACGCGGTCGCGGACCTCCGGTATCTCTGGGTCCGCCAGAAGCGCCTCCAGGGCTCGCACTTCGCCAACGACGAGCAGGCCGCCGCGTTCAACCGGCTGGTGATGGACGGCCGGATCGACCCGTGCCTCTCCCAGACATTCCAATTCGGCGAGATCGGGCTGGCCCACCAGCTCATGTCCGAGAACCGCCACCCGGTCGGCAACATGGCCGCGCTGGTCTCCGCCGCCACCACGGGGATGGCGGACCTGCCCTCGGCCTAACCGAGATCCAGGCCGAACAGCTCCTCGAGCTTGGGGATCGTGATGTCGGGGTGCCGGTGGAGGATCGCCGTCATCCCGACGGCCCTCGCCCCGTCCACGTTGGCGGGAATGTCGTCGACAAAGACGGCAGCTGCCGGATCGACGTCCAGCCGCTTCGCGGCGAGCAGGTAGATCTCGGCCTGGGGCTTGCGGATGCCTTCCCGACCCGAGAGCACGACGGTGCCGAAGGTTTCGCTGTACCACGGCGAAGGCTCGGGGACGCCCCACGTATTGGAGATCAGTCCGGTCCTGATCCCGTGTTCCTGCGCGCCTTTCACTGCGCGGATCATCCGGTCGTCCCGGACGGCGTGCCCGAACATCCTTGATGCGAGGTCCAGCGCTTCGAGGGGTTGGGCCATCCCTTCTGAGAGGACCGTGGCCAGCGCCCCGTTGAAGTCCTCCAAGGACATGCGGCCCGTCTCCACGGCCGGAACGAGGTCGGCGAGCCCCCATCGCTCTCGCTCGTCCAGACCGCCGGTGTACGCCGACGCGAGCACGGCGCGAATGCGCTCGGGATTCACCCCGGTCTCCTGGCAGAAGATGGCGAAGCTCTCCGCGACCGGGGTGGTGAGGACGCCCCCATAGTCGACGAGCAGGGCTCGATACGTCCGGTCGGTCACGAGCGGGTGAAGGCAAGGGCCCGCCTGGCCAAGGCCGGGACGCCCTCCGCCAGCTCCTCGAAGAAGGGATCGTCGGTGAAGCCCGCCAGGTGCCTGGCGTAGCTCCCCTCCAGGAGCACGGCCAGCTTCCATGTGGCCAGGGCGAGATAGAAGGTGAGGTCCGGGAGCGCCCGTCCGGATCGGTCCGCGTATCTCGCCGCGAGCTCGTCCCTGGACGGGAAGCCGGGGAGTCGCGAGACGGCCTGCTCGTCCATGGCGAACTCCACGGGATCCGCGGGTTCGCGCCAGAACGAGAGCATCCACCCCACGTCGGCCAGAGGGTCACCGAGCGTGGACATCTCCCAGTCGAGGATCGCCACCACCTTGGCCGGACCGGACGACGCGAACGCCACGTTGTCGAGCTTGTAGTCGCCGTGGACGATCGAGTGCTGCCGGCCTACCGGGATGTTCGCGTCGAGCCATTCGCCGACGCGGTGCAGCTCCGGCAGGTTCCGGGTCATCGGCTCCGTGAGGACCAGCTGTCCCTGCCATCGCCGGACCTGCCGCCGGAGGTACCCGTCCGGCTTCCCGAAGCCTTCCAGCCCGACGGCCCCGGCGTCCACCGCGTGCAGCTCCACCAACGCGTCGACGAGCTCCTCGCCGATCCGCCTCCGGTCTGCTTCGTCCCCGCGGAGCGCCGCGGGAAGCTCGTCCCTGATGACGACGCCGTCGATCCGGTCCATCAGATAGAAAGGAGCCCCGATCACCCTTTCGTCATCGCATGCGAGGATGGGGCGAGGGACGCGAACGCCCGTCCCGGCCAGGGCCGAGAGCACGCGGAACTCCCGGAGCACGTCGTGGGCGGTGGGCAGGAAGGCGCCTCGGGGCGGGCGGCGGAGCACGCACTCCCACGCACCGGCTCGCAGGAAGAACGTCTCGTTGGAGTGGCCAGCCTGATGGCGCTCCACCTCCACGGCGTCGTGGATCTCCAGCCGTTCCTCGAGATATCGCTGAAGGACCACCACGTCGACCAGCGGCTGGAGGTCGGGACGTGCCATCAGGCCAGGTCGCCGGCGGCGCCGCGCGTGGACCCTCGCTCGATGAAGGCCCTGGCCAGATTGCGGGCGATCACCATCCGGTGGACCTCGGACGGACCGTCGTAGATGCGCGCGGCCCGGGCGTCGCGGTAGAAGCGCTCCAGGGGCAAGTCGCCCGAGTAGCCCAGCGACCCACACACCTGGAGGGCCCGGTCGACGATGCGCCCCAGGGCCTCGGACACGAACACCTTGGCGAAAGCGATCTCCTGGCGGAACTCCTTGCCGCTGTCGATCCGCCAGGCCCCGTTCAGGACCATCAGCCTGGCCGCGTACAGCTCCATCGCCGAGTCGGCCAGCATCCAGGCCACGGCCTCATGGCGAACGAGCGGCTTGCCGAACCGCTGGGCCGTCCCGATCCACCGCATGGCGTGGGCGAGCCGGGCCGGCCCCAGGCGAACCTGCGACAGCAGGAAGCCCTGGCCGGGGGCTCCGAGCAGTGCTTCGGCCCCAACCCGGCACCGCTCCAGCCGGACCTCGCAATGCCCACCTGGCACCTGCGTCCCCATCACCGGGATCTCCCGAACCACCCGCCACCCGGGATTGGAGCCCTCGACCACGAACAGGGTGTAACGCTCCCGGGGCGGCGCCTCATCTCCTTCGGTCTTGGCCACCACGATGGCGAACGCCGCACCCTCTGCCCCGGTGATGAACCACTTCTCTCCATCCAGGATCCATCCGTTGCCGTCTCGCGCGGCGGTCGTGCGGAGCTGGATCGGGTCGGAGGAGGCGACGTCGCGCTCGGTCATGGCGAAACATGAGCGGACCCTTCCTTCGGCCAGCGGTCGAAGGAATCGTTCCCGCTGATCCTCGCTGCCCGCGTGGAGGAGGAGGTGCATGTTTCCCTCGTCGGGAGCCATGCAGTTCAGCGCGAACGGCGCCAACGCCGACGCGCCCAGCTCCTGGGAGACCAGGGCCATCCCCAGGACGCCCAACCCGAGCCCGTCCCATTCGGGAGGCAGATGCGGGTTCCACAGTCCGGCCCGCCGGGCCGCGGCTCGGAGGGAGGCGAGCTCGGACTCGACGTTCGACCCGGCTCGCGTTTCGACCGGGAGCACCTGATCCTCGACGAAGGCCGCCACCCGCGCGCGAACGTCTTCGAGCTCGGGAGGGATGGTGAAGTCGATCACGGGCGCTATTTCAGCACGCCGGCGGCGACGGCCCTGAGGCCGTCACGGGGAGGTGGGCGCGGACCCCTCCTGCACCAGCTCGACCAGCACGCCTCGGAACCCCTTCGGATGGGCGAAGGCAACGGTTGTCCCCCTGGATCCGGGGCGAGGAGCCTCGTCCACCAGGGGGACGCCCGCAGCGCGCAAGCGCTCGAGCGCCCGCTCGACGTTTCCCACCCGGTACCCCACGTGGTGCAGGCCCTCGCCGCGTCTCGCCAGGAATTTGCCCACTGGCGTCTCCGAGCCGCGGGCGGCGAGCAGCTGGACGAAGGACGTGCCCACGCGAAGAAGAACCTCCTCCACCCCCTGGTCTTCGACGATCTCCCGGTGCACGGGGTCCAGCCCGAGCGCCGCCCGATAGTCCGCGACCGCGGCGTCGAGGTCCGAGACGGCGATCCCACGGTTACCTGCGACGCCGTCGCCGGCCCGCGGCAGGAGCCGGCTGGAGCCGGTTGATAAGGGCGTTGGCCTCCGGCAGGTGGTAGGCGGGGCTGCCCAGCGCGGCGATCATGGCCGACACCGCCTGGAATCCCAGGGCTTCCCGATCGGGCGGGTCTTCCGTGCGGATGGCGTAGAACTCCACGAGCTCCATGAACTGCTTGAGGGAGGGGACCAGCCCTCCCCGCTCATAGGCGTAGATCGTCTGCTGGGCGGCGGGACACCCTGGAACGGCCGCCGCGTCCTTCACGGCTCGATATCCGGCCGTGCGGCGTAGCCCTCGCAGCAATCCACCGATGGTGCGGGCAACTTCGGTGTTGATGGGTTCCTGCTTCTTCCGTGGCACGAATCCGGACCTCCTCGCAGGCACCGAACGACAGCCGCAACAGGGGAAGCACCACCTTAGCCCGTTCGACCCCATTTGTCAGAGCCGGTGGCGATCGACGAGAACGATGGCCGGCAATCGGACGAGGCCGGGGCCAAAAGGCCCCCGAGCCCGCCCGACCTTCGACCAATGGTTGTGTGTCACCGCACCGGGTACCATGCTCCGGTCCGAGCGCCAATCGAGACCGTGCCTGCCTGCGAACTCGGGATGCGAGGAGCAGGATGAGCGAGACGAACAGGGTCGCGGCAATCCTCGGCGACTCCAAGCTCCTCCAAGCCGGGGCCGCAGACGTGACCCGCGTGCGCGACCGCACCCGCCGCCGCCGCCTCTTGCGGGCGATTCTCCTGGTGACGGCCCTGGACCTCTATCTCGCCAACCGCTACTGGCACGCCCGGCCGCTCCACTTCGGCTTGCCGAACCTTCCTCCCGACTGGGGGTTGTACGCCCCGGGCCTCCTCCTTGTGTTGATCTTCGGCATCGTCCTGATCGTCCCCGTCATCGCCAGCAGCCGCTCCCCCCACGTGAAGATCCGGCCCGAGCACATCGAGGTCGGCCTGTCGGACGTGCGCGGACTCGATGGCCTGGTCGACGAAGTGATCCGATCGCTCAACGTCTTCCTCGGCTACGCCACCTTCCGCGAAGTCCTCGGCGGAACTCCCCGGCGGGGCATCCTCTTCGAGGGGCCCCCCGGGACCGGGAAGACGTACCTGGCGAAGGCCATGGCCAAGCAGGCCAGCGTGCCGTTCCTGTTCGCCTCCGCGCCGGCGTTCCAATCGATGTGGTTCGGCATGACCAACGTCAAGATCCGCGCCTTCTTCAAGGCCGTCCGCAAGGCCGCCCGGAAGGAGGGTGGCGCGATCGGGTTCATCGAGGAGATCGACGCCATCGGCTCCGACCGCGGGGGACTGTCGATGGACGCGAGTCCGGCGGCGCCGTCGCCGCGGGCCATCGCCCGGTTCGTCTCACCCGGGACGAGCGGCATGGTGAACGAGCTGCTCATCCAGATGCAATCCTTCGATCAGCCCCTGTGGCGGGAACGAGCCCTGGCGAGGATCGCGGAGTGGCTGAACGGCTACCTGCCCGAGGGCCGGAGCATCCGGGTTGGGAAGCCCCGGTACCACAACGTGCTGGTCATCGCGGCCACCAACCGGGCGGCCGCGCTGGATGCGGCGCTGTTGCGGCCGGGGCGGTTCGACCGCCAGCTCTACTTCGACATGCCCACCAAGCAGGGCCGACGGGACCTCATCGACTTCTTCCTGGCCCGCAAGGCGCACCTGTCCGATATGGACGACGAGCAGGTTCGGGAGCGCCTGGCCCACGACACCCTCGGCTACACGCCGGTGATGATCGAGCACCTCTTCGACGAGGCCCTGCTGGTCGCGTTGCGCGGCGGGCGAGACGGCATGAACCTCTCCGACGTCTACGAGGCGAAGTTGAACGAGGAGATCGGCGTGGCCCAGGCCGTCGTCTACACCGAGGCCGAGCGCCGGGCCGTGGCCACGCACGAGGCTGGCCATGCCACCGCGGCGTTCGTCATGGGCACGGGGCGGCGACTGGAGGTCCTCTCGATCATCAAGCGCCGCTCTTCGTTGGGCCTGCTGGCACACGCGGAGGTCGAGGAGCGGTTCACCCAGTCCAAGTCCGAGCTCGAGGCGATGGTGGCCATCGCCCTCGGGGGGATGGCGGCAGAGGAATTGTTCCTGGGAGAGAGCGGGTCCGGCCCGGGGTCGGACCTGGCGACCGCCACGGAGACCGCTGCCCTCATGGTGGGCGCGCTGGGGATGGCCGGGTCCCTGATCTCCTACGAGGCCGTGGCGGAGGGCCTGATGTCGCGGAAGAACCTGGTTGGGAAGGTGCTCGGCGACGGCGAGGCCCGGGCACGGGTGGAGAGGCTCCTTCAGGAGCAGAAGGAACGCGTCCGCACGGTGCTGTCCGAGAACCGCGACGTGGTCGACGCGCTCCGGGACGCGCTGATCGAGCGCGACGAGCTGGTCGGCGAAGAGATCGTGGCCGTCATCCACCAGGCCCTGGCCAGGCGCGAGCCGGTCATCGACCTCACGGACGAACCGACAGCCTCTCCGGCCGCCGACTGAACGGCCGCCCGGCCGGGCCCTCGTACAATTGCTCCAACAGTCAACAGAGGAGCGTTTCGCCATGACTTCGTCCGTCATCCTGGCTGGAGCTCGCACGCCGATCGGGAAGTTCGGCGGTGGTTTCAAGGAGCTGCCGGCGGTGAGCCTCGGCGCCAAGGCGATCGAGGAGGCCCTGGCCAGGGGCAACGTGCCGCCGGACCAGGTCGACTACGTCATCATGGGCCAGGTGATCCAGGCCGGGGCCGGTCAGATCACCGCCCGCCAGGCCGCGATCGAGGCCGGCATCCCCCGGGAGATCCCGGCCATCACGATCAACAAGGTGTGTCTCTCCGGGTTGAACGCGATCGCCCTGGCCGACCAGCTCATCCGGGCGGGCGAGGTCGAGGTCGTGGTCGCCGGGGGGATGGAGTCGATGTCGCAGGCTCCGTACCTGCTGCCGGGCGCCCGGTGGGGCGTCCGGATGGGCAACACGGAGATCGTCGACGCCATGGTCTACGACGGCCTGTGGTCCACCTTCACCGACAAGCACATGGGCGACTCCTGGACGCCTGGGCGGCGCGTTCCCACCAGCGGGCGCACGATGCCTGGGAGGCCGGGCGGCTGACCGAGGAGGTCGTTCCCGTCGAGATCCCCCAGCGGAAGGGCGATCCGGTCGTGGTCGCGCGTGACGAAGGCATCAGGCGGGACACGACCGCCGAATCCCTGGGGAAGCTGAAGCCCGCGTTCAGACCCGACGGCACGATCACCGCCGGCAACGCCTCCCAGATCTCCGACGGCGGAGCGGCAGTGGTGGTGACCACGAAGGAGCGAGCCGAGCGGTTCGGTGTCACGCCGCTGGCCGAGATCGTGGCCCACGGCATGAGCGCCGAGCGCTACGCCTACCTCCACACGGTCCCGGCCATCGCCATGCAGAACGCGCTGAAGAAGGCCGGCAAGGACGTACACGACCTGGGGCTGATCGAGATCAACGAGGCCTTCGCCTCGGTCGCCTTGAACGCCACCCGCATGCTCGGCGCCGACGAGGAACTGGTCAACGTCAACGGTGGCGCCGTCGCCCTCGGGCACCCCATCGGGATGAGCGGCTGCCGGCTGGCCCTGACGCTGGCGTACGAGATGCGCCGGCGAGGCGTCGATCTCGGCGGAGCCGCCCTGTGCGGCGGCGGGGGACAGGGTGACGCGCTGATCATCCGTCGAGTCGCCTAGCCCGATCGACACTCAGAGCGCGCTGCTCGTTCCGGTCCCCGAGGCAGAATCCTTGGTGGGCGAGTGGCGGAGCCGCTACGACAGCTCCGCCGCGATGGGCGTCCCCGCGCACATCAGCGTGCTGGTCCCGTTCATCCCACCGGACCAGCTGACACCCGAGGTCGAGCTCTACCTCCAAGCCCTCTCCCTCGACGAGGCGGCGTTCGACTTCCAATTGACCGAGGTTCGGCGCTGGCCTCTGGTCGTCTACCTTGCGCCCGAGCCGCGCGAGCGGTTCAGCAGTCTCATCCGAGCCGTGGTCAATGTGTTTCCCGGCTACCCGCCGTACGGCGGGATCCACGAGGAGGTGATCCCCCACCTCACGGTGGCCGAGTGTGAGCGAGAGGGGGCCTGCGACGATCCCGACGCGGTCCTCGTTGAGGTCGAGCGAGCCATCGCCGGCGTGGTCCCGATCGAGGCCCACGCGCGGGAGGTCTGGCTCATGACCGGCGACGGCCGGTGGACGCTGCGGCGAGTGTTCCTGTTCGGAGGCTGAGGTGATCGAGCGACCGTTCGACTTGCCGGAGGACCTCCAGGAGTTCCGAGGTCTGGTTCGCGAGATCGTCGAGGAGAAGATCGGGCTGGCCCGCGCGGCCGAGATCGACGAGACGGACGACTTCCCGTGGGACGTCCACAAGCTGTTCGTGGACAACGAGCTGATGGCCACGGGCTATCCGGAGGAGTTCGGCGGGGCCGGCGGGGGGTCGCTGACGTTTGCCGTCTTGATCGAGGAGATCTCCCGCGTGTCCGCCGGTTGCGCCCTGATCCCGCTGGTCAGCCGGCTCGGGGCCATCCCGGTCATGCTGGCGGGAAGCGAAGACCTCAAGCGGGAGCTCTTTGGCGGGATCGCCAGAGGCGAGCACCAGATGTCCTACTGCTTGACCGAGCCCGGCAGCGGCAGCGACTCGGTGGCCATGCGCACGAGGTACGAACCGGCAGGCGGGGGATTTGCCCTGTCGGGGACCAAGCGCTTCATCACCGGGGCGGGCGTGTCGGATGCCTACACTGTCTTCGCCACCCGTGATCCGGAGCTGCGGGCGAAGGGGATCAGCGCATTCGTCGTGTACAAGGACGATCCGGGAGTCTCGTTCGGCAAGCTCGAGCACAAGATGGGCATCAGGGGATCGCCGACCCGTGAGGTCTATCTCGATCGGACCGAGGTCCCAGCGGACCGGTTGATCGGTGAGGAGGGCGAAGGGTTCACCTACGCCATGCGGACCCTGGACTACTCACGACCGACCATCGCGGCCCAGGCCCTGGGCATCGCGCAGGGCGCCCTCGACTTCGCGGCGCGGTACGCCGGCGAGCGCAAGCAGTTCGGCAAGCCGATCGGACACTTCGAGGGGCTCCAGTTCATGCTGGCCGACATGGCGATGGAGATCGAGGCGGCCAGACTTCTCGTGTATCGGGCGGCCTCCGCGGTCGACGCGAAGGATCCCCGGATGACGTATCTCGCCAGCGTGGCGAAGTGCTACGCGGGCGACGCGGCCATGCGGGTCACCACGGACGCGGTACAGATCCTCGGCGGATACGGCTACATGCGCGAGTAT
>VAYG01000025.1:15050-18422 GCA_005885015.1 Actinomycetota bacterium | reverse complement strand
CAGATCCAGCGCGTGGTCATCGCCCGGGAGCTGCTGAAAGGGATCGAGGGGGCCGGTCGGGCATGACCGGCGAGCCCTGGGACCTCACCCCTCGACCGGCCTCCCGCTCGGCCATCGCCCTCACCGTTCCGATGGAGCTGTCGGACGCCAACCTCCTGGGAAACGTGCACGGCGGTTCGATCATGCGCCTGGTCGACAACGCGGGAGGCCTGGCCGCCATGAAGCACTGCGGCGGCCCGGTGGTCACCGCGGCCATGGACGAGATGTCGTTCATCGAGCCCGTCTACGTGGGTGACGTGGTCACCGTCCGGGCCATGGTGAACGACTCGGGGCGGACCTCGATGGAGGTCGGCGTCCGCGTCGAGGCCGAGAACGTCCGGACCGGTCGGCGCGTCCACACCTCCAGCGCCTACCTCGTGTACGTGGGGCTGGACCAGGAGGGAAAGCCGCGCCCCGTCCCTCCGGTCATCGCCGAGACGGATGAGGAACAGCAGCGCCAGCGAGAAGCGAAGCTCCGCCGGCAGGCCCGGCTGGCGCGCAAGGAAGGGCGACGACTGACGGATGGGGAGGTTCGGGCGAGACGTCTCCCGGACCTTCCGGTCGCTGCGGAACACGAACTATCGGCTCTACTTCGTGGGGCAGGTCGTCTCCCTGACCGGCACGTGGATGCAGTCGGTGGCGCAGGCCTGGCTCGTGCTGCGGCTCACCGGCAGCGGTCTCGCCCTCGGCACCACGGCCGCGCTCCAATTCGCTCCGGTGCTGGTGGCGGGCCCATGGGGCGGTGTGATCGCCGACCGGGTCGACAAGCGTCGTCTCGTGATGTGGACCCAGGCGGCAGCCGGGCTGCTGGCCCTCACCCTCGGGCTCCTCACCCTGTTCCATGTGGTCCGGCTGTGGATGGTCTACGGGCTTGCCCTCGGACTGGGCATCGTCAATCTCGTCGACATGCCGACCCGTCAGAGCTTCGTCATGGAGATGGTGGGGGCGGAGGACCTGATCAACGCGGTCAGCCTGAACAGCGTGGTGGTCAACGGGGCCCGGATCGTCGGGCCCGCCATGGCCGGGATCCTGATCGCCGCCGTCGGCCTCGCGCCGTGCTTCCTGATCAACGCCGGCTCCTATCTGGCGGTGATCGCCGCCCTGCTGGCAATGGACACGTCGCGGCTCACCAGAGCGGCCCCGGTTGCGCGGGGTCCCGGACAGCTCCGTGCGGGCCTCCGGTACGCCTGGTCGCGGGCCGACCTGCGGGAACCGCTGCTGATGATGGCGGTGGTCGGGACGCTCGCCTACAACTTCTCAGTGGTGCTCCCCCTGTTCGCCGAGACGACCTTCGGTGCGGGGGCCAGGGCATACGGCGCCCTGTTCTCGGTGATGGGCGCCGGGGCCGTGCTCGGAGGCCTGGTCGTCGCCTCCAGGGCCAGGACCGGGCTACCCTTCCTAGCCGGCGCAGCCGTCGGCTTCGGTCTGGCCATCGGGATCGCCGCGGTGGCGCCGAGCCTCGGTCTGGCCACGCTGGCGATGCTTCCGGTCGGGGCCGGGAGCACGGCGTTCATCGCCACGTCGAACTCGATGCTGCAGCTGAACTCGAGCCCGGAGATGCGGGGACGCGTGATGGCCCTCTTCTCCCTGGTCTTCCTGGGGACCACCCCGGTGGGCGGTCCTCTCGTCGGTTGGATCGCCGAGCGATTCGGGCCGCGATCGGCGCTGGGCGTGGCGGCCGTGGCAACGGTGCTGACCGGTCTGGCCGGCATCCTCGCCGTCCGGCGCTCGGCGCGCCGGCGGCGCCAGGAGCGACCGGCGACGTCAGGTGCGGGCGCGGAATTGCTGGGTGAGGGCGGCCCCGGCTAGACGGAAGCCGAGAGGATGGGGTTGGTGGTGGGCTGAGGGCTTCCTCGAGGCCCCTGCTCTACGGTAACCGCGATCAGCACGAAGGTCTCGCTCACCGAAACCGACACGACGGCGAAGCCGTTGCTGGGCGCGAACACCCCGGCCGGATGCATCGAGGCGCCGGTCGAGGGCTGGTACCAGACCTCGTAGACCCTGCCCTGACCGGGGTCCGACAACCCGGCCGCGACCAACACCGCGTCGGCCCGCCCCGGCTGGTACACCAGGGTGAGTCGCGCGGGCACCGAGCCCCGGAGCGCCAGGCTTCGGAGCGATGGGGCCCCGGGGGCGATTGAGTGGCCGATCAGCCCGGCCACCACGGCCAGGGCGGCGGCGGCCGCGGCGATGGCGACCCACCGGCGGACCGGCGGCCGGGGCCGGCCGGCCTTCCCGAGCGGCGCCTGGACGGCGCGGGCGGCCGAGACGAGATCGTCCTCCGCGCCGGCACGCATGGGCACGGCGTCGACCAGGAGGGCCAGGTAACCAGAAACCTCGCCGTACTCCGCGACGAGCCGGCGGCACTCCGGACAGTTCGGACCGTGGCTCGCCATCAGCCGGGCCATGCGGTCGCGCTCGTCCGGATCGAGGCCGTCCAGCGCGTCGGCCGCGATGAGGATCTCCAGCTCGTCGTGGGGGAGCTGCGAGCTCATCCATCCTCCTCGCCGAGCCGGGTCCGCAGCCGGCGCATCGCCAGCAGCGTCCTGCTCTTCACCGTGCCCAAAGGAACCCCGAGCTCCTCGGCGATGGTGGACTGCGTCTTGCCGTCGAAATACATCATCTCCAGCACGCGGCGCTGGGCCTCCGGGAGCTCGGCCACGGCTCGCCGCACTTCTTCACGAGCGCCGGCGCGGTTCATCCCATCCACCACGGTCTCGCCGATGTCCTCCAGCTCCACCGGGTCCTGGGGCGCCTGGGAGGTCCTTCGCCGGTAGGTCTCCTCTCGTCGCACCGCGTCCACCGCCCGGTGATGCACCGTGGCGAGCAGCCACACGCGAAAGGTGCCCAGGTCTTCCCGATAGGCACCGGGGTCCCGCCACAGCACCAAGAAAGCCTCCTGCACGATCTCCTCCGCCAGGAAGGCTTGGCGGACGATCCGTAGAGCCAGTCCCTTCGCCACCGGCGCGTACCTTCGGAACAACGACCGGAAGGCGCCTTCGTCGCCGGCCCGCACCTGCCGGACCAGGTCCCGGTCCCGGGCGTCGTCCAGCCTAGGGACGGCCACGATGGCCCTCCGCCCGGGAACGGGAAGGACGAGGATGTCCAGGGTTCGCACCACCGGGTGAGGGCTCCCGTTTCCGATCGACCTTTTCCCGTGATTCGAATCCGGACCCTCGGTGGATCACGGGAACCTCCACGAGATCGTCAGACCCTCTCCCGGGCGGCGTCGAGCGAAGACGGATTCTCCAGGCTGGACAGGTCACCGGGGTCCTCGTCCATGGCCACCGCGCGAAGGGCACGCCGGACGATCTTCGCGCTGCGGGTCTTGGG
>VAYG01000025.1:0-15006 GCA_005885015.1 Actinomycetota bacterium | reverse complement strand
CCGGCCAGGATCTCATCCGGCGTCCGCCCGGGCCTGGCAACCACGAAGCACCAGATGGCCTCTCCCTTGACCTCGTCGGGGATGCCCACCGCGGCGCTCTCTGCGACGTCGGGATGATGGGCCAGGGCGCTCTCCACCTCCGCCGGGCCGACGCGCTTGCCGGCGACGTTCATCGTGTCGTCGGATCGCCCGTGGAGGAACCAGAACCCGTCGCGGTCCACGCTGGCCCAGTCCCCGTGGACCCACACGTCCGGCCACCGGCTCCAGTAGGTGTCCAGGTACCGCTGGGGGTCCTTCCATATCCCTCGGGTCATCCCGGGCCACGGCTTCTTGCAGACCAGCTCGCCCACCTCGCCGGGCGGGACCGGCCGCCCGTCGGGTCCCCATACGTCGACGTCCATGCCCAGGGCGGGGCCTCGAAGCGTGCACGGCTTCAGCTCGGTGATCGGCAGCGGCGAGAGGAAACAGGCTCCCACCTCGGTGCCGCCCGAGATGTTGATGATGGGGCATCGGCCTCCGCCGATCTCGCGGAGGAACCACAGATAGGGGTCGGGGTTCCACGGCTCTCCGGTGGACTCCAGGATGCGCAGCGAGGAAAGGTCGTGCTTTCGGACCTGATCCTCCCCGGCCGGGATCAGGGCGCGGATGAGGGTGGGTGAGATGCCCAGGGTGGTGATGCGGTGGCGCTCGACCATGTCCCAGATCCGGTCCGGCCCGGGGTGGTTCGGGGCGCCGTCGAAGAGGAACACCGTTGCCCCGAGCGCGCCGGCGCCCACGATCTCCCAGGGACCCATGATCCACCCGAGGTCCGTGACCCAGAACAGCGTTTCGTCGGGATGGAGGTCGGCCTGATAGGCGACCTCCGCCGCGATCTTCACCAGCAATCCCCCGTGGACATGGACGGAGCCCTTCGGCTTGCCCGTCGTCCCCGACGTGTAGGCGATGAACAGGGGGTGCTCCGGGTCGAGGCGCTCCGTGTCGAATCGGGTCGACCGGTCGTCGAGGAGCTGATCCCATCCCACGTCCCGCCGGTCGTCCCACGGCATGTCGGTCCGGCCGAGTCTCGACCACACCACGACCCGTTGCACCGAGGGGCTGGCCGCGGCCGCCGCGCCGGCCGTCTCCTTCATCCGCACCACCCGGCCCCGCCGTGCGGTGCCGTCGGCGGTGATCACGACCTTCGCCGCGGCGTCCTGGAGGCGGGTGGCCACCGCATCGGCGGCGTAGCCGGAGAAGATGGGGAGGTAGATGGCCCCGAGCTTCGCGCAGGCGAGCGTGGCGGCTACGGTCTCGGGGGCCATCGGCATGAAGATGCCGACGGCGTCTCCCCGGCCGATACCTAGCTCTCTCAGGCCATGGGCCAGGCGGTTCGCCATCGCCTGGAGCTCGCGATAGGAGACCCTGCGGACCTCCCCCTCCTCGCCCTCCCACAGCACGGCCGTCTTGTCCGGGACGGCCGCCGCCCACCGGTCCACGCAGTTGTGCGCCAGGTTGACCGTTCCACCACCGAACCACGTGGCCCACGGTGTCCCGCCCGATCGGTCGAGCACGTCCGAGTAGGGCTCGAAGAACTCGATCCCGAGATCTTTGACCACCGCGTCCCAGAACCACTCGACGTCGTCCCGGGACCGCTTCACCAGCTCGGCGTAGGAACCGATGTCGTGAGCACGCATGAACCGCGTGACGTTCGCGCGCTCCACGTAATCTCCAGAAGGACTCCAGACAACGTCGTCCACGCGGGCCCGATGCCTCCCTCCGTGCCGGGTACGCTTCCAGACTAATGGGCGCCGAAGCTCCGGAGCGACCGCACCCGAGCCGGGTCAGGACGGCGTTCCTGGCGCTGGTGGGCGTCGTGTCACTGGCCATCTCCGGGGGGTCGGGGTTCGCCATCTACACGATCCACCACGTCGAGCAGAGGGTCGTGAAGCTCCAGACCGACCCAACGAGGCGGAGCACGGATCCCAATGTCCTCCCGATCACCCAGACGTGCGTGAACGACGCGTGCAACTTCCGGTTCTGGGCAGCGACAGCCGCAAGGGGATCACGAAGGGGTTCGGGGACACGAAGGCGGTCCACGGCCAGCGCTCGGACACCATCCTCCTGGTGCAGGTCGACCTGCGTCACAACCGGACCGTCGTGCTGTCGATCCCCCGCGACCTGCGGGTGAACATCCCCGGCCACGGCGACGGGAAGATCAACACCGCGTTCAACTTCGGCCCCAACACGATGGTCCGGACGGTCGAGAGCCTCACCGGCCTCAAGGTCAACCACTACGTGGAGGTCAACTTCCTGGGGTTCGAGCGGCTGGTGAACGCGCTCGGCGGTATCCCCATCTGCATCAATCGTCCGTTGATCGACGCCCTCGCCGGGCTGAAGCTCCCCAAGGCCGGCTGCTACAACCTTCACGGGGGCCAAGCCCTGGCCTACGTTCGGGCCAGACACATCCAGGGCGACAACATCCCCGATTTCTTCCGCATCTCTCGCCAACAGCAGTTCATGCGGTCCCTCATCTCGAAGGTGCTGTCGGCAGGTTCGGTCTTTCACCTCCCCGATCTGATCCGGGCCGTCCAGGACAACCTGACGCTGGACGGGAATCTCAATCTCTATGCGCTCCAGGACCTGACCAAGAAGCTGGGCCAGCTCGGGCAGCGCGGCGTCGCGTTCCGGATCGTCCCGTCCGTGCCCGTCCAGATCGGCGGGGTGGACTACCTCCAGCTGGAAGAGCCCCAGGCCGGCATCCTGTTCGACCGGATCGGGAAGGGCCTGCGCCTGGGGAGCCTGGGGATCACCGCGCCGCTGACCGCGCTCTCTCCGGCGAACGTCACGGTGAAGGTCCTGGACGCAGCCTCCGGCGGGGCGGCCCAGCGGGTGGCCGGCTATCTCCAGCGGGCCGGGTTCGTCGTGGCGCCGGTCCAGCAGGCGCCGTCCGGGCTGACCAAGTCGCAGATCCTCTGGAGCGCCACGTCGGCCACCCAGAAGGTGGTGGTGTCGTCCTACCTCACGCTGTTCCCGACCAAGCGCGACAGCCAGCACGCCACGGGGATCACGGTGACGGTGGTCGTGGGGCCGGACTTCCCGGGGATCGAAGGCACGCCCTGAGCCGCCCGGCGGGCTCGCTACACTCACCGGCATGCCCGTCGACATCGACGTCGAACACGTCGCTCGGCTGGCCCGGCTGGACCTGACCGACGAGGAGCGAGAACGGTTCGGGCGGCAGCTCCGCCTGATCCTCGAGCACGCCGAGAAGGTCGGTGAGGTGGCGGCGGAGGACGTCCCCCCGACATCTCACCCCGTCCCCCGATCGAATGTCTTCCGCCCCGACCAGGCAAGCCCGACCCTGCCGCACGACGAGGCCCTGTCCGGCGCGCCGGAGTCGGAGGCCGGCCGCTTCAAGGTCCCGCCGATCGTGGAGCGGAACGAATGAGCGCCGGCAGCCTCTGCGACCTCCCCGGCCACGTGCTGGCGGGAATGATCCGGGCCGGGGAGGCGACCGCTTCCGACCTCGCCGGGTCCGTCCTCCGAAGGATCCAGGAGGTGGACGATCGGCTTCATGCGTTCCTCCTGGTCACCTCGGAGATGGCTCGCGAGCAGGCGGCCGCCGCCGACGTGAGGTTCCGTGCCGGAGAGGACCTGCCCGGAGTGGCCGGGATCCCCGTTGCCCTCAAGGACGTCCTGACCACCAGGGGGATCCGGACAACTGCCGGATCGAAGATCCTGGAACCGTACATCCCCCCGTACGACAGCACGGCCTGGGCCCGGTTGAAGGCGGCCGGCGCCGTGCTCGTGGGCAAGACGAACTGCGACGAGTTCGCCATGGGCTCCTCCAACGAGAACTCCGCGTTCGGGCCGGTCAGGAACCCGTGGAACCTGGACACGGTTCCCGGCGGATCGTCCGGCGGATCCGCCGCCGCCGTGGCGGCGGGGGAGGCGGTGTGGGGCCTGGGCACCGATACCGGCGGGTCGGTCCGCCAGCCCGCGTCGCTGTGCGGGGTGGTCGGCCTCAAGCCGACATACGGGCGGATCTCCCGCTACGGCCTGATCGCCTTCGCGTCCTCGCTCGACCACGTGGGAACCCTCACCCGCACCGTTCGAGACGCTGCGGTGCTGCTCTCCGCGATCGCCGGCCACGATCCCCTGGACGCCACCAGCCTGCCCGAGCCGGCCTCGGACTACGCGCGGGCGCTGGACGACGGCGTGCGCGGGCTCCGGATCGGCGTGGTGGAGGAGTGGCTGGCGATGGACGGGGTCCAGCCGGGTGTGCGTGACCGCGTTCGGGAGGGCATCGATCGGCTGGAGCGCCTCGGCGCCTCCGTGGACTCGGCGACGCTTCCCCACGCCGACTACGCCCTGTCGGCGTACTACCTCATCGCGCCGGCGGAGTGCTCCTCCAACCTCGCTCGGTACGACGGGGTCCGCTACGGGTACCGGACGCAGGAGGCCCGGGACAGCGTGGAGCTGAACAAGAAGACTCGGGGGGAAGGCTTCGGCGACGAGGTGAAGCGCCGGATCATGCTGGGGACCTATTCCCTCTCCGCGGGCTACTACGACGCGTATTACGGGCAGGCCCAGAAGGTCCGCACGCTGGTCATCCGGGACTACCAGGAGGCCTTCGAGCGCTTCGACCTGCTGGTCGGGCCGACCTCGCCGACCACGGCCTTTAGGTTGGGGGAAAAGACCGAGGATCCCCTGGCCATGTACCTGTCGGACGTGTTCACGATCCCGTCAGACCGCTCGGGAACGCCGGCCATCTCGATCCCGTGCGGCCTCTCGGATGGCCTGCCCGTCGGGTTCCAGATCATGGGCAAGCTGACGGACGAGGCCACCGTGCTTCGGGCGGCGCATGCCCTCGAGCAGGACCTCGCGTTCTCCGCCCGCCCCCCCCTGCTGGAGGAGCTGGGGGCGTCGGCGTAGTCAGGCCCCGCGAGGAGTCTCGGATGGCGGCGGGGGCACGGCCTCGCCGGCCGACGAGAGCCGCCCGGTCGAGATGATCATCGCCACCCCCGCCACGATGATGGCCGCGGCCGCCAGGGTCCGGCCCGAGAGCGCCTCGTTCAGGAACAGCCACCCGAGGAAGACCGCGATCACCGGGTTCACGTACGCGTAGGTCGACACGAGCGAGGTCGGCGCGTTCCGGAGCAGCCACACGTACGAGGCGAAGCCGATCCACGACCCGATCGTGATGAGGTACAGCAGCCCTCCCACCGACTCGCCCGACACGTGCGTCGGGTGGAAGGAGGCGATCTCTCCGCCGGCCGCCGCGGCGATGGCCAGGACCACGCCGCCGGCGACCATCTCCATCGAGGTACCCACCAGGGGCCGGTGGGGGAGCGGCGCCCTCCTCGCGTAGATCGATCCCGTCGCCCAGGAGAGCGACGCACCCACGACCACGAGGACCCTGGTGAGCTCCACGTGCTGGCCGTGCGCGCCCCCGCTCAGCAGGGCCAGGCCGGCCAACCCCAGGACGAGCCCCACCACCGCATACCTCGACAGCCGCTGGCCGTAGAAGACCCGGTCGATCAGGGCCATCCAGACGGGGACCATGGCGATCACCAGGGCCACGATCCCGGTCGGCACCCGTTGCTCGCTCCACGAGACAAGCCCGTTGCCCCCCAGCAGCAGGAGGCTGCCGACGATGGCCGCGGCGCGCCACTGGCGCCATCCGGGACGATCGCCTTCGGCGTCGCCGCGGCGGATCGCCCACAGGTACAGCACGCCCCCGGCGATCAGGAAGCGGATGGAGGCGCTGAGGAACGGCGGGAAGGTCCGGACCGTCAGGCGGATGGCCAGGTACGTGGAGCCCCAGATCACGTACACCGCGGTGAGAGCCAGCCAGATCAGGGTGGGTGTAGCCTCGGCGCGGTGACCCGGCGGTCCGCCTCCGCGATCGATCCGGGCCGGTCGGCGGAGGACCTTCATCCCTTCCCATGCTATCGGGCGGGCGCCAGAGCCCTCCGGCCGGATCGTCGAGCCCTTGCCGGTGCCGCTATCGTTCTGTCGGGATGCCCGAGGAGTTCGAGACCGTCATCGGCCTGGAATGCCACGTCGAGCTGGCCACGGCGACGAAGATGTTCTGCGGCTCCCCGAACGAGTTCGGCGCGCCGCCGAACACCAACGTCTGCCCGATCTGTCTCGGCCATCCCGGCACGCTCCCCGTCCCGAACGAGAAGGCCATCGAGTACGCTATCAAGATCGGGCTGGCCCTGGACTGCGCGATCGCGCCGCGGTCGTTGTTCCACCGCAAGAACTACTTCTATCCGGACATGCCGAAGAACTTCCAGATCTCCCAATACGACCTCCCACTCTGCGTTGGGGGTCACCTCGACATCCAGGTGGACGGGACGGTCCGCCGAGTGGGGATCACCCGGGTCCATCTGGAGGAGGACACGGGGAAGACGGCCCACGCGGGGGCCACCGGCCGCATCTCGGGCGCCGACTACGCCCTGGAGGACTACAACCGGGCCGGCGTGCCCCTGGTGGAGGTGGTGTCCGAACCCGACATGCGAACGCCGGAGGAGGGGCGGGCCTACCTGGTCGACCTCCGCGCGGTCCTCGAGGCGCTCGGGGTGTCTGACGTCCGGATGGAGGAGGGTTCGCTGCGGTGCGACGCGAACATCAGCGTGCGGCCCGCGGGGCACGATGAGCTCGGGACCAAGGTCGAGGTCCGAGCCCTCGTCTTCGAGCAGGAACGGCAGATCGCCGCGCTCCGGGGAGGCCAGCCGCTGGTGCAGGAGACACGGCACTGGGACGAGAACCGGGGGGTCACCACGCCGGGACGGTCCAAGGAGTACGCGTCCGATTACCGGTACTTCCCGGAACCCGACCTCACCCCGATCGAGCCGGACGCCGAGTGGATCGAGAAGCTTCGGGCGGAGCTGCCGGAGCTGCCGGCGGCCCGCCGCCGGAGGTTCGCCGAGGAGTACGGGCTGGATGCCCGGCAGGCCGTGCTGGTGGGGGCGAGCCGGTCGTGGTCCGAATTCTTCGAGCGCGCGGTCGCGCTGGGAGCGGATCCGCGCTCGGTCGCCAACTGGATGACCGGCGACCTGGCGTCGCTCCTGCGCGAGCACGACGAGGAGCTGGAAGCGTCCAGGGTGACCGCGCAGCACGTGGCCGATGTGGTCCGCCTATTCGGGGAGGGAACCATCTCATCGGCCGGCGCGAAGGTGGCCCTGGCCGAGGCCTTCGCCACGGGGGCCTCGATCGCCGAGATCGTCGATGCTAGGGGCCTCCGCCAGGTCTCGGACGCGGCGGCGCTCCAGTCGGTCATCGAGGAGGTCGTCCGGGAGAACCCGGAGCCCGTCGCCCAGTTCAAGGGGGGCAAGGAAGGGGCCCTGAACGCCCTGGTGGGCCAAGTGATGAAGAAGACGAAGGGCGCGGCCAACCCGAAGGTCGCCGCCGACCTCATCAGGGCCAGCCTGTCCGGCTGACCCGGGAGGCGGCTGCTGGTAATCCATGTGCCGGTCGGCTACGAATCAAGCATGAAGCCAAGGCAAGCGATGAGCGACTTCGACCTCGACAAATACCTGCGGGCATCGAAGAAGGTCGACCTGTCCGGTGTCCGCTGGGAGCGGATCCGGGATCATCCGCTGCCCGTCGGCGAGGCGCGGTGCCTCGCCTACATGATGGACATCGAGACCCACACGGTCATCTTCCTGCGGGACCTGCTGGCCACCCGGGCGGCGTTCGAGCCCGATGTGACGGCCTTCCTCTCCTGTTGGGTGTACGAGGAGCTGTGGCACGGCGAGGCCTTCAGCCGGTTCCTCGGCGAGGCCGGGTACGACCTCGCTCCCGACGGAGAGCGGGTGTGGGGCGACGCGCCCTATCCCTCACGGGCGGCTCGGAACGCCTGGATCCGCCGGAAGATCGGGGGCAGGGGCTACGCCTCGCACCTGGCCACCCTGGCCGCGGCGGCGCTGGTCAAGGACTTCGTGGCCCTGCACATGGCGTGGGGCGCCGTCAACGAGCTCACCACGCTCACCTCATACCACCGCTTGATCGCGACGACGGAGCACCCCGTCCTGGTCGAGCTGCTCGAGCGCGTCATCAAGGACGAACGCCGCCACTTCGCCTTCTACCGGTCCCAGGCCCGGATGCGGCTGGGCCGGAGCCGGCAGGCCCGGCGGGTGGTGCGGTGGGCGCTGGAGCACCTGTGGGCTCCGGCCGGGACCGGGGTCCGGCCCCAGCAGGAGACGGATTTCACGATCGCCTACCTCTTCGGCGATGCCGAGGGCCTGGCCGCCGCCCGCGGCATGGACCAGACCATCGGCGAGCTGCCCGGCCTGGCGGGGTTGCGGATCTGCGCGGCCGCCAGAGGGGCGGCCATGCGGCGGCTGCGCTGGGCGCAGCCCAATGAGGGCCACCTGACCACGCCGCTGGCCGCCTTCCGGGCCTGACCATCCCCGGGCGGTTTCGGGCCGGGCCGCTATCGGAACGGGTCCCCATGCGTCTTTAGGTAGACGAGAAGAATCGGGCCATGGGATCAGACGATCGCCCCGGGGCTCCGATGGTCGGGGTCGACTCCCGGAAGGAGTCGGAGAAGAAGAGTCGATCGCTGGCCGAGCTCTTCACGCGCCAGCTGCCCCGAGCGGTGGCCATGGCATACCTGATGACCGGCGACCGGGGCGTCGCCGAGGACCTCGCCCAGGAAGCGTTCATCCGGTTGACCGGGCGGTTCCGGCACATCCGGTCGCCGGAGGCCTTCGACGAGTACCTGCGGAGGACGGTGGTGAACCTCTCCCTGTCGCACCTGCGGCGGCGCCGGGTCGAGCGGGCCTATCTGAAGAAGGAGGGCGCGGGCGCGCGTCCGGCGGATCACCAGGCCGGCCTCCCCGACGTGGCCACGCGGTCGGATCTGTGGGCTCTGGTCCAGGAGCTCCCCGATCGCCAGCGAGCGGCGGTGGTGCTCCGGTACTACGAGGACCTCTCGGAGCGCCGGACGGCCGAGGTTCTGAAGTGCTCGGTCGCGGCCGTGCGATCCCTGGTGGCCCGGGCCATGGAGACGCTTCGGGCATCGGTCCGAGGTGAGCAGGATGGATGAGCTCGAACGGGCCCTGACCCGGCTGCTGGCGAGCAAGGTAGAGGAGGCGGGCATCGCGCCGTCGCCTCCGCCGGCCCCTGTCTTGAGGCGGATCAAGTGGCGTCAGTTCTTCACCGCGCTGACCACCGGCGTGGTCGTCGCCGCGCTGGCGTTCGGATCGCTGGCCGGCGTCCGAGTTGTCCGGGACCTCACCGCCAAGGCCGCTACCCACCCGGCAGCCCATCGTGGAGGCTCATTGGTCGTGGGGACCAGGGAGTTCCCCGAATGCCTCAACCCCCTCACGGGATGCGCGTCGGCCACAGGGACCTGGTGGACCGTCCTCCAGCACGTCATGCCCCGGGCCATGGAGCTGGATTCCAGGGGGGATTTCGTTCCCTCGCCCCTCCTCGCCGGCGCTCCCTCCATTCAGGCGGCCGGCAACGGATTCACCATCACCTACCGGTTGGATCCGAAGGCCACGTGGGCCGACGGCTCGCCCATCACCTCGGCCGACTTCGCGTTCACCTGGCGGGCCATCATGAACACGAGTGGGTCCGATCCCACAGCCGGGTACGACCGGATCGCCTCGATCGACACGTCGCGCCCGAAGACGGTCGTGATCAGCTTCAAGGCCCGGTACGCCGACTGGCCGGACCTGTTCGGTGGGGTTGCCGGTGGGATCCTGGAGCGGGCAGCGTTCCCCCGCTACGCGAACGACCCCACGCCCGACCTGGCGAACGAGATGCAGCGGGACATCCCGTTCTCCGGCGGGCCCTGGATCCTGAAGTCCTTCAGCCTGGGCAAGATCGTCCTGACCCGGAACGACCGGTACTTCGGCAAGCATGCGCTCCTGGATCAGGTGACGATCGTGGCGCTGACCGATGCGAGCGGGGCGGCGAGACTGCTGATGGGCGGCACGATCGATGCATTCCCGTGGCCAGGTGAGGAGGACTTCCTGGACCGGTTCTCGGGCCACTCGAACGTTCGGGCCATCGCCGCAAGCGGGTTCGGGTTCGAGGCCCTGTGGTTCAACCACTCCTCACCCCCACTCGACGACCCCAAGGTCCGAGAGGCACTGATGTACGCCATCGACCGGCAGGCCGTGATCGATCAGGTCATGAGCCACGTCGATCCCCAGGCCCGGATCCTCGATTGCGGATTCCTGGCCGCGCCGGCGATGGGCCCGTGGTGTCATTCAACGCCGTTCGACCGATTCACCTATGACCCGGAGAAGGCGAAACGGATCCTCGAATCCGACGGGTACGACTGCTCGCACCTGCCCTGCACGAAGGGCCGCAAGAAGCTCGTGGTCGAGTACTCGACGGTGTCGACGAACGAACGTCGGTTGCGGATCCAGCAGCTCCTGAAGGGCCGGGCCCTGCCGGCGGGATTCGTCTTTCTGATCAAGAACTTCGATTCGGGGGTGCTTTTCGACCACATCGGCCCCCGTGGCCTGTTCACCATGGCCGAGTACTCCTCCGAGGTCGCCCCGGATCCGAGCGTCACCCGGGAATTCGGCTGCGAGAACATCCCGGTCCAACGCACCGGCTTCACCGGCGACAACTGGATCCATTGGTGCAACCAGAACGCCAACGACCTGATGCACCGGAGCGACCGGACCCTCCAGGTCGAGCAGCGCATCCAGCTGATGGACGAGATCTACCGGCTCGAGGCACGGGACTTCATTTCCATCCCGCTGTACGTGGAGCCCGAGATGGCCGCCTGGCGAACCGACAGGATCGCCGGCCCCATCGGCGAGTTCGCCGGGTCCCAGGAGGGCCTGTTCTTCAACATGAACGAGTGGTACAGGGCAGGCAGGTAGCCGGAGCTGCTATCGGGCTGGCTCAGCCGTCGGGGTCCAGCCGCCCGATCCGCCCCAGCAGCGCCTCGGCATCGACGTTGCCGGACACGGTCACGTCGTCCACCACCCGGCCATCTCGCAGCCTCACGATCCGGTCACACGCGGACGCGATCACCGGATCGTGCGTGGCGACGATCACGGTCATCCCTCGCTCCCGGCGCAGGTCCAGGACGAGCTCCATGATCTCGGTCCCAGTGGCCGAATCGAGATTCCCCGTGGGCTCGTCGGCCAGCAGCAGGCCCGGATCGTTGATCAGGGCGCGGGCAATCGCCAGCCGCTGCTGCTGTCCGCCCGAGAGCTTGGAAGGAAGCGACCGTTCACGCCCGGCGAGGCCCACCGCACCGACCAGGTCGCGGGCCCGATCGAACTTGTCGTACTCCGTGCGGTAGGGGAGGACGGGTGCCACGACGTTGTCCAGGACGGTAAGCGCGGGGAGGAGATGGAAGCGCTGGAACACGAAGCCGATGGTCCGCCGGTACTGGGCCTGCTCGCCACCAGCCAGGCCGGTGACGGAAGTCGGCCCCACCCGGATCGACCCGGAATCCGGCTCGTCCATCGCGCCGATCACGTGCAGAAGCGTGGATTTCCCCGAGCCGGACGGGCCCGCGATGGCGACCACGGAGCCGGCAGCGATGTCGAGGCTGACGGCGTCGATGGCCACGATCCACCGGGCCTGCCCGATGGGATAGCGGCGGGTAACGGCTCGGAGCTCCACATCGAAGCCTTGCCGCTGGGACTCCTCCTCCACTCGATCGACTTCCTTCATTCCCCGGCCAGGACTTCGGGTGGAGCCATCCGGCGGGTCAGCAATGCGGGAACGAGGGAGGCGAGGACCGCCACCCCAGTCCCTGCCAGCGCGGCGAATGCCCCGGCGGCGGCGATCTGGACGGGATGCCCTCCCACGGCGATCCCGACCAACATGCCCGCCGTCGCCCCGGGGACGGCCCCGATCAGCCCGATCCCGGTGCCCTCCAGGGTCACCAACCTGACGAGGTGGGATTCGGTCCACCCGGTCGTGCGGAGGGTGACGATCTCGGGGGCTCGCTCTCGAAGATTCAGGAGCAGGACATCGGCCACCGAGAACGCACCCAAGGCGATGCAGCGTCCCGACCAGGGTGCCGCGGAAGGCAAGGTTCACCGCCAGGAGGAACGCCAGGGCGGCCACGCCAACCAACAGAGCTCCCGCTCCCAGTATCGTTCGGCCGGGCAGCCGGAGGAGATTCGACAGAGCCATCCGGCCGATGCTCCGGACGGGCCCGCCCCTCCTGGGTCCCGCCACAGGAGGGCGCACGGCGTCCAGAGGAACGCTCCTGCCGGCCCGCGCCGCCGGGACGAGGCCGGCGACAAGGGCGACGAGCATCCCAACCGGCGCCACCACGAGGGTTCGGAGCAGGGACATGCGCAGGTGGAGCGCCCACACCAGGCCGGCGGCGATCCCGGTGCCCAGCAGGCCCGCGGCGAGCCCGACGAAGGCCAGCTCTCCGAGCACCGCACTGAAGACCTTCCCACGCCCCCACCCCAGGCATCGCAATGTGCCCATCTCGACCCACCGTGACCTGACGGAGGCGAACGCCCCGTTGGCCAGGAACAGAGCCGAGACCACCAGGATCAGGACGAACAGGGCCAGGGACTTGCGGTCCAGGGCGGTGACGATGGCGAAGGCCACGCCCTTCTTCGTCCACCCCTCCCGAAGGGTGAGGGCGGGGCGGCCGAACCTGCCCGGGGGCAGTTCCACCAGGAGGGGGTGCAGGGAGGAGCCGGCGGTGATGTCCACCGCCAGACCCGTCCGCGCCCGGATGGCCTGGGCCACCCGCCTCACCCGCTCCCGGCTCACCGGGTCCGGCCCCGTGACACCGGCCACCCGGACCCTGATCACGCTGATGGGAGCCTTCGCTCCGGTGGCGCCAGCGTAGAACCTGGTGTTCAGGAAGGGCATCATCCCCTCCAGCGTGGTCAGGAAGAGGGGCGGCTGGGCGATGTAGCCGCCGATGTTCTGGGAGGGAAGGAGGGGCTTGCCACCCAGGGCCCTCTCCAGGGGAACCTTCGTGAGAGGGGAGAATCCGGGGAGCCGCTCGGGATCGTAGCGCCCTAATATCTTCATCACGGGTGTGTTCAGGATCTCCCGATGGGCTGCCTTGTCGGATTCGAACGTCCCGGACCCGAACCTGGGGTAGAGCCGGCGGAACTGGACGTCGGCGTTGGCCATGGGGACCTGCTGGTAGCTCGCGCTTCCATCTGCGATGGACCAGGTGGCGGGCGGATTCCTCACTTCGATCGGGACGGACCGCCCCCGGTGGGGCTCGCGATACATCACCGGCGAGGCGGCCCAGTAGTAGTAGGAGAGGACCTTTGCCTGGCCGAAGTCGAGATTCTGTCCTGCGAGGACCTGGTCGTAGATCTTCTGTGCCGGGATGACCTGTTTTTCGATCTCCCGCCCCTGAAGGCCCGACAGGAACGACAGCGCCGTTCCGCGCTCGCTGAGCATCTTCGGGACGTCGGCGCCGGCCGGAATCGTCAGTCGCTCGATGCGGGTGTCGACGTCTTCATCGACGTAGCTCCTGCTGCTCGCGATAACAGGTACGAGGCGGTGGGGGTGGTTTGGATCGATCCAGGGCTGCTCGCCCTCCTTCAGGTACCGGCCCGACACGATCGTCCCGTCGAGCCCGACCAGGCGCGATTCCTGCGCCGGGTCGATCGCCGCGATGAGGATCGGGAACCAGACGAGCTCGGACGCGACGGCTTGGCGGTCGGATAGGTAGAACTTGGCGAGATCGCGGGATCGGGAGGACTGTCTAACGGCCTGTCGACGGCTTCGCTTTATCCCTGACAGTTCCTGAGCAACGCGATAGTGCCGTCCGGAAGAGTCTCGGCAGGCCCCGTCTCGACCCCGCCGTAGCTGGTGATCGTGATGCGCCCTCGCCGCGTCACGTAGACGTAGCTGGTTGATCCGGGATACCGAGACGTCCCTGCGTCGGCGACGCTCTCGTTACGGACCCGATAGAGCTGGACCGGATCGCGGTTGAGGAGGTCCTTCATGGGTACCTCAGTAAAGCCGGTCGGGAGAATGAGGCCGATGTTCGCGATCGGTGCGGCCACCTCGACGCCCGGGGTCCGCAGGACGTCATGCCACTGGTCGAGCGTGATCCCGCCGAAGATGCCGGAGAGGTAATTGTTCCGGACCAGGCTCTGCTCTTGCTCCAGCGGCGTGAAGGAGTTGGGCGGGCGAACCAGGATGTCGTACGCGGTCTTCCAGTTGCTTGCAACAGTGCCTTGAACCTGGAGAGCACTGGTGGAGACGGCCGACGTAAGCAGGACGAAGCTCACGGCCGCCACGAGGATTCCGACGCCCAGCGTGACGCTCCGGCCTGCCCGGTGACGGAGCTGGCTCAGGAGGAACCTGCCCACCAGATCCTCAGTCCTTTCGTCATTCCTTCATTCCTCCGCCAGGACGGTCGGAGGGGTCATTCGCCCGATGAGCAGCGCGGGGGCGGCCGAGGCTGCGACGGCAACCAGGATCCCGCCCGCGGTCGCCACGAGGGCCGCCTCGAGAACCCGCGCCGCCGGGCCCCCGGCGAAAGCGCCGAGGGCGAAGCCGAGCCCACCCCCGAGGACGCTCCCAACCAGCCCGATCCCTAGCCCCTCCAGAGTGATCAGCCGGCCGAGGTGGGACCGCTGCCATCCGACCGTCCGGAGCGTGACGATCTCGGGAGCGCGCTCCCGAAGGTTCAGGAACAGGACATCGGCTACCGAGAACGCCCCCAGGGCGATGGCCAGGCCGACCGAGATGTAGTCCACTGCCCGCACCTGCAGCGAAACGACCTGGCCGAGCAACGTCCCCACCAGCGTCCCTCGGAAGGCCAGGTTGATCGCCAAGAGGAACGCCAGGGCGGCAACCCCCACCAGCAGGGCTCCCGCCCCCAGCAACGTTCGGCCCGGACGCCGGAGGAGGTTCGACAGGGCCATGCCGCCGATACCCCGGACGGGCCCGGCCCGACGCGGCCCGGCGACGGCAGGCCGTACGGCATCCAGGGGAACGCTCCTGCCGGCCCGCGCCGCCGGGACGAGCCCGGCGACCAGCGCGACGAGTACCGCCACTGGGGCCACCGCAATGGTCCGGGGGAGGGGCAAGTGC
>VAYG01000146.1 GCA_005885015.1 Actinomycetota bacterium | reverse complement strand
GGGCATGGTTTTCGCTGGCTTCCTCTTCCCGGTTCTCATACACGTCGTGCTGGCCTATCCGAGCGGACGGCTTCAGTCCAAGCTCGCCCGATTGCTGGTTTCCTCCGTCTACCTGGAGGCGGTGTTGTCGTCACTAGGCCGTGCGCTGTTCCGCGACCCGTATTTCGACCCGAAATGCTGGGACAACTGCACGGACAACGCGTTTCTCGTGCGCTCGCTCCCGGGAGTCGCTCACACGATCCAGGTCATGGACGTCTGGTTCGTCATGGCGGCGGCCGGGGCCCTCGCCGCATTCTGCGTCTGGCGGCTCGTGGCAGCGACCGGCCCGGCGCGACGCGTCCTGTGGCCGATGTCCGTCGCGGGACTCGTGCTGGGGGCCACCACGGGGGCCCATTCGATCGCGCTATCTCGTGCCGCGGAGGACCCCTTGGACCCGGTGTTTCTCTCAATCTTCATGATCCAGTGCGCGGCGGTCGTCCTCCTCGCCAGCGGACTGCTGTGGACTGCCCTTCGTGCCCGGGTGCAGCGACGTTCCGCCGGAAGGATCGTCGCCGGTCTCGGCGAGGCCCCATCCCCGGGTTCCCTGCAGTCGGCGCTCGCCCGGGCGGTCGGTGATCCGGAGCTTCGCCTGGCCTACTGGCTCCCGGATTCGAGGCGCTACGTGGACCCGCACGGCACTCCGGTTCGCGAGCCGGTCGCCGCGCCGGGGCGGGCGGTCACGGCGCTCGTTCGAGACGGCCGGCAGGTGGCGGTCGTCACGCACGCAGCGTCGGTCGCGGACCTGGAGCGGGAGATCGGCGCCGATGTCCGGCTGGCCCTCGACAACGAGCGGCTCCAAGCCGAGGTCCTCACCCAGCTCATCGACCTTCGAGCCTCGCGCGCTCGGATCGTACAGACCGGCGATGCGGAGCGGCGCCGGCTCGAGCGGGACCTCCACGATGGCGCTCAGCAGCGGCTGCTGGCGCTCTCATACGATCTCCGGCTGGCCGCCGCGGCTGCTCAGGCTGAAGGCGAAGCCGAGACCGCTTCGCTTCTGGCCGATGCGACCGGTGAGGCCCAGGCGGCGCTAGGAGAGCTTCGCGAGCTCGCCCACGGCATCTACCCGGCCATCCTGACCGAGGCCGGGGTCGGGTCTGCGATCGCGTCACTCGTGGACGAGGCCCCGCTCCCGGTGGAGGTCGCCGAGACAGTTGAAGAGCGCTATCCGGCTCCAGTCGAGACCGCGGTCTACATCGTGGTTGCCGAGGCGATCGAGGATGCGGCGGCGAGGGCAGCGACGTTCGTAGGCTTGAGCCTGCTTCGGGATGGCGATCGGCTCGTGATCACGGTGGCAGACGACGGTTCGGAGCGCACCGCTTCGATGAGCCATCTGGCCGATCGCGTCGGCGCGCTGGGTGGGTGGCTGGTCGTGGAGCCCACGACGGTGCGGGCGGAGGTCCCGTGCGCGTAGTGGTCGCTGACGATGTGATGCTCACGCGAGAAGGAATCGTTCGCCTTCTGCAGGATGCCGGAATCGAAGTCGTCGGGGAAGCCGAGGACGCGGAGGCCTTGGTCCGAGAGGTGAACCGCACCCAACCGGACGTTGCGCTCGTGGACATCCGCATGCCTCCCACCCATACGGACGAGGGGCTGGTCGCGGCCCAGGCCATCCGGGCGAAGCATCCAGATGTGGGAGTCCTGGTCCTGTCTCAGTACGTCGAGCCGAGTTACGCACTGCGGCTCATCCAGGACCACCCAGAGAGGGTCGGGTACCTTCTCAAGGAACGGGTCTTCGACATCGCCACCGTCGTCGACGCCCTGCGGCGGATCGTGGACGGCGAGACGGTGATCGACCCCACCATCGTCTCCCGCCTGGTCGGGCGAAGACGCCGCGAAGACCCGCTCTCGCAGCTGACCGACCGAGAGCGCGAGGTGCTCGGACTCGTCGCGGAGGGCATGTCGAACCGTGCGATCGCCACCCGCCTGTTCGTCACCGAGCGGACCGTCGAGGCGCACATCACCCAGATCTTCATGAAGCTCCAGCTGCCCGAGTCGCCCGACCAGCACCGTCGCGTGCTCGCGGTGCTCGCATTCCTTCGCGCGTGACCGGCTGCGGTGTCGACGGGTCCGTTGGGCGATCGGGCGTCCTCGTTCGTGCGTGAAAGAAGCCGCAGGTCCTGCTGGACCTGCGGCTTCAGCTTCGTCGCGGGGACGGGATTTGAACCCGTGACCTCTGGGTTATGAGCCCAGCGAGCTACCAGACTGCTCCACCCCGCAGGTCGATGCTAGCAACAGCCCGCGAGTTCCGGCAACCGGAGCGAGCCGTTCAGCCCGAGGGCGAGGGGGATGGCGAGGGCGATGCGCCGCTCTTGGCCAGCTGCGCCGCCTGCTGGATGAGCTTCTGGGCGGCGTTGATCTCGGCCTGATACGCGGCCAGGTTCCCCTGCTGCAGGAATTGCTGGGCCCGCTGGAAGTGCAGGAGCGCCTGGCCCAGGAGGTCGGCGACCGAGCCTCCCGGGGTCGGACCCGGCCCTCCGGAAGGAGGCGGCGGAGCCTGGCCGAAGGACAGATCGATGGCGTCCGCCAGTGAGTTCGCCACCGAAACGTTCCCTCCGTGAATCACCACCACGCGCTTGAGCTCGGGGATGGGGGTCTGCCCCGGCGCCGTCACGAACACGGGCTGCACATAGAGGAACGAGCTCTCGATCGGCACGATCAACAGGTCGCCGAAGATGACGTCCGATCCTCGCTGGGAGAGCAGCGTGAGCTGCTGCGACACGGTCGGGTCCTGCCTGATGAGGCTGCGAACCTGCGAGGGGCCGTCCACGTTCTCCCCGGTGGGGAACTGGAACGCCCGGAGCTGCCCGTACTTGCCGGGATCGGAGCCGGCGGTCATGTACGCCACCATGTTGCCCCGCCCCGGAGGGGTGAACGGCTCGAACAGGACGAACTGTTCGCTGGTGTCGCCAGGGAGCTTGAGGAGCACGTAGTACGGCCGGAGCGTCCCGACGGCCGTCCCGTTGACCGCGCTGGGGAGGGCGGAGGGAAGCGCCCACCGCTTGGAGCTCTGGAAGAACGTCGGCACGTCCGTGACGTGGTACCGAGCGAACTCGAAGGCCTGCGTCTGCATGAGATCTTCCGGGTATCGGAAGTGGGCGACGAGTTCGGGCGGCGCCTGGTCTGCGGGAGTGAACAGCGAGGGAAAGATCTGCTCCCACACCTTGATCACGGGATCGTTCGGTTCCACCACGTAGAACTTGACGGTGCCGTCGTAGGCGTCCACGACCGCCTTCACCGAGTTCCGCATGTAGTTCACCTGGCCGATCAGATCCCGGTTGGTGGCCGCCCCGAGCGAGACCTGGTCGGAGTACGGGAACAGGTTGCTCGTCGTGTAGGCATCCCAGATCCAGACGAGCCGGCCATCCACGATGGCGGCGTAGGGATCCTTGTCGTACATGAGGAAGGGAGCGGCCTTGGGAACGCGCGTCTGGATGTCCCGGTTGATCAGGATCCTGCTTTCCGAGTTGATCAGCCCCGAGATCAGCAGGTTCACGTCGCGATAGCGGTAGGCGAACAGCATCCGTCGGAAGAACCCGCCGAGGGGGATCCCCCCCTGCCCTCGATAGGTGGTCGAGAGCTGTCCTGCCCCGGAGGGATTGGGGTAGTTCAGCTCCTGCTGCTTGGTCCCCACGGCCACGTACGGCACGTCGGAGAGCTCCCCGTAATAGACCTGCAAGCCCTGGTCGTTCGGGGCCGTGGCATCGAGCTGGATCCCCCGGTCCGGGGCGCCGGACGGGTCGGCCGTGTTCACCTGGCTGGCCACGGCGCCATAGCCGTGGGTGTAGATCAGGTGGGCTTGCTGCCACCCGGGTCCTCCGGGGATGCCGTTCTGGCTGACCTCACGTGCCGACAGCATGACCACGCGTTCCTGGCCGTCGATGTTGTACCGATCCACGTCCACGTCTTTGAACTCGTAGTACTGCTGGATCCGCTGGAGGGCCTGGTAGGTCTCCTGAAGCACCGATGGCCGCCACAACCTGATGTTCGTGACCGTTGCGTCGTTCGCGTCGATCTGACTCGCCGTCACGTCGTTGGCCGGATTGACCGGCGAGGGGATGAGGTCGATCCCGAAGGCGAACCGCGTGGCCGCGATGTTCCGCGCGATGTACGGCGTCTCCTTCTGGAGCTCCTGGGGGGCCACCTGGAACTTCTGGACGGTCCCTGGGACGATCGCGCCGACCACGATCGAGGTCAGCGCGAGCAGGCCGATGCCCAGCACGGGCAGGATCCATCCCCGGAACCGGATGTTCACCAGGAACAGGACCGCGCACACCAGGGCCACGATGACGAGCAGCTTGAGCGCGGGGAGCTGCGCGTGGATGTCGGTGTACGACGCACCCGTCACGACCCCCCGGCTGGAGACCAGCAGGTCGTACCGCCCAAGGAAGTAGCCCCACGCCTTCACCAGCAGGATGAGCCCCAGCAGCACCGACAGGTGCACCTTCACCTGCGGGGTGACTTTCTCTCCGGCCGTCTGGAGGCGGATCCCCCCGGTCAAGTAGTGGGCGAGGGCGGCGATCACCGTCACCCACACCAGCGCGGAGAACAACCATCCCTGGACGTATTTCAGGAAGGGCAGCTGGAACATGTAGAACGCCGGGTCCCGGTGGAACACCGGGTCGACGTGGGCCGCCCCGAACCCGATGCCGGCGGACGATCTCCACATCAGGAACGATTGCCATTGGGCCGACGCCCGCACGCCCACGAACAGGGCGATGATCGCCGCGAAGATCGGGATCGCGTATCGGGCGTAGGGGTCGATCGCCACTCGGTACCGTTCGATCAGCTCCTGCTCGGGCGAGAAGGGACGGAATCGCGGGGTGAGCCGGCGAACCGTCCACAGCGTGGCGGCGAGCAGGACGAAGAAGATCAGCCCGAACAGGAACCCGAGCAGGATCCGGGACCAGAACACCTTCCAGAAGACATCGGTGAAGTGGACCTCATGGAACCACAGCAGGTCGACGTAGAAACCCGATAGAGCGGAGAGCGCGACGCCGATGGCCGCCACCACGGCGATGGCGATCAGCAGCCATCGCCGTCGGATGCGAACTCGTTCCTGTGCCAATCCTCCCCCTCGCGCGCGAAGGTCAAGCCTACCGTAGCGATCCCGGTTGCACGGCAGCGGCTACGACGCCGGGCCGCCGAGGTAGGAGACGGCGTCGGTGTAGGAGCGAACCGGCACGATGACGATGTGGTGGGCGACGGACCTGGCCTGCGAAGCCTCCTCGGCCGGGGCGAAGAAAACGGTGGCTCCGGCTCGCTCGGCGGCCACGACCTTCTGCGAGATTCCTCCGATGGGCCCGACCTTGCCGGTCAGGTCGATCGTCCCGGTCCCCGCCACGATGTGGCCGCCGGTCAGGTCGCCGGGCGTCAACAGATCGACCAGCCCGAGGGTCCACATGAGCCCGGCGGACGGGCCCCCGATGTCTCCGCTGTCGATCTCGAGAGGGAACGGGAACGCGGCAACGGTCCCGATGCCGATGGCAGGGTGGTCGATGCCCTGGATCCGGCCCGGCGCCACCTGGACCCGCCGGGTCTGTCCATCGGCCTTGACCTCGAAGGTCAAGGCGTGGCCGACCCCGGCGGCCCGAATCATCCGGCCGAGCTGGTCCGGATCGGCGGCCCGTCGCCCATCCACCGAGAGGACGACGTCGCCGGCGAAGAGCTTGCCGGAGGCGGGGGAACCGGACAGCACGCTCTCGACCAGGACACCCCTGCCGTGCCGGTCCGGATAGCCCGCGTACTTCGTGAGCGCCACCACCGCTGCGTCGATCTTGCTCGTGTCCATCTGGGAGATCGCTTGCTGCGTCTCCTCCTGGGGCGTCTCGCCGGGGGCGAGGATGTCCCGTTCGGGGACGACCGACTGTGCCCGGTCGACCCATGCCCAGAACGCCTGGTACGCGTTGGGTTGGTACAGGCCCACGGACGTGAGCAACAGGTGGCCACCGGGGTAGGTCTGCTGGCTCTGGATGTGGATGAGCGGCTCGACGTCCTCGGCGGGCCCTGGCTGGAGCACGAAGTACGGAAGCCTCACGAAGTACAGGATCAGGGCGAGGATGGCCACGGGGGCCAGGAACGCGCTCTTCCGCCATGAAACGAGAGAGCCGGAAGGCTTCGCCGGTTCGGCGACCCCGTCAGGAGCAGTCGATCCGGAGTAGGGGTCGTCCTCGTTGGGGATCACGGGGGGGCCTATGGTACGGGACGATGGGCCGAGAGGAAGGCCCGGCGCTGGTCCGGCTCGTAGTCGAGCAGCCTCCCGGCCCCGGAGGCGACGGTGGACAGCGGGTGCTCCGTGAGGTTCACCGGAACCTCGCAGTCGCGCGCCAGGCGCATGTCCAGGCCTCGGAGCAACGCCCCCCCTCCCGTGAGGAACACCCCTGTCTCGAGCACGTCGTGGGCCAGGTCCGGGGGGCAGTCCGCCAGGCACTGCCGGGTGGCCCGGACGATCCGTTCGACGGCGTCGGCCAGGACCTCCCGGATCTCCTCCGAGGTCAGGGTCACGATGACGTGCGTCCCCGTCCCCAGCTCGCGCCCTCGCACCTCCGCCTCCACCACCTCCGCCGTGGGGTAGGCGGATCCCACCTGGATCTTGATCTGCTCGGCGGCGGAGTCGCCGATGGCCAGGTCGTGGCGCCGCCGCAGGTACTGCTGGATGGCATCGTCCATGTCGAGGCCACCAACGGGGACGGCCGCCGACAGGACGATCCCGCCCAGGGCGAGCATCGCGATCTCGGTGATCCCTCCCCCTACGTCGAGGACCATGCTCCCAACCGGGTCGTGGATCGGAAGGCCCGCCCCGATCGCCGCCGCCAGCGGCTCCTCCACGAGCGTCACCGACCTGGCCCCCGCCGAGGAGACCGCATCCTCCACGGCCCGCCGCTCGACCGGTGTCAGCGAGGACGGGACGCATACCAGCACCCGGGGGCGGGTGAACCGCGAGCTCCCAGTGGACCGAAGGATCAGGCGGAGGAATTGCTCGGTCAACTCGAAGTTGGCGATGGCGGCCCTGCGGAGGGGACGGACGGCCACGATCTCCGACGGTTGTTCGCCCGCCAGACCCCAGGCCTCCCGCCCCACCGCCACCACCGAGCCCGTGCGGTCGTTCACCGCGACCAACGTGGGTTGGTCGAAGATCACGCCCTGCCCCTGTTGGTAGGATGTGCCGATGTCAACGGCGAGGTCGCGTCGGCTCACCGGGAAAGGGCTTGGTCGTGCCCGACCGGCATCAGGACCCCATCACCCACTCGGCGTGGCCGGTGGCGAGATGCTCCTTCTTCCAGACGGCCACGTCGCGCTTGATGCGTTCGATGCCATGACGTGCCGCCTCGAACGCTTCCGCGCGATGGGGAGCCGAGCAGCACGCCAGGACCGAGACCTCGCCGACGGCAAGGGAGCCGTGTCGGTGGAGCAGCGCGACCCGGCAGACCGGCCAGCGTTCGAAGAGCTCGTCCCCGATGGCCTCGAGTCCCTCTCGGGCGCGTTCGCCCCATATCTCGTACTCCAGGCCGGTCACGGACCCGGCAGCCGAATGGTCCCGAACCGTCCCCGAGAACAGGACCGTGCCACCGGCCCCGGGATCGGAAACGAAGGCGAGCGCCTCGGCCGGATCCAGAGGGTCGGCGGTGAGCTTCACCAGCAGCTCGTTCCGCATCGGACCGATTCTAGCCACGCTCCTACAATGGCCCGGATGGCGTCACCCGGGGCCGAGGAGCCCCCCGAAGTCCCCCTGTCCGACGTGTTGGGCGAGGTCCCGCTGTTCCGGGAGATCCAGCGGGTCCTTCTGGCCTCGACCGGCCCGGTGAACTGGGAGCTGGCCCGGCAGATCGGGATCGCCGTGGCCTCGTGGGGGGTGGAGGACCCGCGGCCCACCGACGAGGACCGCCGCGGCCTGGCCGAAGTGGTGCGCGTGGCCGAGCTGGCCGTGGCCGAGCACACGGGCCTCCCCGCCCCCACGGACGTCGCCAGGATCGAGTCGTTCCGGCGCGCGGACTGGGTCGAGGCGAACGCGCGGAGCCTCCGGGACCTGATCGAGCCCGTGGCGGCCCGGCTCTCCGCCGCGCTCGCCCAACAGGGCGGCGGGCCGGCCGCACCCATGCCCGGCACGACGCCCGAGCTCATGGAGATGGTGCTGCAGAGGATGATGCCGTTGCTGCTGGGAGCACAGGTCGGCGGCGTGCTCGGCTACCTCGGTCAGCGTGTGCTCGGCCAGTACGACCTGGCCGTGCCGCGAGAGGCGGGGGCCCTGTACTTCGTCGTCCCCAACATCGCCCGGTTCGAGAGCGATTGGAGCCTGGAACCCATCGAGTTCCGGACGTTCGTCGCGCTGCACGAGGTGACGCACCGGTTCGAGTTCGCCCGTCCGTGGGTCCGGGACCACTTCATGCGCCTCGTTCGCGATCTGGTCGAGCACGCCGAGCTGGACCTGTCGGGCCTCGAACAGCGGTTGGAATCCCTCGACCTGTCCGATCCCGACGCGCTGTCCAAGGCGTTCGAAGGGATGAACGACGTGTTCGGCCAGAGCTCCGATCCCGAGCAGCGCTTGCGGATCGCGCGGGTGCAGTCGTTCATGGCCGCAGCCGAAGGCTATGGCGATCACGTGATGGAAGGCCTCGGACGGAAGCTCCTTCCGACCTACAGCCGGATCGAGGAAGCTCTCCTCCGGCACCGCGAGGGACGCCACGGCGACCAGGCCCTGGAGCGACTGCTCGGGCTGGAGATGAAGCGCGAGCAGTACCGCCTGGGGCGGGCGTTCTGCTCGCGCGTGGCCGAGCTCGGCGGCGAGGCAACCCTTGCCAGGATGTGGGAGTCCGCGGACAACCTGCCCTCCATGCCCGAGCTGGAAGAACCGACACTCTGGCTGTCCCGGATCACCTAGCGGGCCGTCCGGGTAACGCTCGCCAACCGGGGATACCTGCGCCATTCCGGGCAGTCCGGGGTTAGCGGGACTAATCGGGGGCAATCCGGCCCATTGGGGGCGGTTGATGGCCTATGAGTCATAGAGTACCGGCCCACGCCACGGCTCCCTTTATCGACGGGGCTTCATCTCCTGATATGCGGCGAGGAGCTCATCCTTGGCAACTTTCAATGAGGCTCCGCCGTACACGCGCCGCTCCCGCCGCGCGGTTAGCTCCAACGGCCTTGGCCCACCCTTCGACGGCTGCGAACAATCGCTCGAAGCGAAGGCGCGCATCGCGTTGCGAAACTCTCTCGTCGGGCGGTGCCCATCTCCCGACGTGTCAGACATGGTCCATCCTTCCCGCCGTTACCAATGGTAAGCGACGGGGGGGGCCTTGCCGCAAGGGCCCCGGCGTGCCGACACTGCATGCCACAAGCTGGCCCAAGGGCGGCCGGCGCGACCTCCTGTAGGAATGATCGAGGCCCGGGGGCCGAAGGAGAAGGTGGTCGGATGGGCAGTTACGTTCTGGGCCTCGAGGAGATCGACCAGACGCAGGTCGCAATCGTTGGCGCCAAGGGAGCGGCGCTCGGTGAGCTTTCGCGGATCGAAGGCATTCGCGTACCGGCCGGCTTCTGTGTGACGACGGATGCCTTCCGGCGGATCATGGCGGCAGCACCGTCGGCAGACGATCGGCTTGATCGGCTGTCGCGCCTGAACCCGGATGACCGCGAAGCAATCCGGACGCTCAGCGCGGAGATCCGCGGGACTATCGAAGGGATCGCCATCCCTGAGGACCTGGCGGGGGCGATCATCGTCGCACTCACGGGGCTCGGCGAGCAATCTGCATACGCCGTCCGCTCAAGCGCAACGGCAGAGGACCTGCCGACAGCCTCCTTCGCGGGCCAGCAGGACACATACCTGAACGTCATTGGGCCAACCGCGATCCTCCAACACATCACCCGGTGCTGGGCGTCGGTCTTCACCGAGCAGGCCGTGACCTACCGCCTGCGGAATGGCTTCGACCAGAAGAAGGTCCACATGGGGGTGGTGGTGCAGCGGATGGCTTTCCCGGAAGCTGCCGGCATCCTGTTCACGGCCGACCCCGTCACGTCAAACCGCAAAGTCATGTCCGTGGAAGCCACCTTCGGCCTCGGCGAGGCCCTGGTCTCTGGCCTGGTGAACGCGGACTCCTACAAGGTGCGCGACGGCGAGGTCGTCGCCAACTCGGTGGCCACAAAGCAGGTTGCCATCCACCCCCTGCCGGGTGGCGGGACTGAGAAGGTGACGATCGACCCGGAGCGGCAGGAGCGGCCGGCGCTGACGGATGAGCAGGTCGTACGGCTCTCCGAGCTGGGACGACGGATCGAGGGGCACTTCGGTAGTCCCCAGGACATCGAATGGTGCCTGGTCGACAATGACTTCCTGATCGTCCAGAGCCGGCCGATCACCACATTGTTCCCCGTCCCTTCAGCCGGCGACCAGGAGAACCATGTGTACGTCTCGGTCGGCCATGGGCAAATGATGACCGACCCGATGAAGCCCCTTGGGATTTCCTTTTGGCAGCTGACAACTCCGCGGCCGATGTACGAGGCCGGTGGGAGGATGTTCGTCGACGTCGCCCGGGACTTGGCATCGCCGGCGAGCCGAGCCCGCCTCCTGGAGGTCCTGGGGAAATCCGAACCGCTGATCGGGGACGCACTGCAGAGCATCGTCGAACGTGGGGACTTCATCCCGTCGCTCCCGGACGACAGTCCCAGCGGGGTGCCGGTTGGCGGCGCGCCCGCCCCGATCGACACCGATCCGGCCATCGTCGAAGAGCTAATCGAGCGCAGCCAGGCCTCAATCGCCACGGTGAAGCGCGACATCCGGA
>VAYG01000024.1 GCA_005885015.1 Actinomycetota bacterium | reverse complement strand
GGTACTGGGTGGCCGGAAAGACCGGCACGGCGAGGAAGGTGAACTCCGACGGAACCGGTTACGCGGTGGGGAAGTACGTGGCCTCCTTCATCGGGTTCGTCCCGGCGGCCCGACCGGCGCTGGTGGTGGCGGCCGTCCTCGACGAGCCGGCCACCGTCTACGGGGGGATCGCCGCGGCCCCCCTGTTCCAGGACGTGGCCAGGTTCGCCCTGGCCCGGTTGCGGGTTCCCCCCGCTCCCGGCCTCCCCGTCCCCCCGCACGCCCTTAACCCGGCGAACGGCTAGGGGCGAGAACCCCGATGCCCGCGTCCGCGCCCCCAGTCAAGCGCCCCGACGAAACCTCCGACCGCCCCCCTGCATCTTCCTGGAGGACACCGGACGTGGCGGATGAACCCGCTGAGCCCGCCGTGGGCAGGATGCTCGCCGAGCTCCTCGGCGACGTGCCGTATGCGCGCGTCCGCGGGAACGGGAGCATCCCGGTCACCGGCCTGGCGTACCGATCCGGCGAGGTCCAACCCGGGTGGCCCCGGCGGCCGCCGGCCGGAACCGGCCGTCGGCCCCGACCGCTCCCCGGAGCAGCCGCGGCTGCACCCATATTCCGTCGTTGGCGATCGTGCCGTACACGGAGGCCATCTGGAGAGGGGTCACCGCGATCCCCTGGCCGATGGGGATGGTCCCCATGCTGGTCCCGCTCCACTCGGATGGCGGGGGGAGGATGCCACCGGACTCTCCGGGGAACCCCAGGCCCGTGGGCCGGGTGAGCCCGAACCGCTGCAGGTACTGATAGAGGAGCTTGGGTCCCAGCAAGGCGGCCACCTTGATCGTCCCCACGTTGCTGGAGAAGGCCAGGATGTCGCCGAGGGTCATGGGCTCCGCCGGGTGCGGGTGCACGTCGGTGAACCGTTTCGTGTAGAGCCAATAGTAGCCCGGAACCGTCAACCTCTGGTCGAGCTTGAGCCGACTCTCCTGCACAGCAGCGGCTGCCGTAACGATCTTGTTCACCGATCCGGGCTCGTACGCGTCCGTCACCGCGCGGTTGCGGATGGCCTCCCAGCTCGCGTCGGTCAGGTCGTTGGGATCGAACCACGGGTAGTCGGCCATGGCCAGAATGTCTCCGCTCCGAGGATCGAGGACGATGACCGTCCCGCCCCGGGCGTGATTGGACTTGACCGCCCGCTGGAGCACCTGCTGGGCCCTGAACTGGATCTGGCGATCGAGGGTGAGCACCAGGTCCGACCCCGGGACGGAAGGGACGTCCACGTTCTCGCCTTGCGGGATCAGCACCCCGCTGGGGTCGGCTTCCACCACCGCGTGGCCCGGCCGCCCCGCCAGGACCTTCTGGTATTGCTGCTCCAGCCCGGCCAGCCCCGACCCGTCCACACCGACGAACCCGAGCACCTGAGGAGCCAGCACACCGCCGGGGTAGTACCGCTTGGTCTCGGGCAGCGACCCGATGCCCGGGAGGTGCTTTGCCTCAAGAGCCGCTGCCGCGGCCGGCTCCACTCCTCGCGCCAGGTACACGAAGGGACCGGTGTTCTTCAGGGCCGCCCTGACACCGGCGGGATCGAGCTTCAGGATGGAGGCCACCGTTCGGGCCTCGCCGGCCGGGTCGCTCACCAGTGGGGGCCTCGCGTAGATCGCCCTCGCGGGCAGCGACAGGGCCAGCTCCTGCCCGTCGCGATCGAAGATGGACCCGCGCGAGGCCGGCAGCTCGATGGTCCGGACGCGCTGTCCCCACGCCAGCGCTCGGTAGGCCGACGCGTCGTGCACCTGGAGCTGGACGAGCCGGACGAGGATCGCCGACAGTCCCAGGGCCAGCGCGGCCATGAGCGCCACCAACCGCCGGGCCGTGGGCGCGCTTCGCGACGAGGAGCCGCCGGGCCCCGAGCGGCGCCGCCCGGCCACCGCGGGCGTGCCCGCGGTGGTCACGGCTTCGCTCCGAGCTGCCGCTCGACCGAGGGGAGGGTGTCGTCGAGGCGGGCACCGGCGGCTCCGTCTCTCGTCGCGCTTCGAACGGTGATGGTATGCAGCTCGGCAGGATCGGGGAGCCGGTAACCGAGCCGACGAGCTTGGCCGGCGATCCGGTCGGGCGCGGAGAGCTGAGCGATCTGGAGCTGGAGCCTCCCGGCGGACTGCGACAGCTCGCCGTTCTTCCGCGCCAGCTCCTGCATCCGGAACGAGCCCTGAGCCACGAGGGCCTGGAGGGTGACCACGGCCACGACGAGGGAGCCGATGGCCAGGAAGGCCGCGAGCAGGAACGGCATGCGGCGCCGGCCGGCCGGGCGCACGAGCCGGAGCCGGAGCCGCGATCGGCGCCGCCGCCGGCGGGACCCAGTCATGCCGCGGCTTCCGACGCCACGAGTTCTGCCGCCCGAAGCCGAACGCTCCGCGCCCTCGGGTTGGCCTCGATCTCCGCCGCGGACGCCCTGACCGGTTTCTTGGTGATCGACCGCAAGGAGGGATCGGCCCGCACGAACTGCTTGACGATGCGGTCTTCCAGCGAATGGTAGGACAGGACCACCAGCCGTCCTTCGGGCTCGAGGAGGCCCACCGCCTGAGGAAGGGAGGCGGCGAGCTCCTCGAGCTCCTGGTTCACCTCGATACGGAGCGCCTGGAACGTGCGCCTGGCGGGATGTGGGCCCCCGCGTTGTCGGGGGACGGCGCCCGCCACCACGGCGGCGAGCTCTTCGGTCGTGCGGAGGTTGCCACGGGCCCGTGCCCGGACGATGGCCTTGGAGACCCGGCGGGCGAAGCGTTCCTCTCCGTAGTCCGCGAGGATCCGTTCGAGGTCCTCCTGGCGGTAGGTGTTCACGACGTCCCCCGCGGCGCGGACCTGGCCGCTGCGATCCATCCGCATGTCGAGGGGACCCGCCAGCCGGTAGCTGAACCCACGCTCGGGCTCGTCGAGCTGCATGGACGAGACCCCCAGGTCGTAGAGCACTCCGCCGGCTCGGTCGATGCCCGCATCGGCGGCGGCCTCGGCAAGGCGCGAGAACGGTGAGACGACGGCGCGGAACCGCCCGGCGAACCTGGCCAGCCGGCCGGAGGCCAGTTCGACGGCCGACGCGTCCCGGTCGAGGCCGAGCACGGTGTCCACGCCCGACTGGAGCAACGCTTCCGCGTGGCCGCCCGCTCCGACGGTCGCGTCGATCACGACCGCCTTCCCCCTGAGGAGCTCCACCACCTCGGACGCGAGCGCGGGGCGGTGCGGGCTATCCAAGCAACCGGGTGGCCAGCAATCCCAGGCCGACGTAGCTCGCCACGATGACCGCCATCAGCCCCATCAACGAGAAGCTCTGGCGGATCTCCGACATCAGCGGTCCCTTCACCGTTGCCTCCTTCCTGTCGACTCATCCCGATTGCCCTCCGCCGTGGTCAGCGGTTGGCCTGCGGATCCAGGGCGCCGGTGGCGTACGCGCCGGCGTGCTGCTGCTCGTAGCGGTCCCACACGGACGCCGGCCAGATCTCCAGCCAGTCCGACACGCCGAGGACGATGGCCTCGCGGGTCAGCCCGACCTGAGACCGGAGCTTCTGGGGGACGACCAGCCTCCCCTGCCCGTCGAGGTCCGCCCGCTCCGCGTTGCCGAAGAACATCCGCGCCCTGGCCCGTGAGGCCTGCCCCCCCGCTCCGTGGGCCCGCAGCTCGTCGCGCCGGCGGTTCCACTCCTCTTTGGGGAAGGCGTAGAGGCAGCCGTCCTCGCCCAGCGTCAGATAGACCCCGTCGGCGTAGGCGTCCCGAAACTTCGCCGGCAAGGCGATCCGTCCTTTCGCATCGAGCTGATAGCGATGCTGGCCGAGCAGTTCAGCCACTTGGGGCCCTTCTCCTCCACTGAGCCCCACGTTTATGCCACTTGCACTCCACCACGTCAAGATGCTTCGGCAACCAGTTGGAGGATCTTGAGGGCGTCGCCGGGCCGGCCGGAGGCCAGGGAGGTTGGTGCGTCAGGCAGCTGGCGGGAGGAGCCGGACCGCGGCTACAGGTAGGCCTCCCACTCGGGCTCGAGGCGCCCGAGCGAGAGTCGGAGCCCATCCTTGGGCGCGAACGGCTCTCTGAGGAGCCGGAGCCCGACCTCCTGCGGCTGCCGGTTCTCCTTCCGTGAGTTGCACCTGCGGCACGCGGCGACCACGTTCTCCCAACTGTGCTCGCCTCCCCGGGACTTGGGGATCACGTGATCCACGTTCTCGGCGGTCCCCCCGCAGTATTGGCAGGCCCAGCCGTCGCGGGCGAACACCGCCCGCCTGGTGAGCGCCGCCTGCGCTCGATAGGGAACTCGGACGAAGTACCGGAGCCGGACCACGGAAGGTGCCGGGAGCTCGAGATGCTCCGAACGGAAGACGATCCCGTTCGACGCGACGATGTCGGCCTTCTCCTTCAACACGAGCACGACTGCCCTTCGGGCCGGCACGACCGCGAGGGGGTGCTCCGTCGCGTTGAGGACAAGGGATCTACCCACCTTCTGACCTGCGGCGAGTATAACAACGGCCTTTCAGCATCCTGGACGTGCCATTCGGATGGTGGCTTGACATCCATCGACTTACATGCTTGTAATTCGAGCCGGGGAGGACGGCGTCGCGTTCCGCCTGAGGGTTGAAGGGCGCCCGGACCGGGCGAGAAGCCCGGTCCCGATGACAGGGGCCGCGCGGGGCGTCTTCAGGAACGGAGGGCGGAGCGGTGCCGTCTTCCCTTCGCTCTTCCCATCGTCGGCCGGGCGAAGGATCCGGAAACCCCGGCGGGCTTCGCTTCGTCTTCTGACGTGGTGCGTCGCCGCAGCGTGCGGCCCCATGGGAAACCTCGACGGGTTGGTTCTCGTATTTGGAGGATAAGATGACTGATCGGTTCGACGGCGGAGGCGTCGTGGTCGCGGAGCGGGAGCCAGCGGATTGGGAACGGTTCGCTTCGTCGTTCTCCCGCATTGCGGACAACGTCCGCCAAGTGATCCAAGGCAAGGAGCATGAGGTCCGGCTGGCCCTTGTTGCCCTGATGGCGGAAGGGCATCTCCTGATCGAGGACGTTCCCGGCGTCGGCAAGACCATGCTGGCGAAGTCGATCGCCCGGTCCGTCGACTGCTCCTTCCGCCGCATCCAGTTCACCCCCGACCTCCTTCCGACGGACGTCACGGGCGTGAACGTCTACAACCAGGAACGCGGTGACTTCGAGTTCAAGCCCGGGGCGATCTTCGCCAACGTGGTGCTCGGGGACGAGATCAACCGGGCCAGCCCGAAGACGCAGTCGGCCCTGCTGGAGAGCATGGAGGAGCGCCAGGTCACGGTGGACGGCGTCACCTACCACCTCGGGGTGCCGTTCATGGTCATCGCCACCCAGAACCCGATCGAGCACGAGGGAACCTATCCGCTCCCCGAGGCGCAGCTCGACCGCTTCATGATGCGGCTGTCCATCGGCTACCCCAGCGCCGAGTCGGAGGCCAGCATCCTGCTGACGCACGGGATCGCGTCCACGCTGGACGACATCGACGCCGTGGCGGACGCTCGGGGGATCTCCGAGATGATCGTGATGGCTCGCGAGGTCCACGTGGCCCAGGCCATCCAGCGCTACATCGTCTCGCTGGCCGACGCCACCAGGCGGCATCCGGACGTCTACCTGGGGGCCAGCCCCCGGGCTTCCATCATGCTGTTGCGCGCGGCCCGGTCGCTGGCCGCTTCCGATGGACGCGATTACGTGATCCCCGACGACGTGAAGGTGCTGGTGGGGCCGGTGCTCGGTCACCGCATCCTGGTGGCGGCCGACGCGGCCATGACCGGCCGGACCTCTCTGGCCATCCTGGAGGAACTCCTCCAGCAGGTGCCGGTGCCCGTTCGGGACCGGGCCTGATGCCCACCCGCCGCGGCTGGGCGGCCTTCGCTGCCGGACTCGGCTTCTGGATCGCCGCGCGGTTCATCGGCTCCGACGATCTGCACATGCTCGCCGCGGGGGTCATCGCCCTGCCGTTCCTGGCCGCGCTGTTCGTGCAATGGAACCGGCTCCGTCTGACCATCCACCGGCATCTGTCCGCGGTTCGGGTGTTCCCCGGAGCGAAGGTGACCGTGACGCTCACCATCCAGAATCAGGGACCGGGGGCGGCCCCATTCCTGCTGCTGGAGGACGTGATGCCCTCCACGCTGGGGCGTTCGGCTCGCCTCGTGGTGACCGGGATCCCCTCCGGTGGGAAGCAGGTCGTGTCCTATGCTGCACACCCCCACCGACGGGGCCGCTACACGCTGGGACCCCTCGCCATCCACATCACCGACCCCTTCGGGCTGGCCCGCGTGCGCATCCAGTCGTCGGCCCGGAACGACCTCATCGTCTATCCGATGGTCGAGGAGCTCGACCGGTGGTCCCTTGGCATGCACGGAGCCGGCGCGGGTGAATCCACCGTTCGCCAGCTCTACCGGTCCGCCGCGGAGTTCTACACGATGCGGGAGTACGTGACCGGCGACGACCTCCGAAGGATCCACTGGCCGAGCGTGGCCAAGACCGGGCAGCTGATGATCCGGCAGGACGAGACCACTCGCCGATCCATCGCCACGGTGTTCCTGGACAACCGGAGCTCCGCGCTGGGCGCCACCGGGTCGCCGGGCTTCGAACGGGCCATCTCGGTCACCGCGTCGATCGGACGGCTGCTGCTCCAGGCGGGCTTCGCCGTGCACTTCGCCACGGTCGATTCCCCCACCCAACTGGTGAGCGAACACGGGTTGCTCGAGACGCTGGCGGGGATGAGCAGCGTGCGGTCGAAGAGCGCGGCGGAGGTCCTGGCCGGGCTTCGGCGGATGTCCGGCGGCGACACGAGCCTCGTCCTGGTCTCCTCGCCCCCGTTGGGAGGGGAAGTAGCCGGGCTGCTCCGGGCCGGCACGGCGTTCGGCTGGAAGGTGGCCGTCTTCGTGCACCCGGTCGATCCGGCCACGCTGCCACCCGGCCCCGCCGCGGAGACGGAGTCCCGGGCGTCGGCGGCCCGCCAGTCGTTGCTCCACGCGGGGTGGGAGGTCTACGTGCTCGCTCCAGAAGGGAAGCTCGCGGACGTATGGCGACGGAACAGAACACCGAGAAGGCTCCAGCCAGCCGGCTCGTCCTCCTGGTAGCGCTGCTGCTGCTGGTCGTCGACGCGTCGGCGGCGTTCGGCCGCGTCTTCCAGGGGTTCCGGCCTCAGCTCCGGCTGGCCATGGCCGCGGGCATCGCGGTCGTCCTGGCGTCGGCGCTGGAGCGCCGCCACGTGCTCCTGGCCCTGCTGGTGAGCGCGGTGGGGCTGGCGATGGCCATCGGGCTGCTGATCTTCCCGAGCACGCTGAAGTATGGGCTCCCCCTGGCCGCGACGGCCCGGGCCGCGGCCCGCGCCTGGTCGATGATCGGGGACACGGCGCGTACGGAGGTCGCCCCCGCGCGGCCCCTCGCCCCGCTCTTCCTGGCGGGCCTAACCGCGGTGTGGGCCGCCTCCTTCTCCGCCCACGCGCTTGCCGCCCGGGCCCGGAGCCCGTTCCTGGCGCTGCTCCCCCTCGCCGCGCTCGTGGGCTTTCCGAGCATCCTGCTGAAGGGAGGGGCCCGGCCCCTGTACGTCGTGGGCTTCCTCCTCGGCGCGCTGGCCCTGCTCTTCGGGGACTCGCTCCGCCGGGTGGGTCAGTGGGGCCCGGTCACGATGTGGCAGGGAAAGGGCAGGTTCAGTCTGGGAACCGCGGCGACCACGCGGGGAGCCCGGCGGATCGGACTCCTGTGCCTCGGCGTCGCGGTGTTGATCCCCGGGGCGCTGCCCGGGTACGGAAGGGCCGGGCTGGTCGACGTACACAGCAACGGCCAGCGACTCCGGGTGTCCATCGATCCGATCGTCGACATCCGCCCCCAGCTCCTCCGTCATGACTCCATCTCGCTGTTCGTGGTCACCTCGAACGAGCCCACGTACTGGCGGTTCGCCTCGCTCGACATCTACAACGGCCGCCAGTGGCGGTCGGACAACCTCGAGGCGTCGGGGGGCCTCGAGCTCGAAGCGGGACCCATCGGATCGGTGCCCGCGCTCGACCCAAACCTTCCGAACACACGGGTGCTGAACCAGCACTATCAGTTCCAGGGCCTCTCGGGGGACTGGATGCCCGCCGCGTTCGATCCCGTCGAGATACAGGGGCCGGGGGCCAAGCTCCGCTACGACCCGCGCACCAGCATGCTCGTCGATCCGGAGGGGATCCAACCTGGCCTCTCCTACGATGTCGTCTCGCGGGTCGTGGTCCCCCCCTTCGATCAGCTCGATGCGGTCCGTTCGCTGGCCGGAGCGGAGACGGGTCAGTACGTGAAGCTCCCTCCGATCCCGCCGGAGATCTCCGCGCTGGCCCATCGGATCGCCGATCCCGAGCCGACCCCGTACCGGAAGATCCTCGCCATCCAGGACTACCTCCGGCGGTTCACCTACAAGGAGAACGTCGCCCCGGGTCATGACGTCGACCACCTCGTGTACTTCTTGACGAAGCTCAAGGCCGGTTACTGCGAACAGTTCGCCGGGGCAATGGCCGTCATGCTCCGGACGCTTGGGATCCCCGCCCGGGTGGCGGTGGGGTTCACCACCGGACAGCCGGGGCCGGCTCCGCACACGTATCAGGTGACCACCCAGAACGCGCACGTGTGGGTCGAAGCGCTGTTCCCGAAGTACGGATGGCTGCCGTTCGAGCCCACCCCGACCCGCCGCAATCCGGCCGCGCTGGGGATCGACTTCCCGGTGGCGCTTTCCCCGTCCGGACAGAACGGAGGCTCCGCGTCGCAGCAGGCGTGCAGCCATCCGCTCCCCGGCGGCCGCATCGTCGGCGATCCGCTCTCCCCCACCTGCACCAGGGGCGGGCGAAAGGGCCAGCGAACGCAGCAGGTCGCCCATCCCAACACCGGCGAGGGAAGCAAGGTCGACCTCCCCGCCCTCCACCCGGGCCACCAGTGGAGCTGGCGGTTCCTTCTCTTCGCCGGCGGCGCCCTGCTCGTCGCGCTGATCCTGGCGGCCATCCCCATCGGGAAGGCCGGTCGGCGTCGGGTCGCCCTGGCTCGGGCCAAGGCCCCCCGCGATCGCGTGCTGGCGGCCTACGAGATCATGGCGGACCACGCCGCGGGCCTCGGGTTCGGACGCGTCGCCGCCGAGACGCTGTGGGAGTTCAGGATCCGCCTCAAGGACCGGGTCCGGGACCTCGACGGGGACTTCGACCGGCTGACCGGGCTGACGGGGCGGGCCGCGTATTCGGATCGGGACATCGCCCGCGAGCAGGCCGACCAAGCCCTGGCCATCTCCCGCCGGACCGTTCGAGTGCTTCGCCGGGCCGCTCCTGGCGGGCGGCGGGTGCTGGCGTGGTTCTGGCTGGAGCGGCCGGGCCGGCGGCTGGGCTGACCGCCATCCCCGCGGGTCAGATCCCCAGCCTGGCCTCCCGGCTGGCGTCCCGCAGGGCCCGCAGGAACTGATCGCGGTCCCGACGGAACTCGGTCACCTCGTCGGAGACCTGGCGGGCGCACTCGTCGATGGCCACGAAGAAAGCCATCTGGCCCTGGCGCAGCGCGTCCAGGACCTCGCCCTCCCGGCGAACCACCTTGAAGATCGACTTCCCGTCGGTCACCAGCTTGACTTCGGAAAGATGGTCGTCGAGCCTGGCCTTCCGGTTCAGGTATTCCCAGGCGCGACGGACCCGCTGGAGGGACATCCCCCCGTCGAGGAGTGACGTCACGACCTTGAGGGCGACCAGATCGCGGAACGAATACATCCGCGGGACGCCCGGCCGCCCGCCCGTCTGCTGGACCGAGGGCCGGACCAGCCCGATCTGATCCCAATATCTGAGCTGCCGCGGGGTGCAACCCGTAAAGCGTGAAGCCTGGTGGGCGGTGAATCCCTCCAACGTCGCTCCTCGTCCATCTACTCGGCCCGGGCCGGCCGCCCAAGGAGGGCCGCGCCGGAGGGGAAGGCTCGACAGTTCTAGAACAACCGAGCGGCAAGATGCAAGGCAGCGCGGGGAGCAGCGGCGACGAGATGTCTCCCGACACGAACTGACCGCTGACCGTCCGCAATGCAAGCGCGGTCCGAGACGTGTGGGATGAGCGGGACGCGAGGTGGCCGGCAGGTGGAGAGGACTACCCGTTCCCGCGCGATCGGCGGAACCGCTCCGTCAGCCGGGCCAGCGCCGCGGTGATCGAGAGGTGGCCTCCCCGCTCCGCGTAGGAGCGCAGCTGGTCCCTGCCCATCCGCTTCAGGTACTGGTACACGACCAGCCCGCACCCGAGCATCAGGGCGAAGCCCGCGACCGCGAACCAGATGCTGGCGACGAACAGCAGGAGCAGGACGAATCCCGCGGCGAATCCGGCCAGCCCCCATCGGATCCGTCGGAGCGCGTGCGCGGCCACCGTGGCCCGGGACACCGATTCGACCAGCCGAGGATCCTCTTCAGCGAGCCTGCGCTCGATCTCGTCGAGGATCTTCTGCTCGTGCGGTGTCAGGGGCATCGGAACCTTCCTCTGAACCTTCCGTCAATTATAGGAATGGCTTCGTCACTCCTGTATTCCCACCTGAGGGGTGAGCTCACGCGTTCCCTCTCCGTCGGGGCGGCGGACCTGGTGCCGGAGGCCGGATAGTCCGGGCCGAGGCCGCCGTGCCCCATCGCCGCGTCCCCCGCTCCAGCAGGACTGCGGGCATGGCGGCGCCCCGCCCGAACTTTCCTTCCACCCGGTCCAGGGCCAGCTCCGCCTGGTTCCATCTGCCCCCCCTGACCAGGGCGATCTGCTCGGCCCCGGCCGGCTCCAGCCGGGAGACGCCAACCCCGATCAGTCGGAACCGGCGGCGTCCGGGAGGGAGCCGGTCCAGGAGGTCGCGGGCCACCCCGTACAGGTCCGCCGCCACGTCCGTCGCCCGCGGCAGGGTGCGGGACCTGGTCAACGTGGAGAAACTGGGGAGTCGCAGCTTGAGGGTCACGGTCCGGCCACGGTACCCGTCGGCCCGCAGCCGCGACGCCACCCGGTGGGACAGGGCCAGGATCTCCCGGAGGACCTCGCCGCGGTCGTCGAGGTCCCTCGGATAGGTCTCTTCGTGGCTCACGGACTTCGGGGCCTCGAAGGGAACGACCCGCCGGTCGTCCCGGCCCGCGGCGAGGTCGAGCAGTCCCCGGGCCTGCCCCTCCCCCAGCACCCGGTCCAGGATGGCCAGCGGGGTCCGGGCCAGCTCGGCGACGGTCCTGATCCCCAGCCGGGACAGGGTCTCCGCCGTCCGCTCGCCGATACCCCAGAGCGCTTCCACCGGGAGCGGGTCGAGGAACGAGGCCACCCCTCCGGCCGGCACGACCAGGAGCCCGTCGGGCTTGGCCCGGGTCGAGGCGAGCTTGGCCAGGAGCTTGTTGGGGCCCACGCCGACGGACGCGGTGAGCGACAGGTCCTGGCGGACGGCCCGCCGGATGCGCTCGCCGATCTGCACGGGAGGTCCGAACAGGAGCGTCGCCCCGGTCACGTCGACGAACGCCTCGTCGAGCGACAGCGGCTCCACCGCCGGACTGTGGGCCTGGAGGATCTCCCTGAACCGATTGGAATAGGCCCGGTACGCGTCGAAGTCGGGAGGGACGAACACCACGTCCGGACACAGCCGGCGGGCCCGGACGCTCGGCATCGCGGAGTGCAGCCCGCGAGCCCTGGCTTCGTAGGACGCCGACATCACCACTCCCCGAGGCGCCGGGCTTCCCACGGCCACGGGCTTGCCCGCCAGCGCCGGGTCCTTCAACACCTCCACCGAGGCGTAGAAGGCGTCCAGGTCGACGTGGAGGATCGGCTCGCTCGGCTGCTGACGGTTGCTACGCATCGAGCCCGCTGCCAGGGAGGGGCGGTGCGAGGGGGCCTCCGGCCGGTGACGTGGGGAATGGAAGTGGATGCGGAGGGGTCACGGCGGGGCGCGGGAGCCGCCGTACGATGCGTTCGGCTCGCAACCCGTAGAACCCGCTGGCCGTCAGCAGGCCGGCCGCCACCACGAGCGATGGACGGACGGCGACCAGCCCCCCCAGCAGCGCGATCGCCACCGAGCAGATCACCGAAGAGCTTTCTTGGAGCATGCCCATCACCCCGGTGACCCGGCCTCGCAGATCTTCGGGGGCCACCCGCTGGATCAACGCCTGCGACAGGCTGAGGAACCAGGCGAAGCCGACGCCCATGACCACGTTGCCGGCCACGGCCACCCAGGTCAGGGACGTCGCGGTGAAGGCGAGGAAGCCTCCGCCGGACAGGATCAGCGCCACCCCGATGAGCCCGACCTCGTGCCCCGAGGCCCGGGTGGAACGGATCAGGGCGAGAGCGCCGATGAAGGATCCCACCCCGTTGGTCGACCAGAACAGGCCCAGTCCGTCCTCTCCCCGCCCCAACACCTGTTTGACGAACAACGGCTCGAGCGCGACGAACACCGTCAGCGTGACCCACGCCGCACACGCCAGGAACAGGAGGCTTCGCAGCTCGGGCTCTCGCCATGACACACGGAAGCCCTCGGCCAGCTCCCGGCTCGGGCTGGCCCACTGCCGGGTCCGAGGCCGCCGGTCCGGAACGAACAGGAGCGGAACGGCGCCCAGGACGAGGATCGCCACGATCACCCAGTACGCCGCGGCCGGGCTCCCGTGGCGGGCGAGGAGCCCTGCGGCGCCGGGCCCGACGATCACGGCCACCATCGAAACGGTGTTGAGCGCGCCGTTGGCCCGCACCAGGTCTTCCTCCGGCACGAGCAGCGCGGTCAGCGAGCCCCGGGCAGGGATGGCCATGGCGGCGCCGACCGCATCGATGAGGGACGCCTCGTACAGGCCCCACATCGAGTGGACCCACAGGGCCGGGAACACGGCTGCGATGGAGAACGCCTGAGCGAGCAGGATCATCCACTTCGGGCTCCACCGATCGGTGATCATCCCCGCCGGAGCGACCAGCAGGAGGAACACCGCCGACCACACCGCGAGCATCGCGGCGAGCTGGAAGGACTGGGCCCCGTACCGGTAGGCGGCCTCGGCCACCACGGCGAGGAAGAAGCCCCAGAAGGCGAAGGAGGAGATGCCGAAGGACGCGGAATAGAGGACGAAGGGACGGTTGCCGAGGAGCCGCCCCCTCGTGGCGCCGGTCGTCGATCCCTCGTTCATGCCCATACGTGCATCCGGTGGGACGCGATCATCGGCCGGCCGAGCCGCCGCTGGCGTGCCACACCTTGCGGGGAGGCGACGCGGTGGAGAGGGAGGATCGGCCGGCGAGGGCCTCCATCAGGTCGCCCTGCCGGCGAGCCAGCGAGAGCGCGGCCAGATCCCAGACCCGCTCGGCGATGATACTCGCCCCCTTCCAGGAGGAATCCGTGGAACACCGCCTTCGCGCACCAGGGCTGGACCCGCTCGAACACGGCGATGTCGGCCAGACCGGTCCCGTCGTCGAGGGTGAGGAAGATGATGCGCTGGCCGCTCCGCACCGCCGGAGTCTGCGAGGCCACCTTGACCCCCGCCACCATGAGCCATCGGTCACCCTTCAGGTCGCCGAGCTCACTCGCCGGTGTCACCCCGAGGTCCTCGAGCAGCGGACGGTAGAACTCGAGCAGGTGGCGGGAGGCGTCCATGCCGATCACCTCCAGCTCGGCCCGCACTCGTTCGGCCGGTGTGTACTCACGGAGTCCCGCCCCGGCGAGGGGTTCGGCGATGGGGAGCGTGGCCTGCTCTCCCTCCTGCGGCGCGTCGGCGGTCATGGCCACGAACAGGTGGTCCCTGCGCGTGAGGGGGTCGGCTCCTCCCAACCTGTCGAACCCTCCTGCGTGAGCCAGCGCCTCGGCCACC
>VAYG01000143.1 GCA_005885015.1 Actinomycetota bacterium | reverse complement strand
ATGGTCACCAAGGACCAGCCCAAGACCACGTTCGCCGACGTGGCCGGCGTGGACGAGGCGGTCGAAGAGCTCCAGGAGATCAAGGACTACCTGGAGAACCCTGCGAAGTTCCAGGCCATGGGGGCCAAGGTCCCCAAGGGCCTCCTTCTGTACGGACCCCCCGGGACGGGGAAGACCCTGCTGGCCCGGGCCGTGGCGGGTGAGGCGGGCGTCCCGTTCCTGTCGATCAGCGGCTCGGACTTCGTGGAGATGTTCGTCGGCGTGGGGGCGGCCCGCGTGCGCGACCTGTTCGAACAGGCCAAGCAGTCGGCGCCGGCCATCGTGTTCATCGACGAGATCGACGCGGTGGGTCGCCATCGAGGTGCGGGGCTGGGTGGCGGGCACGACGAACGGGAGCAGACGCTCAACCAGCTGTTGGTGGAGATGGACGGGTTCGATACCAAGACCGGGGTCATCCTCATGGCCGCAACCAACCGTCCCGACATCCTGGACCCGGCGCTGCTGCGGCCCGGGCGGTTCGACCGGCAGGTCGTGATCGACCGCCCCGACCTCGAGGGGCGCAAGGGGATCCTCCGGGTGCACGCGCGCGGCAAGCCGCTCGACCCCACGGTCGAGCTCGACGTGATCGCCCGCCGGACGCCGGGGTTCACCGGGGCAGACCTGGCCAACGTGATCAATGAGGGAGCGCTGCTCACGGCGCGGCGGGGGAAGAGCGCGGTGACCATGGTCGAGCTCGAGGAGGCCATCGACCGCGTGGTGGCCGGACCGGAACGAAGGACCCGACTGATCTCCGAGCGGGAGAAGAAGGTCATCGCCTACCACGAGGGCGGGCACGCCCTGGTGGCCTACCTGCTGCCCAACGCCGATCCGGTCCACAAGATCTCGGTGATCCCTAGGGGCCGCGCCCTCGGCTACACCTTGACCTTGCCGCTCGAGGACAAGTTCCTGGTGACCCGGGCGGAGCTGATCGACGAGCTCGCCATGCTGCTCGGCGGGCGGGTGGCCGAGGAGCTGACGTTCGGCGACATCACCACGGGTGCCCAGAACGACCTCGACCGGGCCACGAAGATCTCTCGGCAGATGGTCACCGAGTACGGGATGTCCGACCGCCTGGGTCCCCTCACCCTGGGCCAGAAGCAGGACCAGGTGTTCCTGGGGCGCGACTTCGCCTCGCACCCGGACTACTCCGACCAGGTGGCCTTCGAGATCGACTCCGAGATCCGCGTATTGATCGACGAGGCCCACGACGAGGCCCTGGAGATCCTCACGGAGCACCGGCAGAGCCTCGATCGGATCGCTGCGGCCCTCATGGAGAAGGAGACGATCGAGAAGGAGCAGCTGGTGGCGCTGCTGGAAGGGTTGGAGAAACGGCCCCAGCGCCCGGGGGTGGGAGCCGGGGTGTCCGTGGCCCGCCGCTCCGTGCAGGCGCCACGGCAGTCGCCGCCGGCGGCCCCGGCCTAGGACCTCGACCCTCCCCGGCGCCGCGAACACGTATGGACCGGTGGGCGACGTTCGACTGCTACGGGACCCTGATCGACTGGGAGGGCGGGATCGGGTCCGCGATGAGCGCCCTGTGGCCGTCGGCCAACCGGGGACGGCTGCTCCTTCGGTACCACGAGGTTGAGCCCCGGATCCAGCAGGGGTCGGGCCGCCCCTATCGTGAGGTGCTGGCGCTCGCTCTGGCCGAGGTCGCCCGGATCGAGGGGTTGGCGCTCCCGGCCGAGGCGCGGGAGGCGCTGGGCGATTCCCTTCCCGACTGGCCGCCGTTCCCAGACGTCCCGGGGGGGCTCCGGGAGCTTCGAAGCCGAGGGTGGCTGTTGGGCATCCTCTCCAACACGGACCCCGACCTTTTGGCGGCGTCGACCCGCGCGATCGGCGTCGAGCCGGACCTCGCCATCACGGCTCGCGAGGCCGGCTCGTACAAGCCGGCGCCGGGGCACTGGCTCGAGTTCAAGCGTCGGACCGGCGCCGATCCCGGGCGCCACATCCACGTGGCCGCCAGCCCGTTCCACGACCTGGCGCCGTGCGTGGAGCTCGGCATTCCCGCCGTCTGGATCAACCGGATGGGAGAGGAGAGTGATCTCCCCCGCGTGGCCGACCTTCCCGATCTGACCGGCCTGCCGGATATCCTTGACCGCCTGGTGAAGCCATGAGCGACGACCCGCGCAACGAGCGACTCGACCGGACGAAGGTGGAGCAGGGCGTCCGGCTGATCCTCGAGGGGATCGGCGAGGACCCCCAGCGGGAGGGAGTAGCGGCGACCCCGCAGCGGGTCGCCGACATGTTCGAGGAGGTTTTCGCCGGCTACGGGCACGACGCAGCCGAGGTCGTGACCGTGATCGAGGGGGCCGGCCACGACGAGATGATCATGGTGCGGGACATCCCTCTGTACGGCGTGTGCGAACACCACGTCATCCCCTTCGTCGGAAGGGCCTACGTCGCCTACATCCCGAACCGGGACGGGCGTATCACCGGATTGTCGAAGGTGGCCAGGCTCGTGGATCTGCTGTCGAAGAAGCTTCAGGTGCAGGAGCGGCTCACCACGGAGATCGCCGACGCGCTGGAGAAGGCGCTCGAGCCGCGGGGCGTCTTCGTGCTCATCGAGGCGGAACACCTCTGTATGACCATGCGCGGCGTGAAGAAGCCCGGGTCGGTCACGGTGACCTCGGCCGTGCGTGGACGGTTCCGCAGCGACGCCCGGACCAGGGCCGAGGCCCTGGAGCTGGTTCGCCGGGGCCGCCCGTAGCGTGCCGCCGGTCGAGGCGACCGGCGGCTCCCGATACGATGGCCCCATGGCGGGTCGCATGCCGTGGCGGGTGGGGGAGCGGGAGCTCGACGTTGGGGCTCGGACCCACGTGATGGGCGTGATCAACGTGACCCCGGATTCCTTCTCCGACGGCGGCCGGTTCTTCGATCCCGAGGCCGCCGTGAGTGCCGGCATGCGCATGGTGGAGGAGGGCGGTGACCTCCTCGACGTGGGCGGCGAATCCACGCGCCCGGGGTCACAGCCGGTCACGGCCGAGGAGGAGATCGACCGCGTGCTCCCAGTCATCAAGCGCCTGGCCGGCGAGGTCGACGCTCCGCTCTCGATCGACACGCGCAAGCACGAGGTGGCCGCGGCCGCCATTGACGCGGGGGCGACCATCGTGAACGACGTTTCGGCGGGCCGGGATCCGGAGATGTTCGGCGTCGTCCGCGATGGCCGCGCAGGGATGATCCTCATGCATATGCGGGGGGAACCCACCACGATGCAGCAGCTGACCGACTACGACGACGTCGTCGGGGAGGTCCGGGCCTACCTCGCCGAGAGGATGGCCGCGGCGGTCGAAGAGGGCATCGAACCGAACCGCCTGGCCGTCGACCCCGGGTTGGGGTTCGCCAAGACGGCGGACCAGAACTTCGCGCTCATGCGAGAGATCGCCGCGTTCATGGACCTGGGGCGACCGGTGGTCGTCGGCCCATCCCGCAAGTCGTTCATCGGCAAGGTGGTGGGGACGGAGGTCGACCAGCGGTGGCCGGACGGGGAGCGCACGTGGTGCGGGTCCACGACGTGAAGGAGATGGTCCGCGTGGTCCGCGTCATCGACGCGATCAGGCTGGGGAGCGCCGGCCCGTGACGTTCCCGATCGATCGCCGGCGGGTGGCCGTCTCGGGCGAGCAGATGGCCTACGCCGACGTCGGCGAGGGCCGCCCGGTGGTGCTCCTCCACGGGTTTCCGACCTCGGCCGATCTGTGGCGGCGGGAGATCTGGCTGCTGGCGCAGAGGATGCGGGTCATTGCCCCGGACCTCATCGGCTACGGAGAGAGCGAGAAGCGCGACGGGGTCGATCTCTCGGAACCCGCGCAAGCCGCGTACGTCCGCGAGCTGCTCGCGCAGCTGGGGATCGAGGAGGCGGCGGTCGTCGGACACGACATCGGCGGGGCCGTCGCCCTCATGTTGGCCCTCGACCGGGGTCTCCGGGTGAGCGCCCTCGTGCTGGTCGACGCGGCATGCTTCGACGCGTGGCCGACGGAGTCCGTCCAGATGATCCAGGGCGTGGCTCCCGAGCAGGAAACCCCGCGCGTCGTCGAGGACATCGTCCGGGCTGCCTTCATCCTCGGGGTGACCCACCAGCACCTGCTCCACGAGGAAGACGTCGCGGCATACCTGCGACCATGGCTGGAGGATCCCGGCGCCTTCTTCCGGGCCGCCCGCGCGCTCACCGGGAAGGGGCTGGCCGGCCGGGAGCTGGAGCTCGGTGATCTCGACCTCCCCGTGCTGATCATGTGGGGGGAGGCCGATCCGTTCCTCCCCGCGGCGCTGGCCGAACGCTTGGGCGAGGCCATCCCGGGATCGACGGTGGCCCTGTTGCCGGGGTGTTCGCACTACCTCACCGAGGACGCACCCCAGACGGTTGGGCCGCTCATCCACGAATACCTGCGATCGCGCTACCTCGGCGAGTCTCACGGCCATCCCACCGACGGTCCCGTCCGGGTGTTCCTGGAACGGCCACCGGACCATCTGGCCTGAGCGGTGGCCAAGCTGGATCTGTCCCTCACGGCAGAGGAGCTGGATGCGTTCCTGTCCTCCCAACGGACCGTCCGGCTTGCCACGGCCGACGCCGGCGCTCGTCCGCACGTCGTGCCGCTGTGGTTCGTGTGGGTGGACGGCACCCTGTTCATGAACTCGACGCTCGGAAACCTGACCATCCGAAACCTGCAGGCGAACCCCCGGGCCACGGGCTCGATCGACGACGGCACCGTGTACGAGGAGCTGCGGGGAATCCTGATCAACGGTCCCGTGGAGTGGGCCGATGGTGATCCGCGCCTGGAAGAGGTGAGCCGGATCTGGTCGGAGAAGTACATGGGCGGGAGTCCCCTCCCCTACGGCCGGTGGAGGAATCGCGTGTGGTTTCGCCTGCGGCCCGAGCGGATCGCCTCATGGGACTTCCGCAAGATCCCGGCGGCGAAGGCGGCGGCTCGGAGCGGGACGTGACGGGTGGCTAGTTCCGTCATCACCGTCAGCGGCGTCCGGGCAATGGGCCGCCACGGGGCCAACCCCGGCGAGCAGGCGCGGGAGCAGGAGTTCGTCGTCGACGTCACGGTGTGGGTCGAGGTGGACGGGGACTCCCTGGCGGCCACCCTCGACTACCGGTGGATCGTGGAAGTGGTCCGGGCGACCATCGAGAAGACGTCATTCGTGCTCCTGGAGTCGCTGGCCCAAGCCGTGGCCCGCTCCCTGGTCGAGCAGAGCCCAGCAGGCCGGGCCACGGCCGTGGTCCACAAGCCGGCAGCCGCCCGCTCCCTCGCGGTGACCGACGTCGCCGCTGAGGCCTCGGCGGCAGCGGAGTGACCGCTCGTCCGGTCCGCGTCTACCTCGGCCTGGGATCCAACCTCGGGGATCGCCTGGGCCACCTGACGGAAGCGGTGGCTCGCCTGGCCCGCACTCCGGGCCTGGCCGTGACCCGGACGTCCCGGGTGTACGAGACGGCGCCGGTGGGCCCGCCCCAGCCCGACTACCTGAACGCCGTCGTGGAGGTCATCACCGCGCTCGACCCGAAGTCGGTGCTGGAGCTGGCCCGGCGGATCGAGGATGAGATGGGCCGGGAGCGAGGTGAGCGGTGGGGCCCGCGAGTCATCGACATCGACGTGTTGCTCCACGGGTCGGCCCGGATCGACGAGCCGGGCCTGACCGTCCCTCACCCTCGCATGCACGAGCGGGCCTTCGTGCTGGTCCCGCTGCTGGAGCTCGAGGCCGACCCCGTCCTTCCCGGAGGACGGTCCCTCGGCGACGTCCGCCTGGAGGCGATCGGCCGTTCGGACGTTCGATTGTTCGCCCCGGCACTCCCGATCCCGCCGGGAGCCACCGGCTCGAACGCTCGACCGCGTGCGGGAAACGACCGGCGTGTCGGCCGGGCGCGGGACACGGAAGGAGATCGGTCCTAGGGCCGAGGCCGGTCGCGCCGGATCGAGATCGGCCATTCCGTCCCGGGAGGCATCCCCCGGAGCCTCCGGCAGTTCGGGTTCTTCGGGGGATGGATTCGAGCCATGCGGGCGATGCCCTGACTCCCCCCAATAACGACACTTCAACCATGCAACAGCGACCGGGTCTCCGGTTCGACGAGTGGCGGCGGAGCCGGCCGTCCGGCCTGGCCTTCCCGGTGGACGATCGCCGATGGGTTCGGCTGGCCACGGTCGGGATGCTCCTGCTGGTGATCGCCTCGTTCCTCCGCGCCCCCTCCCTTCCCGCTCTCGGCACGTCGAAGGTCGACCCGGCCCTGTGGCGATTCGCCGAGGACCATCCGGATTCGAAGGTCTCCCTGATCGTTCGTGAGAGCGCCCCTCGTTCCGAGGCGGCGGAGAGCCTGCTCCGTGGCCTCGGAGGAACCGTCACCCACGAGCTGCCCATGATCGGCAGCTTCTCGGCGACGCTTCCGGCGCGGGCGCTCCCCCGCCTGGCCGGCTCCCCCGTTGTGACGACGGTGTGGGCGGACGGGCGGATCCGGGCGCAGACGGTGGACATGAGCCAGTATGACTCCTGGGCCCCCAACACGGTGTGGGACGAGAACATCTCCGGACCCAGATACGACGGCACCGGGGTCACGGTGGCGCTGCTGGACACCGGCGTGGCGGATTCGCCCGACCTGGGCAACCGGGTCGTGGCGAAGGTCGACTTCACCCCGGATCGCGATGGGCTCGACCACTTCGGCCATGGCACCCACATGGCGGGGATCATCGCCGGGAGCGGAGCCGCCTCGGGCGGCCAATGGGCGGGTGTGGCCCCGGGCGCGAACCTCGTCTCCGTGAAGGTGGCAGGGGCCAACGGCGCGACCGACGTCTCCGTGGTGATCGCCGGCATGCAGTGGATCGTCAACCACAAGGCCCAGTACGGCATCCGGGTCATGAACCTCTCCTACGGGACGAACTCCAAGCAGCCCTACATGATCGACCCGCTCGACTACGCCGTCGAGCAGGTGTGGTTCTCGGGCATCGTCGTCGTGGTGGCCGCCGGTAACCGTGGCCCCGACGGCGGCACCATCGAGAAGCCCGGGGACGACCCCTTCGTGATCACGGTGGGGGCGGCCAACGTCCACAACGACACCCTTCGCACGGACGACAACACTGCGATGTTCTCCAGCCGCGGTCCGACCCAGGATGGCGTCTCCAAGCCGGACCTCGTGGCGCCGGGCATGAGCATCGTCTCGATCAGGGCTCCGGGCAGCACCATCGACAAGCTGCACCCGGCCGCCCGGGTGGGCGACGCCTACTTCAAGGGAACGGGAACCTCGCAGTCGGCCGCCGTGGTCTCCGGCGTCGTCGCCCGCCTGTTCCAGCAGCGGCCATCGTTGACTCCGGACGTGGTCAAGAACATCCTGACCGACGCCGCGTTCAAGGATCTGGCAACCATGGCAGGGGCCGGCAAGGGATTGGCCGACGGGAAGAAGGCCCACGACATCCTGGCCGGCGGATGGAACGTCCCCGCGAACCAGGGACTGACGAGGGCCTCCGGGAACGGATCACTCGAGGCTTCTCGTGGCTCCTTCCACGTCTACGCGGATCTCCCGTCCGACGGCCTCGGGGCCAACGACGCCGACGGCAAGCTCGACCTGGTGCAGGGAGAGATGGACGCGCGTGGCAATTCCTGGGACCAGCTCGGGTGGAGGAACCTGGGCTGGCTCAACTTCGTATGGACGAACCTTGGCTGGGCCAACTCCGGCTGGAGTAGCAGCGCCTGGACGAACCTCGGCTGGGACAACTCGGGGTGGAGCTCCGACTGGAGCGGAATGGGCTGGACCAACCTCGGCTGGGACAACGTGGGCTGGGACGCCTCGGACTGGACCAACGTGGGGTGGGACAACCTCGGTTGGGACAACCTCGGTTGGGACAACACGGGCTGGAACTGAGGAAGGCGCGAACGAT
>VAYG01000144.1:4152-6034 GCA_005885015.1 Actinomycetota bacterium | reverse complement strand
AGGAGTCCGTGCACGCCATCGACGTTGCCGTGGTGGACTCCGACGGGACGCTGGTCGCCTTCGCCGGAGATCCGCAACGTCCCCTGTTCGCTCGATCGTCGATGAAACCGCTGCAGGCCAGCGTTTCTCTCTCCTGCGCGGCGTTCGACTTCACCGAGCCGGAGATCGCCGTGATGTGCGCTTCGCATAACGCGGAACCCGTCCACGTGGAGACCGTTCGGTCGCTCCTCTCGCGAGCGGGGGTTCCCCAGGAGGCGCTGCTGTGCCCGGCCGTCCGCCCCTGGGACGAGGAGACCGCCGCCACCGATCCCGAGAAGCGGCCGATCAACTCTGACTGCTCCGGCAAGCACGGGGGAATGCTGGCCGCCTGCGGGTCCCAGGGATGGCCGCTCGAGAGCTATCGCGATCCGGCCCATCCTCTTCAGTCGGCGATCCGGCGGACCGTCCTGGCCGTGACCGGCCGGGAGGACGTCCGCGTCGGCGTCGACGGATGCGGGGTTCCCGTCCACGGCATGGCGCTGGCCTCCGTGGCCACGATCTACGCGCAGCTCGCTGCCCCAGACCGGTGGGGCGCGGTCGAGCCTCACGTGCGGAGGGCGGTCGGGGCGATGCGGGCCGAGCCCTATCTCGTAGCCGGCCGCAACCGCACGGACACCGCGCTGATGGAGGCGGACCACGGCCTCATCGCGAAAGGGGGAGCGGAGGGCTTGATGTGCGCCGCGGTCCTGGATCGAGGGATGGGGGTCGCCGTCAAGGTCCGGGATGGAGCGCACCGGGCCGCCGGTCCTGCCCTCATCCGCGTGCTGCGCCTGCTCGACGACCTCCGGGAGGACCAGGTCGAGCGGATCCGCGAGTTCGCCCGGCCGCCAGTCCTCGGCGGGGGCCGTCCGGTGGGCGAGGTGGTCGCGGACTTCGCCCTCGCCCGGCCCTGACTCTTTTGCCCTTGTTATCAGGGAAGTTTGCAACTGTTATATTTCGCTGGTAGGCTCCCCGCCATGAAGATCCGAGAGCTCGGGGAGTTCATTCGGACCCAGCGCAAGGGTGCCCGGCTGTCCCTGAAGGCGGTGTCGACCGTGGCGGGGGTCTCCATCCCGTACCTGTCGCAGATCGAACGGGGGCTCCGGAAACCCAGCGCGGAGATCCTTCAGGCGATCGCCAAGGGCCTCCGGATATCCGCCGAGACCCTGTACGTGCAGGCCGGCATCCTGGAGGACCGGCCGCTCACCGATGTGACGGCCGCGGTCATGGGCGATCCTGCCATCACGGAGCGGCAGAAGCAGGCACTCATCCAGATCTACGAGGCGTTCCGGGACGAAGCGGGCCGGGAGCCTGCTTCGACGAACCGGACGGATTCCGAGCGGTCGACGGCTCGGACGGGTCGCCGTCGAAGGACCACCGGTCGAGCAGCCAGTCGATCAACCAGTCGAGTCACCACCCACACCCGAAAGGAGGGGTAGTCATGCCAACCGCCACGAAGGGTCGGACCAGCGTGAAGAAGGCGCTCACCGACTACTACCTGTATGCGCCGCTGGGCGCCGGGCAGCTGGTCGTGGAGAAGTCCAAGGACCTGTCCAAGAACGCATGGAAGCAGGCCCAGAAGCGGCGCCGGGCGGCCAGCAAGGCCTACTACGACCTGGCCAAGCGGGGCGAGAAGCTCGCGTCGAGCGTCCGGCGCTCCGTGTACACCCGTCGGGCCATGGACCAGGCCAAGGCCACCCGCTCGCAGCTCAAGGCCACGGTCACGGGGATGCGCAAGACGGCCCGTGCCACCGGCCAGGCCACCAAGGCCGCCGCGAAGAAGGTCGGCTGAGCGGCTTCTCCCGCGATCGACCCCACGAAGGAACCATCGACGGGAAGACCCGCCCTCCGGGGCGGGTTTTCC
>VAYG01000144.1:0-4019 GCA_005885015.1 Actinomycetota bacterium | reverse complement strand
TATCCTCGGTGGCTCGCCGGCTGGCGGAGCAGGGCATCGCCGTGGACATCTACACGCGCTGCCACGGGCAGGGAGGGCCCCAGGTGGCGGAGATCGGTCCCCGAACCAGGCTGATCCACGTGCAGGCGGGGCCGTGCGCTCCCGTGGCCAAGGGCGATCTCCCCGGCCTCCTGCCGGACTTCCTCGGAGGCGTGCTCCGGTACGCCAGCGCCGGCGACGGCCGGCCGCACAGGCATTCCCCCTACGACGTCGTCCACAGCCACTACTGGCTCTCTGGGTGGGTGGGGAGCCGCGCCAAGCAGATCTGGGGCGCGCCTCATGTGGCCTCCTTCCACACGCTGGGGAAGGTGAAGAACTCCGTCCTGCCGCCGGGCGATCCCCCGGAGCCACACCTCAGGCTGGCGGGTGAGCAGCACGTGGTGAGCCGGGCCGACCGGATCCTCGCGCCGACTCCGGCGGAGGCCGACCACCTGGTCCGCCTCTACGGCGCCGATCCCGGCCGGATCAGGGTCATCCCTCCCGGCGTGGACCGGGAGCTCTTCGCCCCCCGCCCGAAGGACCAGGCCCGGGCCCGCCTCCACCTCTCCACCGCCAGGTTGCTGCTGTTCGTCGGGCGCCTCCAGCCCTTCAAGGGTCCCGATGTGGCCATCCGTGCCGTGGCCGAAGCCGTGGCCATGTCGCCTGAGGTGATGCGAGACGTGATGCTCGCCGTCGTGGGCGGGCCCACCGGCCAGGACCACGACCACGACGAGGTCGCCCGGCTCATGGAATTGGCCGCATCCATCGGGGTCTCCGACCGGGTCGTCTTCTTCCCGCCACAACCACACGACCGGCTGGCCGACCTGTATTCGGCGGCCGAAGCGGTACTGGTGCCGTCGAGGTCAGAATCGTTCGGCCTGGTGGCCCTCGAGGCGGAGGCGTGCGCGACGCCGGTGATCGCGGCCGCCGCCGGAGGGTTGCGGTACGTCGTCGTGGACGGGGAGACCGGCTTCCTGGTCGAGGGCCACGACCCGCGCGACTACGCCGCCCGCATCCTGCGGATCCTGGCCGACCCCGGCCTGGCGACCCGACTGTCGGCCGGGGCGCAGCGCCACGCGACGCGGTTCTCGTGGGATGCGACCGCGGACGACGTCCGGAGCGTGTACCGCGAGCTGGTCGGCCGCGATACGAGGTCGCGGTGATCAGAGGTCGCATGGTCGGGCTCCGCCCGGTCCTGGAGAGCGACTACCCCCTGATCCAGCAGTGGGTGAACCACCCCGAGGTTTGGCGGTACATGGACTACGAGCTGCCCTCCTCGCTGGAAGACGTCCGGGACGACATCGAGCGCAGCCGCATCGAAGGGGAGCCGTTCACGATCCTGGTCGGAGATCGTCCGATCGGGCGGATCGGGCTCAATCAGTTCCGGAGGCGCGACCGGATCTGCTCCATGTACATGTTCATCGGTGAGCCGGCCTTCTGGGGGCAGGGGTATGCCCGCGACGCCGTGATGACCATGCTCGCCTTCGCCTTCGACCGGCTCGACCTCGAGCAGGTGGAGCTCTGGACGCTCGCCGACAACAACCGAGCGCTCTCCATGTACGTCAAGTGTGGGTTCGTCGAAGAGGCCCGGCTCCGGCGGCGATCCTTCAAGGAAGGCGGCTGGGTCGATCACGTCGTCATGAGCGTGAACCGTGAGGAGTTCGCCAAGGCCAGGGAAGCGTGGGACGACGCCACGCGAATTGTCACTCATGATTCCCCTGCGTCCTGACCGGGTGTGACCTGCGACAACGTCTGGCCACCAGCGCTTTTGTCGCCTTGACTCGGCCGGGGGCATCCGTAGAATCCGGGTTGCTCCGAGCAGCCGGGAGCGGCTGAGTCAGGGAACCGAATGGGACCCCCTGGGAAAGCCGTAAGGCTAACTGGGCGAACCTGGTCGTACGGTGGGGATGATCACCTCGCTGTGCGGGCGGGGAGGCTCGGGAAGCCCCAAAGCCCAACGAAAGGGCGTTACCATAAGGAAACCGAGACAGCGGCCATAGGTTGCTCGGAGCACTAGGCCCGAGGGGCCAACGGTAGCTGTCGGCTTCGTCCGACAGCGAGCCGGAGGTCCCTCGGGTCTTCAGTCTTTGAGGGGCTCGGAACCCGCGACCCTATACTCCCCCCCGTGGCGGATGTGAGAGTCGCGTGACCGGGCTCCTTCGGGGACCCACGCTCTGGTTCACGGAACGCACTCTGGTCAGCCGGTTCATCACGGAATCCTCGCTCGGCCGTCGCGTCGTCGATCGGTTCGTGGCCGGAGACGACTTGGAGGCAGGAATGGCCGCGGCCCGTTCCCTGCATACGCTGGGAATCCGCGCCATGCTCGATCACCTGGGCGAGAACGTGGAGTCAGCGGCCCAGGCCGCGGCCGCCACGGACGGGTACGTCCAGGCGCTCAAGCGGATCCAGGAGACGCCGGACATCGACTGCAACATCTCGGTCAAGCTCACCCAGCTGGGCCTGGACGTCTCCACGGAGATGTGCGCCGAGAACATGGAGCGGGTTCTTCAGACGGCCAAGTCGGCCGACCGAGCCCTCCTGGTGATGATCGACATGGAGGCTCGGCAATACGTGGACCCTACGCTGCACATGTATCTGGGCCTGCGAGACCGTTATCCGAACGTGGGGGTGTGTCTCCAGGCCTACCTTCGCCGCACCAGGGACGACGCCCACAGGATCGGCGGACCGGGGGTCATCATCCGGGTGGCCAAGGGCGCGTACCTCGAGCCGCCTGGCGTGGCGTTCCGCACCCGCAGAGAGGTCCGGCGGAGCTTCGCCGCGATCACGGCCAGCCTCCTGGCTCGCGGCTCGGTGGTCCACGTGGCCACCCACGACCCCGCGCTGATCCAGGGCGCCCAGCGCTTCATCCGGAACCGGAGCATCTCCAACAGGCGGTACGAGTTCCAGATGCTCTACGGGATCCGCCGGGACCTCCAGCAGGCCCTGGTCCGGGAGGGCGAACCCGTCCGGGTCTACATCCCCTACGGCACCCACTGGTACCCCTATCTCACCAGGCGGCTGGCGGAGCGACCCGCTAACGTGTGGTTCTTCCTTTCCAACCTGTTGGCGCGAGGAGGCTAGAGCGGCATTGAGCCAGAGGAACGTCGCCTTCCTGGGCGGGGGACGCATGGGCGAGGCCCTCGTCTCCGGGCTCATCCGGTCCGGGGGCCGGGCCACCGACGAGCTGATGGTGACGTGCCGCCGGGAGGAGCGGGCCCGGGAGCTGGCCGACCGGCTGGGCGTCGCCACGACGCTGTCCAACCCCGAGGCGGTCCGGTGGGCGGGCACGCTCGTGCTGACCGTCAAGCCCCAGGACATGGAGACCCTGCTGGGGCAGATCGGCGACAGCCTGACCCTCGATCACCTGGTGATCACCTTCGCCGCCGGCATCCGGACCTCCTTCATCGAGGGGTTCGCTCCCAAAGGGATGCCGGTGGTGCGGGTCATGTCGAACGTGCCCGTTCTGGTGGACGAGGCCATGTCGGTGATCTCCGCGGGGGCGCATGCCGAGGACAAGCATCTGGCCGTGGCGGAAGACCTCCTCGGCTCGGTCGGGCGGGTCATCCGGCTCCCGGAGAAGCATCAAGACGCCGTTACCGCGACCAGCGGGAGCGGGCCCGCCTACTTCTTCCTGCTGGCCGAGGCGATGATCGACGCGTGCATCCTCCTGGGGCTGCCCCGCACCGTGGCCACCGAGCTCATCATCCAGACGATGCTCGGATCGGCCAAGATGCTCCGGGACACCCGGATGCACCCGGTGGAGCTGCGGGAGATGGTGACCTCTCCGGGAGGCACCACGATCATGGCGATCCGCCACCTGGAGCAGGCGGGGGTCCGGGCGGCGTTCCTGAACGCGATCGACGCCGCCTGCCAACGGAGCTCGGAGCTTGCCATCGGGCACGAGCCGGAAGACGAACGCTAGCGGGAGGAGCGTGGCATGGGCAGAGGCGACCGGCACAAGATACGGTGGGCGCACGATCGAGAACGCCGGAAGAAGGCCC
>VAYG01000142.1:1624-8715 GCA_005885015.1 Actinomycetota bacterium | reverse complement strand
AGCAAGGTCCCGGCGGCCGGGCGAAGGTCGTCGACGTACCGCAGGCCATCCGGCCCGGCCGTCGCCCCGGCCGCGACGACCATCCCCGCCAGGGCCAACCCGCCCCACCAGCCCATCCAGTCACGGCCCAGCCGCCCCAGGCCGGCCAGGGCTCCGATGCATAGGGCCAGGCCGCCGAAGGCAAGCGAGGAATTGGCGACCGATTGGCCTGCCGACCAGTCGGCCGCCACGATCGTCTCCACCCAGGCCCACGCCGCGGCGGCCACGCTCGTAGCCTGGAGCAGCGATCGGATCGGGCCGGATGACCGGAGGGCCACCACCACGGAGGCTGCGGACACACCGGCGAGGGTCACCGCTAGCCATGCCGGGCCGGCCACTCCCGACGCCACGAGCGCCATCACCGTTCCGGCCAGGGCCCAGGCCCAGTGCCGGCGGATGGCCGAGACGACGGCGGACAGGGCTGCGAACGCCGCCCATGTCACCGGGATCGCGTCGAGGGCCACGGCGCGCACCAGCGCCAGCCCCGCCACCCCATGAGCCACCACCAAGGGCGCCAGGTCCCATCGCGACCACGGATCGGGTTCGGCGGAGCGGCGCCGGGCGACGGCCGCGGCCGTCCAGGAAAGCGTGACGAGCAGGGCGGCCCAGGGGGCGAAGATCCAGGGCTTCTCCAACGGTGATGTGGGGAGGAGGGCCACCAGTGCCGCCGTCGCCAGCGCGTAGGTCGCGGCCGACAGCGCGCCGGAGCGAAGCTGGAGGGCCACCAGTAGGTACAGGGCGGCCGCGCCGGCCATCCACCAGCCGAAGGCGGTGGCGTGATAGGTGAAGACCGGGCCGAGGCTGGCCGGTACCGCGATGGCCCCGATCGCCACCGGCTGGGCCAGCCACCTCGTCCGCAGCCCCTGGCCGGCCGCTCGCCTTCCGGCCCGGATGTCGTCGAGGGCCAGCCCACCGACCAACAGGATGGCTCCCCATGCCAACGAGACGAGGTTGAGGGAGCGGGTGGGAAGTCCGGCCCGGTCCGCGAGCAGTACGGCCAGCAAGCCGGTCATGGTCCAGGCGAACAGCGTCATGAAGGGACGCCGCAGCTGCCCGCCCATCAGCCACACGACCGCGATGGAGGCCGCGACCGACTCGATGGTCGGCCAGGGCGAAGGAGCCGCCACGGCAATGCCGATGGCCCCGACGACCACCGCTCCGGTGGCCAGGAGGGAACCGAGCGGCCTTCGTCCGGCCAGCGCCCTTGCCGTAGCCGCGTAGACGAGCGCCGTCACGGCCAGCGCCGCTCCCGACCAAGAGCGATGACGGTCGAACACGTTCCACAGCGATCCGGCCCGGACCACCAGGAACGGCACGCTCGCGATCAGGCCAAGGGGTGGAAGGAATCGGCCCGCGCGCTCGACGAGGCGCCCTTCCAGACCGCCCAGCCACCTGCCGGCCCGGTCGCACAGGGCCGTGACGGAGTCGGATCCGGGCAGCGCCTCATGCATCGCGACCACGATGAGTAGCAGGGCGGTCCATGCGCCCAGCGTGCCCACGTCGGCCGCGTGGGAGGCCGGGGCGAGCATGGCGCCCGCCGCGGCCATGAGGGCGATCAAGGAGACGTGGGCTGCCGGCTCGCGCCTCCACGCGGCGGCCCCACTCGCCGCAACCAGCCCCGCCAGGGCCCAGGCCAGTGGCCGGAGCCCGTCCGCCATCCCAGATGCGTCCATCCCGAGCGACAGGGCGAGGGCGGCGACTGCAGCCACCAGCCACACGCGAGCGGCCGCCCAACCACGGAGGGAGACCGGGAGGGGCGCAACCGTGAGCGCGGCTGCGGCCAGCCCGGCTGCGGTGGCCAGCTGCCAACGAGATAGTGCGGGGTTCGCGGTTGCGGTGAGCCAAACGCCGAGGGCCGTCGCCGCCGCAGCAGCGGGCAGCCACCACGCCCAAAACGCATCGTTCCGCGCCTTCGTCCGGACCACCGTGGCCAGCGCTGAAAGCGCCGCCCCGATCGCAAGCCAGGCCTCGCCGTCCGGGAGGACCCTGGCCAGCCCGTACCCCACCCCGAGGGGCAGGAGCGCCGCCGCGCCGGTGAGCCATCGTTGCTCAGCGGACCCAGGTTCGGAGCCGAGCCGCCGTACGTGCACCCACGAGGACGCCACCGACCACGCGGACAGGGCCGCCCACGGGCCGGCGAGAGACATGCCAAGGCCGACGCCCACCCCCGCCACAGGCACCACCCGGATGGCAAGGGGGACGCGTCGGAGCCGCTGCCATTCGAAGAGGCCGATGTAGGCGATGGCCAGCGCCGCCCCGACCGGGGCCAATCCCCATGGAGCCGCGAGCCCCGAGACGGTCACCGCGACGATGGCCGACTGGAGGAGCGGAGTTCCGGCGGCGCCGATGTAGCCGGACAGCGAGTCGGACGCCACCAACGCGGCCGCGCCCGCGATCACGAGAGGTCCTGGGGACCACCGCTGGGTCGACGCCAGAACGATCGTCAGCAGGTAGGTCAGGGCGATGCCCGGGACCGCCGCCACTCTCGTCGCCTTCGCGAGAGGGTGGCCGGGCCGGACGCGTACCAGGAGCAGGGTGGCGGCCACAGCCGCCGCGGCCAGAGCCATCTGCATGGCCACGGGTCGCTGGACGGCCAGCCCCTTCAGGGGCTCATCCGTCTTGAACAGGAACGCAAGGGTCGCCACGGCGAGCCAGGCGGCCGGAGCGGACAGGTATCTGAGTGGCGATCCAGGGTGCCGGCTGGCCCACCATGCGTATGCGACGGCGATGCACGCAGAGCTGGTTGCCAGGCCGGCGACAAGGGCGTGTCCCGTCAGGTCCGGGCGGGTCTTGTCGACGAAGGAGGCGAACACCACGATGGGCAGCAACGCTCCTCCCACCAGCTCGATCCCCACGGAGACCAGGGGAGCGCGTCGCTTCCGAAGGAACCACGCCGAGAGGAAGAAAGCGCTGGGGATGGCGGCCTCGGCGACTGGACGGACGTCGCGGGCAACGTCTTGGAGCGAGAAGAACACCAGCCCGAACGTCCCGGCGAACAGCAGCAGGACCCCCAGGTAGGCCAGCCCATGGATCCCCAGGTCCGACGCCACCGCGGCCCGGAGGCGACGCCCCTGCTGGACCCAGCGCGGAGCCGACGGTGGTCGACCGGCTCGATGGGGTGCCGGCCTGGGTTCGGGTCGAGCTTCGGGAGGCGCGGCCGGCCCGGTGGGTCCGGTCGGAGCGGGGGCGCGGGCCGGTGGAGCCTGAGGGGCGGTGGCCCTCCGGTGGGGAGGTGGGGGCATCGGTGGCGGTGCCGGGAGGGCCGCGGGCGGGGCGGCGACCCCGGTCTGGATCGTCGTGGTCGCGGCCTCCTGCAACAGGTCCGAGATTCCCGCGGCCTCCTGTTCGGCGAGGGCGAGGCGGTTCCAACGCCCCTCCAGGATCCGCATGAGCCTGGTGTAGGTTTGCCGGTCGATGAGGCCGCTGTTGCGAGCCTCCCGGATGAAGTCGCGGGTGTAGGCGAGCCGGGAACGCTCCTCGGACGGATCCACCGTCACCCCTCCGTTCCCGGGCATCGCCCGGCCACCGAAGCAAGCACTTCGGTCGCAGCCATCGTGCTCCCCGCGGTCCCCTGACGCAAGGTCCTCTTGCCGGACCGGCGATCTGTCGACACCGCGCCTCCTCGAGCCCGTATGTGCTCGGACGAATCGATGGTGGGCGAGCCGAACGCCCCTGGCCAGACGGGAAATCGCCCAACTCGATGGGGGCGAGGTGCCCAGATCAGATGAGTAGATCTGAGGTCGCCGGACGACCGGCCCGGCTCAGGCAGCCTCTTGGAAAACGAACCGGACCGTGATCGGTGTGCCCTCGCCCAGGCTCACTCGGGAGTCCGGTCGAGGCCCCGCTGGATGGCGTATCGCATCAGTTCGTAGCGCTTCCGCAGCTGGAGCTTGGTGAGGATGTTCTGGACGTGGTTCTGGACCGTTTTCGTTGAACGTACTTGAGGATCTCGTTCTCCCGAGGGGTCAGGCCGGGCTCTGAGGGATCGCGGCTGGCCAGCCTCCTGAATTCCTCCAGGACGAGTCCGGCGAGGGAGGGCGTGAACACCGGCTCACCCCGAGAGACCTTGTGAACGGCCTCCACCACATCAGGGGCGGAGGCGCTCTTCAGGACGTATCCGGTTGCCCCCGCCTTGATGGCGTCCACCACGTCGGCCTCGTCGCCTGAGACGGACAGGACCAGGATCCGCACATGGGGCGACTCCTCGACGATGCGGCGGATCGCCTCGACGCCGCTGACCGTCGGGAGCCTGAGGTCCATCAAGATCACGTCCGGCATGGCCGCCCGGCAGGTCTCGATGGCTTCCCCACCGTCCGCGGCCTCGGCCACCACCGTGGCCGTCCCGTCTCGTTCGAGGTCGGCGCGAACCCCGTCCCTCCAGACCGGGTGGTCGTCCACGACCATGACTCGCACCGGCGTTGCTTCTTCCTCGCTCGCCGCCGGAGCCGCGGCCTCATCGCCGGCCCGGTCCTCCGGCTCGGGAGGCGACCGCCGACCCGTCACCTCCCCACCCCTTCCTCCACCGCGAAGAGCCGCCACTGGCCGGGGATACCTTTCAACACCCGCGTCCCGCGATCCTCGAACCCGATCCCCGACCCGGTGAGGAGCTCCTTCACCGTGCCGGAGACCAGGATTTCTCCGGCCGCCGCCGCGGCCGCGACGCGGGCGCCGATGTGGACGGCGATCCCTCGGAGAGCGTCCCCCACCCGCTCACATTCGCCCGTGTGTACTCCCGCCCTGATGTCGATCCCGAGTCGCCGGACCGATCTGACGATGGCCCGCGCCGCCCCGATGGCCTCGGCCGGCTGCTCGAAGGCGGCCAGGAAACCGTCTCCGGCGGTGTCGATCTCCCGACCGTGGAATCGAGCCAGCTCGCCGCGGACCAGCACGTGGTGGCTCTCGAGCAGATCCCTCCATCTGTGGTCCCCGAGAAGAGCAGCGCGCTCGGTCGACTCGACGATATCCGTGAACAGGAGCGTGGCCAGGACGCGTTGTCCTCGAGAAGTGGGGTCGTCCGACGATGCCTCGGCAACATCCTGGCTCTCGAGGAGGGCGTCTTCGTGGCGGAGATGCAGGCGGGTAAGCACGTTCTGCATGGAATGGCCCACCGCGGCGGCCGAGATCGAGAGGCGCTGGGCGATCTCGTGGTACGAGTAGCCCTTCGCCACGAGTCGCAGCAGCTGGTCCTCTCGTGTCGGAAGGACGTAGTGGCCGGGCTTCTGCACGGCCAGGCGGCGGAGTTCGTCCAGGACCAGGCCGGCAAAGGAGGGAGTGAACACGGGTTCCCCGCGTGCCACCCGGACCGTGCCGTCGACGACCTCCTCTGCGCTGGCACTTTTCAGCACGTATCCTGCCGCTCCGGCCTTCACCGCCTCGAGGATGTCCTCCTCTTCGCCGGAGGCCGAAAGCACCAGGACCTTGACGTCTTGAGACCCTTCGATGATCCGGCGGGTCGCCTCGGCCCCACCGAAGACCGGCAGGTTCAGGTCCATCAGCACCACATCCGGGGACGTGCGCCGGGCCATCTCGACCGCCTCCGCGCCGTCCGATGCCTCACCCACAACCTGGGCCACCCCCGCTCCTTCCAGATCTGCGCGGACCGCGTCCCTCCACATCGGGTGGTCGTCCACCAGGAGGATCCGCAGCGGTGCGGAGCGGGCCGCCGCTTCTCCCTCGGCCGCGTTGCCGATCATGCCTCGCCCGCGCCGATCCGGACCGGCACGCGGAACTCCACCTCGGTCCCCGCTCCGGGGGCCGTGTGGACGCGCATCTTGCCGCCGATGTCCTCGATCCTGCCCTTCATGCTGCCCAGCATGCCGGCCTTGTGTTCGGCCCGAAGCTGTTCCTCGTTGTAGAGGAACCCCTGGCCGTTGTCGCGGATCGACACCGTCACCCAGCCGTCCTCGATCTCGCTGAAGATGGCGGCGCGGTTGGCGCCCGAGTGTTCGGCCACGTTGTCGAGAGCCTGGCGGACCGCGCCCATCAATCGCTCCACGTCGGCCTGGGGCAGCCAGATGGGGCCGACGGCGCTCACGCTCACTTCCATGTCGGGGGTCTGGCCGACGACCGCTTCCAGCGCCTCGCGGAGGGACGTGGTTCCGGCCGGGGCGTCCTCGGGCTCGCGCAGGATCAGCGTCCGGAGCTGTCGTTCCTGCTCGTCCGCCATGTCCGCCAGCCGGAGCACCTCGGTGGCCGGCACCGGCTCGAGGCCGGCCAGCTGATGGCCCCGCTTGTTGATGAAGGCGAGCGCCTGAAGGACGGAATCGTGGATGGCCCGGGCCATCGCCTTGTGATGGGCCAAACGGGCGGCATGCTCCCGGGCGTGGATGGCGTCCTCCACCGCGAACCGGAGCTGCTGGGAGGATCGCTCGAGGGTCCGCTCGACCACGCCGGCCGCCCCGCCCGCGAGTAGGAAGTAGACAATACCGTTCCCCAGACTGACGATCTGGTCCCCGCTCAGATCCGAGATGGCGATCCCGTTGGCCTGCCGGCTGAGGAGAAGCGCCACCCCCAGAATGAGGCCGGCGATGAGGCCGGGGCCCGGGCCCCGTTCCGCTCCCCAGGCCAGAGCGGAGCTGGCCGGGTACGTCGTGGCGAAGAACAACCGCCCGCTGGCCTCACCCGGACGGGGCATGACGAACCCGGACAGGACGATCAGCCCGGCCGAGATCCCCAGGTCGACCGAGAGCATCCAGTCCCGCGGGTCGCCTCGGCGCGCGGTCAGGAACACGATCCACAGACCGGTCGCTGCCAGGGCTCCCCAGGCGAGCGGGGGCCGCCGGAGCGGCTCGCTGGCCAGGGCGTTCGACGCGATCAACCATCCGAACGAGGCCCACCGGAAGACGAGGACGCCGCCTCTGAGGACGCGACGAGCACGATCGGGCTCGGAACTGAGGAAGCCCTCCTGCATCCGCCCGCGACGCCCGCCGCCGGCGCCCCTCCTCGCGCGGTCACATTGTAAGGTGCTCGATCTGCCGGCGAACCAGCGGTTCTCGCCTCCAGGCCGACGGCGGGCGTTCCCCCTCCGGCGGCCTATCCGGACCGAAAGAAGA
>VAYG01000142.1:0-1619 GCA_005885015.1 Actinomycetota bacterium | reverse complement strand
GTTGGAGGGGGCCGGTTCGCCCCCTCCAACGTCGGGTCGTTTCGCCTATGGGGTGAGCAGCCCGCCTGTCTCGTCGGCGGACACTCCCGTACGGGTGTCCGGCCAGCTCTGATGAAGCGTCGTGCCAGTCCAGATGTTGCCGGTGTAGTCGCCGATGAAGCCGCCGCCGAACCCGTCGCTCGTGGTGTTCGACGCGACAGTCGACGTCTTCTTCTTCGTGTACGTCGCACCGCCGTCCAACGAGAACGCGGCCTTGGTGACGTACTGGGTGCCCGTCTTGATGAAGTTCGTCGACACGCCGACCTGACCGCTCGGGCCGATCGACAGCCAGTGCAACCACTGGTGGTGCATTCCGCCGAACATCGACTTCGGGGAGCCCCACGTCGCGCCGCCGTCGGTCGACTTGCGGACGAAGACCCTCATGATCGCGCTGCTGTCGTCGTAGTACGCGACGTACAGCGCGCCGGTGGCGTGATCGACGTCGACCACCGGGATGTTGCTGACCCGCTCCTGGGTGCCCGGCACGCAGCCGTAGAACGCCCCGCAGGTGTTCGCCGTGAGCTTGGCGGTCGTGATCTGCTTCTCAGCCGACCAGGTCACCCCGCCGTCCGTCGACTTCGAGATCAGCATCTTCGCCGTCGTGTTCGCGCAGAGACCGCCGACGTTCGGGCAGCGCATCCAGGTCACGTAGACCGTGCCGTCGTTCGCGACGGCCAGGTCGCTGAACTGGTCGACCTGCGAGCTGAGGTTCTGCGTCGGGTCGACCTGGACGGTCGACCAGGTGGCGCCGCCGTCGTACGAGTGCGAGACGGAGATCGCGTCTTGCGAGAAGTTCGAGTTGAACTGAGTCACGGAGACGTACAGCGCGCCCGGTCGCGGGCTCGCCGTGCCGTGATCGGACTCTGCCCATTCCTTGTCGGTGAAGCCGCTGGCGAAGAGCGGCAGGATGGCGGTGGCGGTGGCGCTCCACGTCGACCCGTTATTCGTCGACTTCTGGTAGACGATACGGCCAACGCCGCCGCTCTCCTGGATGCCGAAGATGTACGAGTTGCCCGACATGTCGTAAGCGACGGCCGGGTCCACGAGCTCCCGCCGTTACCCGACGAGTAGAAGCCCTGGACCGTCGAGCAGTTGTAGTCGTTCCCTCCCGAGAGGAGGTGCGTCGCATTGTTCGGATCCGCCGTGATCGGAACCTCGTTCACCGGCTGCGTGCCGCTCGAGGCCTTCACGTTCGGAAGGACGGACAGATCGGGACTGGACGAACTGTGCGCCCCGGCAGGCGAGAGGCTGACCGTCCCGGCTCGGATCGCCCGGGCCACCTGAGCCCCTGCGGAGAGCGGGCTGAGCGTGGTCAGGCCCCCCTTACCGGCGGACGCAACGTTGGGTGCGGCGAATGCGGCGACGATGAGTGCGCCCACCGCGCCGATGAGCAGTCGCCTCGACGTTGTGAGCCAACGCACCCTCGAAGGTAGTCGATTCACGAGATCCCCTCCTCCTCTTCTGTGACGAAGGGGCCCTGTGGGGGGAGCCCCTGTTGAATTGGACGCTAGCTAATACATGTGGGGACGGTACTTTGTCAAGGGTTCCAAGCCAGGCCGACCACTGTCCAGGGTAGAAGT
>VAYG01000141.1 GCA_005885015.1 Actinomycetota bacterium | reverse complement strand
TCTGCCCCTATTGCGCCCATCCGCTGGCGGAAGCTCCGGCGCCTCGGACCGAGCGCAAGGTGGTCACGGTCCTGTTCTGCGATCTGGTCGGGTTCACGGCGCGCTCCGACCGAGCCGATCCAGAAGACGTCCGGGCGATCCTCCAGCCGTTCCACTCCCTCGCTCGGGCCGAGATCGAACGCCACGGAGGAACGCTCGACAAGTTCATCGGCGACGCGGCCATGGGCGTGTTCGGATCTCCGGTTGCCCACGAGGACGATCCGGAACGGGCCGTCCGTGTCGCCCTGCGCCTCCTCGATGGGATCCGAATACTGAACGAACGCCACACGGGCGAACCTCTCGCCGTCCGCATCGGGGTAAACAGCGGGGAGGCCTTGGTCACCCCAGCTGACGGCGTGCGCGAAGGGCTGAACGTGGCCGGCGACGTCGTGAACACGGCTTCGCGGCTGCAGACTGCTGCGCCCGTCGGCGGGATTCTCGTCGGTGCGTCCACGTACCGAGCCACCAGCCAGGCCGTCGAGTACGAAGAGCTCGAGCCCGTCATCGCGAAGGGGAAAACGGAGCCTTTGCGGGTGTGGCGAGCGGTCGCCGTCCGGCCACTCGCCACCATCACCGAGCGGGGGGCCGCGACGCCTTTCGTCGGCCGCCATCTCGAGCGCAGCCTGCTGGAGCAAGCGTTCCTCCGAGCGCTCACGCAGAAGAGCGTGCAACTCGTGACCATCGTGGGCGAGCCGGGGGTGGGGAAGAGCCGCTTGGTGGCCGAATTCGGTGCCTCTCTCTCGCGGCTGGCCCCCGAGGCCACCGTGCAGTGGCGTCGCGGTCGGTGCCTCCCGTACGGCGACGGCATCACGTTCTGGGCTCTCGGCGAGATCGTGAAGGGACAGGCGGGTGTTTTCGACTCCGACTCGGCCCCCGACCGCGACAAGAAGCTCACCGAGCTGCTCGCCGGCCTGGTGGCGGAGTCTTCCGAACGGGCGTGGCTCCACGTTCGCCTGGCGCCGCTCGTAGGGGGAGACGCCGGCACCCCTGTGGAGCGGGAGGAGGCCTTCGCGGCCTGGCTCCAGTTCATCGAAGCCGTCGGCCGCGTCCACCCCCTGGTCGCCGTCCTCGAGGACGTTCACTGGGCGGACCCGGCGATGGTCGCGTTCATCGAGCACCTCGCCGAGCATGCGACGGCCTCTCCGCTGCTGGTGATCGCCACGGCCAGGCCCGAGCTCTACGACCGCTTTCCCACGTGGGGTGCGGGGATGCGCAACGCCGCCGTCGTGGCGCTCCCACCTCTCTCGGAGGACGAGACCACCACTCTCATCTCGAGCCTTCTGCACGCCGCCTCACTCCCTCCAGACACTCAGGAGCTCCTCCTGGAGCGGTCGGGAGGGAACCCGCTCTACGCGGAGGAATTCACCCGCACCCTCCGAGACCGCGGCCTGTTCGACGAGACAGGCCGGCTCACGAAGGAACTGGGTGGGCTCGAGTTTCCGCAGAGTGTGCAGGCTCTCATCGGCGCCCGCCTCGATACCCTCGCCCCCGAGCGCAAGGCCGAGCTCCAGGACGCGTCCGTCATCGGGAGGGTGTTTTGGTCGGGCGCGGTCGCCTCCCTCGCGGACGCAGACGAGACCAAGGTGAAGGAGCTCCGGCCGGTCCCCTCGTCGAGCCTTCGGAGCCAGTCCGAATACGCGTTCTTGCACGCACTCGTTCGAGACATCGCCTACGGACAGATCCCTCGCGCCATGCGCTCGGCGAAGCACCGCCTGGCAGCGGAGTGGATCGAGGGGATCGCTGGCGAGCGGCTGGGAGACCTGGGCGAGATCCTCGCCCACCACGCCACCAGCGCACTCGAGCTGGCCAGGGCTGCGGGGCAGACCCAGGATCTGCTCGACCTGGAGGCTTCCGCCGCCCGCTACCTGCGACTCGCGGCCGGGCGGGCGATGTCGCTCGACGTGGGGAAAGCCGAAGCCCTGCTCCTCAGAGCTCTCGAGCTGACACCCACCGGACATCCCGACCGAGCCAGGGTTCAGGCGAGCCTGGCCGAGGCCGCGTTCCACGCCGGCCGGTTCGAGGATGCGCAGCAGCGCGGCAAGGAAGCGATCGCCGGGTTCCGCGCCAAGGGTCAGCTCGGTGAAGCGGCCGACGCCATGGTGCGTCAGTCGGTTGTGCTCGAGTACCGGGGGGAAACGACGGTGGGGCGAGCATTGCTCTCGGAGGCCGTCGAGCTCCTCGGACAACTCCCTCCCGGGCCGGAGCTGGCGAGAGCCCTTGCGACGGGCGCTGGCGCGGCACTGGTTGCCGGGCGCTACCAGGAGGTCGTGGCGCAGGCTGATCGAGCCATCCAGTTGTCCGAGCAGGTCGGTGAGTCCGTCGCAGCTGCCCGCGCACGCGCGTTCCGAGGTTACGCCCGGGCCATTCAAGGCGATCGCGGAGGGGTCGACGAACAGCGCAAGGCTCTGCACAGCCTTCGGGCGCTTGGGGTTGGCCGGGCCGCGGCGGTCGTCTACAACAACCTCGGGAGCTGCCTGGCTCATATCGAGGGTCCCCAGGCCGCGCTGGAAGCATTTCGCGAAGGGGTGACCTTCGCCGAGACGCGTGGGTTGCGCGAAGCCGCCCTGGCCATCCGGGACTCCATGCTCACCGTCCTGTTCGAGGTCGGAGAGTGGGACGACGTGCTCCGACTGGGCTCGGAGGTCGTCGAGGAGGCCAAGCGCCAGGGATCCGGACACGACGAGGCCTTCGCCAACGCGGACCGGGCCGCCGTCCTGGCCCACCGGCAAGGTGCGGGGGCGAGGGGATTCTGCGAGTCGGTGCTCCAGCAGGCCCGTCCGTTGGAGGATCCGCCGCTGGTGATGTGGGCGATGATCGGGGCGGCGGTCGCTCGCCTCGCGGCGGCCGACCTCTCGGGGGCCGCAGGTCTCGTCGGGGAGGCCCTGGAATTGACCAGGGACGACGTGGTGGTTCGCGCCGGCGAGCTTCCCCACCTGGTGCGGCTCTCGATAGGCGCGGGTGATCTCGGACTCGCCGAGCGAGCGCTCGAAGGCACGGACGCGCTCGGCCTCGAGCGGTACCGCCTAACTCTCCTGAGCGCTCGGGCCGCGCTGACCGAGGCGCGCCAAGAGCCCGCGGGGGCGCTGGCCATGTACGAAGATGCGGCGGCGGCGTGGGCGCGTTGGGGCCACGTCCTCGAAGGAGCCTACGCGCTCTTCGGGGCTGGACGGTGCCTGGCCGGACTGGGTCGCCTCGAGGAGGCCCGGGCGCGATTCGAGGCGGCTGCTGCGGCGTTCGCTCGGTTGGGGGCGGAACCCGCGCTCGCCGAGGTGCGGTCTGCCATGGGCCGAGACCCGCTCAACCCTGGGCCGGCTTGATCCGATTTCGTGATTGACTACACCGACACCGTGCCAGGGGGGAGGTGAAACCCGAGATGGCCTCCAAGGACAAGGGTGGAGCGAACAAGAAGAAACAGGCCCAGCACAGCCTGAAGGAGAAGCGTCAGGCGAAGCGGGCCAAGAAGTCGGCCAAGTAACAGCCTTCAGCCGACGAAGGTCACCACGATCAGCGCGACGGCGGCGGCTGCCATCACGCCTGCCGCCAGGAAGCCGAACGTCGTATCGAACCAGCCGTTGCGGTGTGATCCCATGACGGTTCGGTCGCTGGCCACCAGCGTGAGGAGGACGAGCAGGACCGGCGCCAGCAGCCCCTGAAGCACTGCCGCGTACAGCAGTGCCTTGAACGGGTTCACCCCGAAGAAGTTCAGGGCCACTCCCATCACGACGGCAGCCGAAAGGGCGGAGTAGAAGCCGGGTGCGCTGCGCAGTGACTTGTTGAGGCCTTCTCTCCAGTTGAACAGCTCGGCCAGAGGGAAGGCGACCGCCCCGGCCAGCACCGGAATGGCGATGAGGCCGGCACCAACCATCCCCACGGCGAACAGGACCGCGTCGAACCGCCCCACCACCGGGCCCAACGCCCTGGCAGCCTGTTCGGCGGTTTGGACCTTGATGCCGTGGGCCCCGAGCGTCGCAGCGCTGGACAGGATGATGAAGTAGAAGACCAGGTTGGCGTACGCCATCCCCGTGACGACGTCGGTCCGCCGCCTCCGTTCGGCCAGCGACGCGCTCCTCGGATCGTCCTCCGGATCCGGACCCTCCTCTTCCTCCTCCTCCACCTCCTGCGAACAGATCCAGAAGAACATGTAGGGGCTGATCGTCGTGCCCAGGACGGCCACCGCGGAGGAAAGGAAGTCTCGGGACATCGTGACGTGGGGGAGGAACGTGTCCCTCAGTACCTGCCCCCAGTCAGGTCCGGCCACGAAGCCGGAGATGAAGTAGAGGAACAACACCAGGGTGAGCCACTTCACGACGCTCGCGAACCGCCGGTAGGACCAGAAGATCTCGACGGCGAGCAGCCCCGCGACGATGACCGGGATGACCACCCCGACTGGCACGGGAACCAGCAGATGGAGACCCGCGGCGACCCCTCCGAGGTCGGCGGCGATCGTCACGATGTTCACGAAGAGCAGGACCGCAACCGAGCCGACCAGCACCTTTCGCCCGAAACGCTCCTCGATGACCTGCCCCAGCCCTTCCTCCTTGTACGCGCCGATCCGCGCGGCCATCGACTGGACCGCCACAAGGAGCGGCAGGGTGAAGGGGGCCATCCACAGCAGCCGGTATCCCGTGGAGGCTCCGGCGATGGAGTAGGTCCCGATCCCCGACGGGTCGTTGTCCGAGGCGCCCGTCACCAGTCCGGGCCCCAGATTGCGCCAGTAGTGGACGGCCCTTCCGCCGAAGGGAGAACGGATCAGGTGGCGGTGGCTTCCGTGCCGTCGATAGCCCGCCCGGCTCGGCGCTGGCATGCCGCAAGCTTATGGCGCTACCCTGACTTCCCACGGAGGTCGGACGATGGGGAGCAAGTGGTACACGGTGACCGTCGACAGCTCGGACCCGGCGACGATCGCGAAGTTCTGGGCTGCGGTCCTCGACTACCAGGTGATCTACAGCGCGCCCGACGAAGTCGTGATCGCCAGGGACGAGAAGACCTACCCGGCGCTGAGCATCGTGCCTGTTCCCGAGGGCAAGACCGTGAAGAACCGGCTGCACATCGACCTCAACCCGGAGAACCAGGAGGCCGAGGTGGAGCGGCTGATCGGGCTCGGGGCCAAGCGCATCGACATCGGCCAGGGCGAAGTGACGTGGGTCGTGATGGCGGACCCTGAGGGCAACGAGTTCTGCGTCCTCAGGGCCCGCGAACAGCCGTAGACCCAGGCCGGCATCCTGTCAGCCGCGAGCGGAGATCAGACCGAGGTCCTCGAGCACTCTGGTCGGCACCACATGGCAGTACGGCTCGTGGCCGTTCTTCTCGTAGTAAGCCTGGTGATAGTCCTCGGCCGGATAGAACATGGTGATCGGCCGGATCTCCGTGGCGATGGGCCTCTTGAACCTTTCCTGCGCCCGCTGCCGCGAGGCCTCGGCCGCGGCCTGCTGCTCGGGCGAGTGCGTGAAGATGGCGCTCCGGTACTGGTCGCCCACGTCCGGACCCTGGCGGTCGACCTGGGTCGGGTCGTGCATGGCCCAGAACACCTCGAGGA